>NZ_ANAX01000070.1 GCF_000341065.1 Nocardiopsis halotolerans DSM 44410 | reverse complement strand
GAGGCGCCCCAGCTGCTCCCGCTGCCGCGCCACTTCGAACAGCTCACCGACAGCCTGGTCACTGAGGACATGGTGGCCGGGGAGATCACCTGCGGGCCCGATCCGGAGGCGCACGTGGCGGCGATCCGTCCCTACCTGGAGGCCGGTGCGGACGAGGTCTACGTCTGCCAGGTGGGTGACGACCAGGACGGCTTCTTCGCGTTCTACGCGGACGAGGTCCTGCCCCGACTGCGGGCCGGGACCTGAACCGGCGCGGCGCGCGGGCGGCCGTACCCGCGCGCCGCCGCCCAGTGAGGAGGTACGGATGAACACCCGCACCCGTGACGGGACCCTGCGAGAACCGGACCCGATGCCGCCGGATCCCTTCCCCCCGACACCGATGCCCGAGCCCCCGCCCGAACCGGAACCGCAGCCGCCCGGCCCGGGTCCGCTCCCCGAACCGCCGGGGCCCGAACCCGAGCCCGAGCCCGCCTGAGGCAGCCCCGCATGAGACGCCCCGCCTGACCCCGGGGCGGAAAGGGCCCGTGGGACGCGCGGGTCACCACGGCGCGCCCCGCGGACTCCCCGTGTTCCGCAGCCTCTCCAAGAGCACCGCTCCGGAGGGTCCCGTCGAGCTCCGTCTCCGGGGTGCCCGCCCGGTCGTCCGAGGCCGGAGCGGCCCTCCGAACAGGTCCCCGGCGGGGAGGCGCACGCGTGCCGGACGAGCCCCTCCCCGAAACCGCGTGCGGGAACGCGCATCCGTTCCGTCAGGGGGGCTTGTCCCTGGGTGACGATCAGCCTAGGTTGCACGGGAAAGTCTCCTTCCGGTTCGGGTCTGCCGTCACGGTCGGACCGAACCGCCACCCGTGAGGAAGAATCCTGGTGCGACCCCCCACCCGCGTCCGACGACGCCTCGCCCTGACCGGCGCCGCGCTCGCCAGCACGCTCCTGTTCACCCCCGCCGTCCTCACCGCCGCGCAGGGACCGGCCGAGGCCTCCCCCGCTCCGACCGGTGCCGCCGCTGCCGCCGTCACCCCCGTGGAGGCCCACGGCCAGCTGAGCGTCTGCGGGACCAAGCTCTGCGACGAGAGCGGCGAGACCGTCCAGCTCACCGGCATGAGCTCCCACGGTCTCCAGTGGTACGGCGACTGCCTCACCGACGGCTCCCTGGACGCGCTCGCCCACGACTGGGGCGCCGACGTCATGCGCGTGTCCATGTACGTCCAGGAGGGCGGCTACGAGACCGACCCGCGCGGCTTCACCGACCGGGTCCACGAGCTCATCGAGGAGGGCACCGAGCGCGGCATGTACGTCATCGTCGACTGGCACATGCTCACGCCCGGCGATCCGCGCCACAACCTCGACATGGCGCGTACCTTCTTCTCCGAGATCGCCGCCGTCCACGCCGACAAGGACAACGTCCTCTACGAGATCGCCAACGAGCCCAACGGGGTCTCCTGGGACGTGATCCGCGGTTACGCCGAGGAGATGATCCCGGTCATCCGCGCCGAGGACCCCGGGGCCGTCGTCCTCGTCGGGACCCGCGGCTGGTCCTCCCTGGGTCTGTCGGAGGACTCCGACCACACCGAGATCGTCGAGGACCCGGTCGACGCCGACAACGTCATGTACGTCTTCCACTTCTACGCGGCCTCGCACGACGACTTCCACCGGGAGGGCCTGCGGGCCGCGGCGCGGGAGCTGCCGCTGTTCGTCACCGAGTTCGGCACCCAGGAGTACACCGGCGACGGTCCCAACGACTTCGCCTCCGCCCAGGCCTACCTGGACCTCATGGCCGAGGAGCGGATCAGTTGGGTGAACTGGAACTTCTCCGACGACTTCCGTTCCGGCGCGGTGTTCGAGCCCGGCACCTGCGAGGCCGGCGGCCCCTGGACCGGTACGGAGTCCCTCAAGCCCGCGGGGGAGTGGATCCGCGAGCGCGTCCGCGAGAGCGGGGACGTCCCGCCCACGGATCCGACCGACCCGACGGACCCCACGGACCCCGGCGAGTGCGCGGCCCCGGCCTGGTCCTCGGACACGGTGTACACGGCCGGGGACCGGGTCGGCCACGGCGGGCGCCTGTACCAGGCCCAGTGGTGGACCCGGGGAGAGGAGCCCGGCACCACGGGCGAGTGGGGCGTCTGGAGGGACGTCGGGGCCTGCTGACCGGTACCTCCGACCGGCACCGCCGAACGACCGTGGGGGCGGCCGACCGGCCCGCCCCCACCGTCGGGATCCGTCCGGCTGACTACGACGGCACCGTGGAGATCCGCAGTTCGCCCTCCTCGTCCACGTCCACCAGCACGTGGTCGCCCTCCATGATCTGCTGGTCCAGCACCATGCGCGAGAGCTTGTTGCCGACGTTGCGCTGGATGGTGCGCGCCAGCGGCCGGGCGCCGTAGGCGGGCTGGTAGCCGCGCTCGGACAGCCACCCCACCGCCTCGTCGGTGAACCGCACGGTGATGCCCTGCGCCTTCAACCGCTCCTCGGTGCGCTCCAGCAGGAGCCGGGTGATCCGGCCCAGCTGCTCCTCGCCCAGCTGCTTGAAGACGATGACCTCGTCGATGCGGTTGATGAACTCGGGGCGGAACTCCTCGCGCAGCCGCCGCATCACCCGCTGCTCGGTGTCGGGGTCCATCTGGCCGTCACTGGTGAAGCCCATCGGGGCGCCGCCGGTGATCGCCTCCGACCCCAGGTTGCTGGTCATGATGACCACCGTGTTGCGAAAGTCCACCGTCCGGCCCTGGCCGTCGGTCAGCCGCCCGTCGTCCAGCAGCTGCAACAGCAGGTTGAACACGTCCGGGTGGGCCTTCTCGACCTCGTCCAGCAGCAGCACCGAGTACGGGTGGCGGCGCACCGCCTCGGTGAGCTGTCCCGCCTCCTCGTACCCCACGAACCCCGGGGGAGCGCCGGTCAGGCGGCTGGCCGTGTGCCGCTCCTGGAACTCGCTCATGTCGATGCGGACCATGGAGTCCTCGGACCCGAACAGGGCCTCGGCCAGCGCGCGCGCCAGTTCCGTCTTGCCCACGCCGGTCGGGCCCAGGAACAGGAAGCTGCCCACCGGCCGGTCGGGGTCGCCCAGACCGGCCCTCGACCGGCGGATCGCCTCCGAGACCGCCGTGACCGCCTCGTCCTGGCCGATCACCCGCTCGTGCAGCACCTTCTCCAGGTTGACCAGCCGGTCGCGCTCCTCCTGGGTGAGCTGGGAGACGGGGATGCCGGTGCTGCGGGAGACCACCTCGGCGATGTCGGCGCCGGTCACCTCGGGGACGGCCGAGCCGGTCCCGCGCGCCTGGTGGATCGACCCCTTGGCGGAGGAGATCTCGTCGCGCAGCGCCGAGGCGCGCTCGTAGTCCTCCTCCTGGACCGCCTTCTCCTTCTCCCGTTCCAGGTTCCTCAGCCTGCCCTCCATCTCGCGCAGCGCGGAGCTGGAGGTCTTCAGGCGCAGGCGCACCCGGGCGCCCGCCTGGTCGACGAGGTCGATGGCCTTGTCCGGCAGGAACCGGTCGGTGACGTAGCGGTCCGACAGTTCGGCCGCCGAGACCAGGCTCTCGTCGCTGAACCGGACCTGGTGGTGGGCCTCGTAGCGGTCGCGCAGCCCGCGCAGGATCTCGATGGTGTCCTCCACCGACGGCTCGGGCACCAGGATCGGCTGGAAGCGGCGTTCCAGGGCCGCGTCCTTCTCGATGTTCCGGCGGTACTCGTCCACGGTGGTCGCGCCGATGACGTGCAGTTCGCCGCGGGCCAGCGCGGGCTTGAGCATGTTGCCCGCGTTCGTGGAGCCCTCGGCGGCACCGGCGCCGACGATGGTGTGGATCTCGTCGATGAAGACGAGCAGCTGGTCGGACTGGGCGCGGATCTCGTCCACGATCGCGTTCAGGCGCTCCTCGAAGTCGCCCCGGTAGCGCGTGCCCGCCACGACCCCGGCCAGGTCGAGCTGGACGAGGCGGCGTCCGCGCAGGATCTCGGGGACGTCGTCGTCGAAGATGCGCTGGGCGATGCCCTCCACGATCGCGGTCTTGCCCACGCCGGGGTCGCCGATGAGGACCGGGTTGTTCTTGCGGCGACGGGCGAGCACCTCGATGCACTGCTCGACCTCGTCGTCGCGTCCCACCACCGGGTCCAGACGGCCCTCCCGGGCGAGCGCGGTCATGTCGGTGCCGTACTCGTCCAGGGTCGGGGTGTCGGACTGCTCGGCCTCACCGCCCTGCGCGGCGGCGGAGGCGGTGGTCCCGGCCGCCTTCTGCAACGACTGCGGGGTGATCCCCGAGCTGTGCAGGAGCTGGCCCACGGCGCTGTCGCTGTTGACCGCCAGGGCGAAGAGCAGGTGCTCGGGCGTGATGCTGGAGCTGCCCGTGGCACGCGCGATCTGGAGCGCGTCGAGGAGGGCGCGTTTGGCCGCGGGGGTGAGCCGCGCCGACCCGCTCACCGTCCTCGGGGTCTGGGACACAGCCTGGTCGATCACGTCGATGATCTGCTGGGGGTCGGAGCCGGTGCGCTGTACCAGTTCCCGTGTGGGCGGGTGACGCAGCAGCGACCACAGCAGGTGGACCGTGTCGACGTCGGCGCCGCCGCTCTCCAGGGCGCGCCGCACGGCGGAGTCGGCCACCTGCTGGGCCTCGGAGCTCATCAGCTTGGACAGGTCCACGCGGCGAACCGGCCCCCGGGCTCCGAGGAAGCGCGCCAGGAACTCGTCGAAGGACCCCGGGTCGCTGCCGCGGTCGTCGGGAAAGTCGTGTGTCATCTGGTCTCGTCCCCCGTGCGTCCGGTAGTGGCTTGTTCACTCTAGGTGAGAGTCCGTGGATTGTTCGGTAGCTGACACCNCGGCGGCCCGCCGCTTCCGTCCGCACATCGCCGGGCGCCCCGTCGGGAGCCCGGGCCAGGGGCCCGCGCCGGGGCGGGCCCCTGACCCGGCCAGCTACCCGGGCCGGCGCGCGGATAACACCCGACTGCGGGCGCGGGGCGGTGGTGGGAGGGATCACGGCGGCCTGGTGCCCTGAGGGTGTCCATAATGTGAGAAACGCTGGTCGCCTGGTGAAACAGGATGTTAGCCTCATCCCATGACCGCGCTTCCTCGACGCCCCCGCGTCGCCCGAGTCCGTGTGACCGGGCGCGCTGCGTAGCCTCCGGCTCCGGCGGCGGAAGCCAGGGTTCTCCCGTCAGAGCCCGTTCATGCTCCATCGGCCTGAAACACAGACAGAGGTTGTGTCATGACCACGGACGACGCCGCCGAGAAGGCCTGGTCCTTCGAGACCCAGCAGATCCACGCCGGGGCCCAGCCGGATCCGGCGACCAACGCCCGGGCCACGCCCATCTACCAGACGACCTCCTACGTCTTCCGGGACACCCAGCACGGCGCCGACCTGTTCAGCCTCGCGGAGCCGGGCAACATCTACACGCGCATCATGAACCCGACGCAGGACGTCCTGGAGCAGCGTCTCGCCGCCCTGGAGGGAGGCGTCGCCGCGGTCGCCTTCGCGTCCGGGTCGGCCGCCATCACGGCCGCCGTGCTCAACCTCGTCGGCGCGGGCGGTCACGCCGTCGTCAGCCCGCTGCTCTACGGTGGCACCTACAACCTGTTCCGCTACACGCTGCCCAAACTCGGTGTCGAGGTCAGCTTCGTCGAGGACCAGAACGACCCCGAGGCCTGGCGTGCGGCCACCCGCCCCGAGACCGGGTTCTACTTCGCCGAGGCGCTCGCCAACCCCGGCGGCAACGTCCTGGACGTGCGCGCCGTCGCCGACGCCGCGCACGCCGAGGGCGTTCCGCTCATCGTCGACAACACCGTGCCCACCCCCTACCTGCTGCGGCCCATCGAGCACGGCGCCGACATCGTCGTGCACTCGGCCACCAAGTACCTCGGCGGCCACGGCACCACCGTGGCCGGTGTGGTCGTGGACGCGGGCACCTTCGACTTCGGCGCCCACGGCGACCGCTTCCCCGGCTTCGTCGAGCCCGACCCCAGCTACCACGGCCTCAAGTACTGGGAGGCGCTCGGCCCGGGCGCCTACGCCGCCAAGCTCCGCGTCCAGGTCCTCCGCGACACCGGCGCGGCCATCGCCCCGCTCAACAGCTTCCTCATCCTCCAGGGCATCGAGACGCTGTCCCTGCGCATGGAGCGCCACGTCGCCAACTCCCAGGCCCTCGCCGAGTGGCTGGAATCGCGTGACGAGGTCGAGAAGGTCTACTACGCGGGCCTGGCCTCCAGCCCCTTCAGCGAGCAGGCGCGCACCTACCTGCCCAAGGGCGCGGGCGCGGTGGTCTCCTTCGACCTGCGCGGCGGGGTCGAGGCCGGACGGGCCTTCGTGGACGGCACCGAGCTGTTCAGCCAGCTGGTCAACATCGGCGACGTGCGCAGCCTCATCGTCCACCCGGCCAGCACCACGCACAGCCAGATGACCCCCGAGGCGCAGGCCGGCGCGGGTGTCACGCCGGGGCTGATCCGCCTGGCCGTGGGCCTGGAGCACCCGGACGACCTCAAGGCCGACCTCGAACTGGGCTTCCAGGCGGCGAAGGCGCACCGGTGACCGAGGATCCCAGCCGTCCCGTCGCCGGTGGGTGGCGGGACGGCGACCCCGTCGGCGAACGGCGCTGGGCGGAGTGGGCGGCGCCCCTGGAACTGGACTCGGGGGAGTCGCTGCCCGGCGTGCGCATCGCCTACCAGACCTGGGGTCGGCTCAACACGCGGAGAACGAACGCGGTGCTGGTGCTGCACGCGCTCACCGGCGACTCCCACGTCACCGGCGCCGTCGGTCCCGGCCACCCCAGCCCGGGCTGGTGGGAGGGCCTGGTGGGTCCGGGGCTGCCCCTGGACACCGACCGCCTCCTCGTGGTGGCGCCCAACGTCCTGGGCGGCTGCCAGGGCAGCACCGGCCCCTCCTCGACCGCCGAGGACGGCAGGCCCTGGGGCAGCCGGTTCCCGAGGATCACCATCCGCGACACGGTGCGCGCCGAGGAGGTGCTCGCCGACACCCTGGGCATTGACTCCTGGGCGGCGGTGATCGGCGGGTCCATGGGCGGGATGCGCGCCCTGGAGTGGGCCGTCACCTTCCCCGACCGGGTCCGCCGGGCCCTGGTCCTGGCCTGCCCCGCGGCCACCACCGCGTGGCAGATCGCGTGGACCTCGCCCCAGCTGCACGCCATCCGCTCCGACCCCGACTGGCTCGGCGGTGACTACCACGGCACCGGACGGTCACCGACCGCCGGACTGGGGGTGGCGCGGCGGATCGCGCACATCACCTACCGGGGCACGCGGGAGTTCGACGACCGGTTCGGGCGCGACCCCCAGGTCGGAGAGGTCCCTGCCCTGGGCGGCCGTTTCGCGGTGGAGTCCTACCTCGACCACCACGCGGGGAAGCTGGCCCGCCGGTTCGACCCGGCCAGCTACGTGCTGCTGACCGAGGCGATGAACGGCCACGACGTGGGCAGGGGGCGGGGCGGTGTGGCCGACGCCCTGCGCCGGATGCCCGAGCGGACCCTGGTGGCGGGGGTGAGCAGCGACCACCTGTATCCGCTCGAACAGCAGGAGGAGATCGCCCGCCACCTGCCGGTGCCCGCGTCGGCGCGGGTGATCACCTCACCCCACGGCCACGACGGGTTCCTCGTCCAGGTCGACCAGGTGGCGGCGTTGGTCAAGGAGCTGCTGACGGACGCCGGATGAGCGGGACGGGCGTGCTGGCCCAGCCCTGCCGCCCGTCCCGCCCCGCCCCGTGAACCGCGGGGTCCGACCGTCCGTCCATCGCGCTCCCCCTCCTCCCGGCCGCGTTCCCTCCTTCCTCCGGTCCGCCCCCGGACCCGTGACGACACCCTCTTCCCTCTTCGCGTCCCGGCCGGACTTTCCCCGCGCCCTTCCACGCACCCGCGAACCCCCCTCTCCTCCACGGCCCGCGCCGGGCTTCGCTGTGCCCGCTGCACGGGGAAAAATAATTAATTACTATTTATTCTTGACGTTACCTGGGTCACCTGGCATGCTCTTCTGGAGTTGAGGAAGGCGTCCGCGCAGGTGAGCGCGTTCGCCCTACGTCGAGGAGGTCCCCATGGGCAGACGAACGCCGCGTCCCCCAGGCCGTGTGTTCGCCGCTCTCGCCGTCGCCCTGTGCACCGTGATGCTCGCCGGGTGCGGTGCGAGGCTCGGTGAGGACGGTCGTATCGGTGTCGTCTACATGGACGCGCAGGGCTTCTACGCGGGTGTGCGCGAGGGCATGCAGAACCACGCCGAGGAGTCCGGGCGCGAACTCCAGCTCCTGGAGCTCAACGCCCGCGGTGACGCCTCCGAGGAGAGCACCTTCGTCGACGTCGTCTCCTCGGCCGACGTCGACGCACTGGTCCTGTCACCGGTCTCGGCCACCGCCTCGGTCCCGGCCGTGCGCCTGGCGCACGAGAGTGGGATCCCGGTGGTCTGTTACAACACCTGCATCGAGGACGAGGTCGCCAGGGAGTACGTGACCTCCTACATCCTCGGTGACCCCCACGAGTTCGGCCGCCTGCTCGGCGAAGCCGCCGCGGACCACTTCGCGTCCGAGGGCGTGGAGGACCCCGACATCGCCGTCATCAACTGCGAGTTCGTCGAGGTCTGCGTCCAGCGGCGCGAGGGGTTCGAGGAGGCCCTCCTCGGACGCCTGCCCGGAGCCGAGATCGTCGCCAACCAGGAGGGCGCCACCATCGACGAGGCCGTCAACGTGGGCGAGCGGCTCCTCACAGCCCACCCCGACCTGGACGCCTTCTACGGCGAGGCCGGCGGCGCCACCATGGGCGCGGTCCGCGCCGTGGGCAACCGGAGCCTGGCCGGGGAGGTCGTCGTCTTCGGTAGCGACATGTCCACGGACGCGGCCCGCGCGCTGGCCGACCACGACATCCTCAAGGCCAACGTCGACATCTCCGGCAGGGCGGTCGGCCGCCTGGCGGGGGAGACGGTCGAGCGCGTCATCGCGGGCCGGGAGCCCGAGCAGTTCGTCACCGACGCTCCCATCGACCTGTACACGACGCCCGAGGACGGCGCGGCGTGGTTGGAGGAGCACCCCAACGGCATCCCCTGACCGGTGGCCGGAGCCACGCCCCCATCCCTCGTCCCACCTGTGGAGCACCCATGAGTGACACCTCCGCCGCGGCGGCGCCCGACACCGTCGTCGTGGCCCGCGTCCGCGACGCGTCCAAGAGCTATCCCGGCGTCAGGGCACTGGACCACGCAGACTTCGAGATCCGTGCCGGGGAGGTCCGGGCCCTGCTCGGGCGCAACGGCGCCGGGAAGTCCACCCTGATCCGCCTTCTGTCGGGGGTGGAGGCCCCCGACGAGGGCCGGATCGAGATCGACGGCCAACCGCTCGACCAGGGCGGGATCCGTCAGGCGGCCAGCCTCGGAGTGGGCACCGTGTACCAGGAGCTCAGCCTGGTCCCGGAGCTGTCGGCCGCCGAGAACCTCTACCTCGGTGCCTGGCCCAAGGGGCGCGGGCGCATCGACTACGGCGCCATGAGGGCCGGAGCCGAGGGGGTCTTCGCCGAACTCGGCGTCGACATCGCCCCCGACGTCCCGGTCGGGGAGCTGCCCCTGGCCAAGCAACAGCTGGTGGAGATCGCACGTGCCTTCCGGGCGCGGCCCCTGCTGCTCATCCTCGACGAGCCCACCAGCGCGCTCGCCGCGAGCGAGGCCGAGACCGTCCTGGAGGCCGTCACCCGCGTCGCCTCCCGTGGCGTGGGCGTCATCTACGTCAGCCACCGCCTGGACGAGATCCGCCGCGTCGCCGACAACGTCACCGTCATGCGCGACGGCGCCATCGTGGAGACCGTGCCCGTCCGGGGCGCCACCACCCGCCACATCGTCTCCCTCATGCTCGGACACGCGGAGGAGGAGAAGGCTCCGCCGCGCCGTGCCACCGCCTCCGGCACACCGCTGCTGTCGGTACGGGACCTGACGGTCCCGCCCAAGGTCGACGGCGTCTCCTTCGACCTGTACCCCGGCGAGGTCCTGGGGCTGGGCGGTCTCATGGGCTCCGGGCGCACCGAGCTGCTGCGCGCGCTGTCGGGCTTCGCCCCCTCCCAGGGGGCCATCGAGGTGGACGGAACACCCGTGACACGCCCCTCTCCCCGGACCATGAAGGGCCTGGGCGTGGGCATCACACCCGAGGACCGCAAGGGGGAGGGCGTCGTACCCCTCCTGGGTGTCTCCGAGAACATGGTCATGACCTGGTTCGGAGGCGCCGCCAAGGCCGGGACGGTACTCCCCTCCCGCGTTTCGACCATCGGTCGGGGCCTCATCGACCGGCTGTCGATCAAGGCCGCCAGAACCGACACCCCGATCGTCAACCTCAGCGGCGGCAACCAGCAGAAGGCCGTCATCGGCCGCTGGCTCCACGCGGGAAGCCGCATCCTGCTCCTGGACGAACCCACCCGCGGTGTGGACGTGGAGGCCAAGGCCCAGATCTACGGCATCGTGCGCGAACTGGCGGAGCAGGGCGCGGCGATCCTCTTCGTCTCCAGTGAACTCGAGGAACTGCCGCTCGTGTGCGACCGCGTGCTGACCCTGCGCGGAGGCCGCCTGCAAGGCGAGTTCACCGGCGACGACATCACCCTGGACAACATCATGGCCGCCGCGATGGCGGCGTGAAGGGCGAGGTAGAAATGACCACCACCACCAAGGTCACCGGCGAGGCGGTCACCGCGCGCGGCGACTTCATCGGCCGTTACGGCCACCGCCTCAACGAGATCGGCCTCCTGGCCGCCATCCTGCTCCTCTACGTCGTTCTCGGCCTCTCCGCCTCCGGCTTCCTGAGCCTGGACAACCAGCTCGGGCTCCTGCGCAACGCCGCGACGATCGGCATCGCGGCCTGGGGCGTCACGCTGGTGATCATCGCCGGCGAGATCGACATCAGCATCGGTCCGGCCGTCGCCTTCGCCTCGGTCGTCGTCGCCAAGGGCGCCACCGAGTGGAACCTCGGCGTGGGCGGAGCCATCGTCCTCACCCTGCTCATGGGCGTGCTGTGGGGAGCCCTCGCGGGGTGGCTCAGGGCCAGGTTCAACGTCCCCTCCTTCATCACCACCCTGGGGCTGTGGAGCGTCCTGGGCGGACTGGCGCTGTACATGACCGACGCGCTGCCCGTACCCCTGCCCGAGAACTCCGTCCTCGACGTACTCGGCGGTTCGGTCCTCGGCGTCCCGACCGCCGCGGTGGTCATGCTGGTGCTCTTCGCCGTCTTCGCCTATGTCGCCAGGTACACCGCCTACGGGCGTTCCGTGTACGCCACCGGGGGGAACGCCGCCGCGGCCCAGCTCGCCGGGCTCAACGTGTCCCGGGTACGCGTCCTGCTCTTCGCCACCACCGGCCTGCTCGCAGCCATCACCGGTGTTCTGCTCGCCGCCCGCCTGGGATCGGGTAACGGCGGCGCCGCGGCCGGACTGGAGTTCGACGTGATCGCCGCCGTGGTGATCGGCGGCACCGCGCTGGCGGGAGGACGGGGCTCGCTCGGCGGCACCTTCCTGGGCGTCATCTTCATCACGGTCATCGCCAACGGGCTGGTGCTGCTCGGCGTCAACTCCTTCTTCCAGGACGTGGTGCGCGGCCTCATCATCGTCGGGGCCGTCCTCGTCAACGTGCTCCTCAGCAAGCGCAACACGGCGAACAGGCTCGCCTAGGACGTGCTCCCCGAACCGCGCCGGGCCCTCGGACGGCCGCGGTTCCGGGAGCCCTCCACCCGCACTTTCCAGATCGAACGGGGGAACCCCAGCCATGAACACGACGGTCTCCGACACTCCGCTCCCGGAGGTCATGCGCGGGGTGCGCCTGCCCGGCGACTCGACCGCGGCCCTGGACACCCTGCCCGTGCCCGAACCCGGTCCCGGGCAGGTACTGCTCCGGGTCGGCGCCTCGGGTATCTGCGGCAGCGACATCGGTTTCATCTACCACGAGCACAAGACGCACCGAGGAATCGAGGGCCCCGCCTACCGGGGCGTCGTCGCGGGGCACGAGCCGTCGGGGACGGTCGTACGGACCGGTCCGGGGTGCCGCAGGTTCGGGCCGGGTGACCGGGTCATCGTCTACCACATCGCCGGATGCGGCCTGTGCGACAACTGCCGCCGCGGCTTCATGATCAGCTGCCCCGACCCGGGCCGGGCCGCCTACGGCTGGCAGCGGGACGGAGGCCACGCCGAGTACCTGCTGGCGGAGGAGGCGACCTGCGTGCCCCTGCCCGACGAACTGTCCTTCGTCGACGGCGCCCTCATCGCCTGCGGCTTCGGCACCGCCTACGAGGGGCTGAGGCGTGTCTCGGTCAACGGCGACGGAGACCTGCTCGTCGTCGGCCTGGGCCCGGTGGGTCTGGCCGCCGGCATGATCGGCAGGGGCATGGGCGCGACCCGGGTGATCGGGGTCGAACCCAACGAGCGGCGCCGCGAGTGGGCGGCCACCCTGGACGCCTTCGACGTCCTCGCCTCTCCCGATGAGGCGGCCGACGCGATCGGTCAGGCCACGTCCGGCAGGGGGGCGGCGACGGTGATGGACTGCTCCGGATCACGCGCGGGCCGCTCCCTGGCGCTGGAGAACGCGGCCGAGTGGGGCCGGGTGTCACTGGTCGGCGAGGGAGGAACCCTGGAGACCGAGGTGTCCGACACCCTCCTGCACAAGCAGCTGACCCTCCACGCCTCGTGGGTGACGTCCCTGCCCGCCATGGCGGAGCTGTCGGTGAACCTGGTGCGGTGGGGGTTCTCCCCGGAGAGGGTGGTCTCCGACCGCTTCGACCTCTCCGACGCCGACGCCGCCTACCGGTTGGCCGCGGGCCAGAGCCGGGGCAAGGTGTGCCTGGTGAACGGGGCGGACCGGTGAGCGGCTCCGTCGAGGTGGTGCGTGACGGCTCGGGGGCCCACGAACTGATCGTCCTGGACAACGGCGTGCTGCGGCTGACCGCGGCGCCCTCGCTGGGAGGGCGGATCGTCTCCGTGCGCCACCGTGGCCACGAGCACCTGTACCGCAACCCCCGCCTGCTGGGGGAGGACCTCCAACCGGTGGAAGGCGCCGTGCTCGGACCCGTGGACGGGCCGATGAGCGTGTGGAACAACGTCGGCGGCGACAAGACCTGGCCCGCACCGCAGGGATGGGACGGCCCCGGCGAGTGGGCGGGACCCCCCGACCCGGTGCTGGACTCGGGCCCCTACACAGCCGGGGTCGAGACCGCTCCCGACGGTTCCGCCGTGCTCACCCTGACCAGCGGCGACGATCCCCGCACGGGGCTGAGGCTCATTCGCCGCCTGACCCTGGAACCGGAGAGTGCCGCCTACCAGCTGCTCCTGGAAGCGGTGAACGTCTCCGACACCGTGCGCCGCTGGGCACTGTGGAACGTGACCCAGCTCAGCGGCGAGCCCGGTGACGGGGACGACGCGCGGGGCGTCTACGTGGGAGTGGAGGGCGAGGGGCCGCACACCGTGCCGCTCGTCGAGGGTGACGGCCATCCCCGGGTCGCCCGGCACACGTCCTCCGTGGTGCGGGTGCCCCGACAGGACGTGGTCGGCAAGGTGGGTTTCCCCACGGCGACCGGATGGTTGGCCGACGTGGGCGCCCAGGGCACGCTCACCCAGCGCTTCGCCGTACGGGAGGGGGAGCCGTACCCGGACCGGGGTTCGAGGGCGCAGGTGTGGCTCGAGTACCCGGTGGCCCGGCCGTTGGAGCACCTGGGGGATCTGCGTCCGGTCGACCGGGTGACGGAGTGCGAGGCGTTGGGTCCGCTCACCGAACTCGCGCCGGGCCGGGGAACGGCCCTCGGCGTCGAGTTCGGTTTCGGCTCGGGCACCGGGCCCGTGGTCGAGGTGACCCCCGACGGTTTCTGGAGTGAGCACCCCCGGTGGGGCGCGCGGGAGCCCGGAGGGCGGCGCCTGACCGGTACCTTCACGTCCCTGCGCCCGGGCACGCTGCGCCACGGTGCGTCCGGCCCTGTCATCACGGCCACGCGGCCGGGCACGCCGGCGCGCTTCGACGTCCTCGTCCCCGACCCGGACCCGGGTACCGCTCCCACCGTCGTGTTCGCTCCGGCGCGGTCGTAGCCGACACGGGCACCAGCGTCCCGGGGAGTCCCGGACCATCTACCAGATTACGGAGTGACATGACAGACACCAGGCACGGCGGGGTGACGGCCGTGGTCACCGGCGCGGCCCAGGGCATCGGGGAGGCCACCGCCCGGCGTTTGGCGGTGGAGGGCGCCTCGGTGGTGCTGACCGACCTGTCCCCGCGGGTGGAGGAGGCGGCCGAGCGCATCCGCGCGGACGGCGGACGGGCTCTGGCGGTGCGGGCCGACGTGCGCGACGAGACTTCCTGGGACCGTGTCGTGGAAGCCGCGCGGGCCGGTTTCGGTCCGGTGGGGATCCTCGTCTCCAACGCCTACACCTTCGAGCCGTCACCGGTCCACGAGACCACGCTCGACTCGTGGGAGCGCCAGCTCGCCGTCAACCTCACGGGAGCGTTCCTGGGTGTGCGCGCCTGTCTGGGGGACCTCTCCGCCACCAACGGCAGCGTCGTCGTCACCTCCTCGGTCCACGCCTGGTTCGGTCTCCCGGACCGGCCGGCCTACGCCACCACCAAGGGTGGGCTCACGGCCCTGACCCGCCAGCTGGCCGTCGAGTACGGGCCACGCGTGCGCGTCAACTGCGTACTGCCCGGCCCCGTCCTCACCGCCGCGTGGGAGGGAGTGGGGGAGGAGGAGCGCCGCGACAGCGTGGGACAGACCGCGGCGGGCCGCTTCGGGGACCCGGACGAGGTCGCCTCCGTCATCTCCTTCCTCGCCTCCCGGGAGGCCTCCTACGTCACCGGGGTGAGCCTGCCGGTGGACGGAGGGTGGAGTATCTACAAGGCGTCGTCGTGACGGGGCGCCTGGAACGGAGGAAGTGATGGCGGCCTACTCGGGGCGCGGTGTGCATGGCCAGACGGTGCGGTTGCTGGGGGAGCGCGTGCTCTCCGGCGGGATCGGCGAGGGGGAGACGATCGACCTCGCCGCCCTCAGCGAGGAGCTCGGGTTGAGTCTCACCGCGATCCGCGAGGCGATCAAGGTCCTGGCCGCCAAGGGTCTGGTCGGCTCGCGGCAGAAGAAGGGAACGTTCGTGCGCCCGCGCGGTGACTGGAACCTGCTCGACCCGGACGTGGTCAGATGGCAGATCGCCGCGGGCGCGGGTGAGGTGTTCTTCCGGGAGTTGGCCGAACTCCGCGACGCCCTGGAGCCCGCCGCGGCGTTCCTCGCGGCCCGGCGCCGTACGGACGCCGACGTCGCCGAGCTGCGCGAGGCGCTCGCCGACATCGCCGGTTCCGTCCACGGGCCCGCCGAGGCCGCCGCGAGGGCCGACCTGCGCTGGCACCGTGCCCTGTTGGCCGCCACACGCAACGAGTTGTTCACCCGTACGGACGTCTTCTTCGCCGCGGGGCTCTCCGAACGGGACCGACTGGTGCACGGCAGCAGCCATGAGGATCCGGTGCCCAGCCACAGCGCCGTCACCGACGCCGTCGCCGACGGCGACCCCCCGGCGGCGGAGGCGGCCATGCGCTCCCTGCTGGACCAGGCCAGGGAGGACCTCCTTCGCGTCACCGAGGAAGACGCGGCCGAAGACGATCTGGAGAAGCCGTAGTGAGGATCACCCGTATCGAGACCTTCCTGGTCCCGCCCCGGTGGCTGATGTGCCGGGTGGAGACCGACGACGGGGTCGTCGGCTGGGGCGAGCCGGTGGTGGAGGGACGCGCGGAGACCGTGCGCGCCGCGGTCGACGAACTGTCCGAACTGCTTCTGGGCGAGGATCCCGCGCCCATCGAACACCACTGGCAACGCCTCACCAAGGCCGCGTTCTACCGGGGAGGGCCGGTCCTGTCCAGCGCGGTCGCGGGACTGGACCAGGCGTTGTGGGACATCGCCGGCAAACGGCTGGGCGTCCCCGTCCACCAGCTCCTCGGCGGTCCCGTCCGCGACAGGGTCCGCGTGTACGGCTGGGTCGGCGGTGACGATCCGGTCGAGCTGTCGGAGGCGGTGGCCGCGCGCGTGGACTCCGGACTCACCGCCGTGAAGATGAACGCGTCCGGAGTGATGGGGCGCTCGGCCACCGTGCGCGAGATCGACGGCGTCGTGGAACGGCTGGCCGGTGTGCGCGACGTACTGGGACCGGACCGCGACGTCGCGGTGGACTTCCACGGTCGGTTCAACGCGGCCACGGCCCGCAGGGTCCTGCCTCTGTTGGAGCCGCTGCGCCCCATGTTCGTGGAGGAGCCCCTCCTACCCGAGTACGGGCACCTGCTCGGGGACGTCGTGCGGTGCAGCCCGGTGCCGATCGCCACGGGCGAGCGCCTGTTCGGCCGCACCGACTTCCTTCCCGCGCTCCAGGCCGGGATCGCGGTCGCCCAACCCGACCTCTCCCACGCGGGGGGGATCTCCGAGGTGCGAAGGATCGCCTCCCTCGCCGAGACCTACGACGCCCTCCTCGCCCCGCACTGCCCGTTGGGTCCCGTCGCCCTGGCCGCGAGCCTCCAGGTGGCCTTCGCCACGCCCAACTTCCTCATCCAGGAACAGAGCATCGGTATCCACTACAACCAGGACGCCGAACTGCTCGACTACGTCCTGGACACCAGCGTCTTCGACTTCCCCGACGGCCACATCCGCAGACCCGAGTCCCCCGGCCTGGGCGTGCGGGTGGACGAGGACGCCGTCCGCAGGGCGGACCGGGTGGGCCACCGTTGGAGGCCGCCGGTGTGGAGCCACGAGGACGGATCCTTCGCGGAATGGTAGGAGGAGGGACGCACGTGACACCCGAACCGTGGAACCCGGACCGTTTCGAACTGGGAGAGGGGCTCCGGTGGGAGGGGGCCCACCTGCTCATGGTGGACATCCTCACCGGACGGCTCCTGAGGCTGGACCCCCATGCCCCGGGACAGGCCGAGGTCCTGTGCGCGCTCGACGTGCCCCTGGGAGCGGTGGCGCCTGTCAGGGGCCGACCCGGGACCCACGTCGCGGCGGCGGGAACCGGGGTGGCCCTCCTCTCCGGAGAGGGAGGGCTCGAGTGGCTGGCCAGGCCTGAGGACGGCGCGCCCACACCGATGAGGATGAACGACGGCTGTTGTGACCCGTGGGGGCGGTTCTGGGCCGGATCGATGGCCTACGACGGGACCCCCGGGGCCGGGTCGCTCTACCGCGCCGACCCCGGAGGAGGGGTCACCCGGGTCCTGGAGGGCTACACCGTTCCCAACGGCCCGGCCTTCACCGCGGACGGCACCCGCATGTACCTCGCCGACAGCGCCGCGGGCAGGATCGACGTCTACGAGATGGGCCCCGGGGGAGAACCCGGAGCTCGGACCGTCTTCGCCCGGGTCGAGGGGGGAAATCCGGACGGGATGCAGGTCGACGCGCAAGGACGCCTGTGGGTCGCGGTCTGGGGCGCTGGCCGGGTGCATCGCTACGCCCCCGACGGCGTCCTGGAACGGGTGGTGCGCCTGCCCGCCGTCCAGCCCACGAGTGTGTGCGTCGTCGACGCCCCGACCCCCAGGATGTTCGTCACCTCCGCGACAGTCGGCCTGGACGACGCCGGTCCGTGCGACGGTGCGCTCCTGTCGTTTCCCGTGAGTGTCCCCGCCCCGCCCGCGCACCCCTTCGGAGGGACCCCATGACGCCGCAGGTCACCTGTATCGGTGAGACCATGCTCCTGCTCACACCGGCCGCCGCGACCCCTCTGGACCGGGCGCCGAGCCTGTCCATGGGCGTCGGCGGCGCGGAGTCCAACGTCGCCTGCACCCTGGCCGCCCTCGGACACCGGGCCGCGTGGCTCAGCAGGGTGGGCGACGATCCCTTCGGGAGGCTGCTCACCAGGAGCCTGGAGGAGCGGGGCGTGGACGTGTCCGGTGTGGAGGTCGATCCGGTCCGCCCCACGGCGCTGTTCGCCAAGGACCCCGCACCCTCGGGAAGCACGGTCTACTACTACCGCACGGGGTCGGCGGCCTCGGCTCTCGGCCCCGGCCTCTTCGAGCATCCCCTCGTCCGGGGAGCCGGGATGGTCCACCTGTCGGGGATCACCCCGGCGCTCTCGCCCGGGTGCGACGCGCTCACCGAAGGCCTGTTGGCCGATCCCGGCCTGACGGTGAGCTTCGACGTCAACCACAGGCCGCGTCTGTGGAAACGGGGGGAGGCAGCTCCCCGCCTCCTGGAACTGGCCAGACTCGCCGACATCGTCTTCGTCGGCAGGGACGAGGCCGAGGAGCTCTGGGGCACGCGCACCGCCCGCGACGTTCGGGCGCTCCTGCCGGACGTGAGCCGCCTCGTGGTCAAGGACGCCGAGCACGGGGCCACCGAGTTCCGTGGCGGCTACGACGAGCACGTGCCCGCGCCCCTGGTGGAGGTCGTCGAACCGGTGGGGGCCGGGGACGCCTTCGCGGCCGGATACCTGGCGGGGCACCTGCGCGGACTCGACGGCCGGGGGCGCCTGCGCCTGGGGCACCTGTGTGCCGGGCGTACCCTCCGCGTGGTCGGAGACCTCGCGGACCCTCCCCCGGCACGGAGCCTGGGGGGTCTCCTGGCGGTGCCCGGGGACCGGTGGATCGATCACGCGTCAGCGGCCGTCGCCGCGGTAGGAGGAGTCGGACATGAGTGACCAGGGTCTGGACGGACTGTTCGGGGACCAGCGCGTGCTGGCGATCCTGCGCGGTATGCCCGTGGACACCACGGTCGAGCTGGCCACGCGCGCGTGGGACCTGGGCGTCACCGCCGTCGAGGTCCCGGCCCGCGACCCGGACGGGCTGGAGGCCCTGCGGGCGACCGCCAGGGCCGGAGCCGATCGCGGACACCCCGTCGGCGCGGGCACCGTGATCTCCCCGGGGCAGGTCCGCGCCGTGGCCGCGGCCGGCGCGGCCTTCACCGTCGCGCCGGGTTTCGACGCCGAGGTCATGGCCGCCTCGGAGGCCGCGGGGATGCCCCACCTACCCGGCGTGGCGACTCCGACCGACGTCCAGGGCGTCGTGAGGGCGGGTGGGCACTGGGTGAAGGCGTTCCCCGCGACGTCGCTCGGCACGGCGTGGTTCCGCGCGCTGCGCGGGCCCTTCCCCGAGCTGAGGGTCGTGGCCACCGGCGGCATGGACGCCCACAACGCACGTGAGTACCTGGGCGCGGGGGCGCGGATGGTCGCGGTCGGCACGGCCCTGGCCGACCCCGAGCAGATTCCGCTCCTCGCCGGACTCGTCTGAACGCGGTCGGAGAGGGGCTCAGGAGGTCTCGGAGGGTTCCGGGTCGGTGGACCGGGTGAGCAGGGCCGCGGACTCCTCGTCCAGCCGCAGGTGGTTGACCGGCAGCAGGTCGGCGAGCTGCTCGGGGTCGCGGGCGCTGGCGAGCACCGAGACCACGGACGGGCGGTCCACCAGCCACGACAGCGCGACGGCGGCCTGGGAGACCCCGTCGCGGTCGGCGACCGCGTCCAGGGCGTCGAGCACCCGCCTGCCGCGCGGGGCGTCCAGGTAGGCGCGGGCCTTCCCGGCGCGCGGGCTGTCGACCTCGGCGGAACCGGGACGGTACTTGCCGGTGAGGAAGCCGCGGGCCAGGCCGAAGTAGGGCAGCAGCGCCAGGCCGCGTTCGCGCGCCAGCGGCACCAGGTCGTCCTCGATCCCGCGCTCGACCAGGTTGTACAGGGGCTGCACGCAGACCGGGGCGTGCAGGCCGCGCTCCTCGCAGACGTCCAGCCACGCGCGGATGCGGCCGGGGCTGTGGTTGGACAGTCCGACGTGGCGCACCACGCCCTCCTCGACGAGCTGGGAGAAGGCCTCGGCGCTCTCGGCCAGCGGGGTGTCGGGGTCGTCGAAGTGCGCGTAGTACAGGTCGATGGTCTCCCCGCCCAGCCGTTCCAGGGAGGCCTTGGCGGCGGCCCGGACGTTGGACGCCGACAGGCCGCGGAAGTCGGGGTGCTGGCTGACCTTCGTGGCGATCACCATGTCGGAGGGGCGTCCGCGCGAGGCGAGCCAACGACCGATGACCGTCTCGGACTCGCCGCCCTGATTGCCCTCGACCCAGGCGGAGTAGGAGTCGGCGGTGTCGACGAAGTTCCCGCCCGCCGCCGTGTAGGCGTCCAGGATCCGGAAGGAGGTGTGCTCGTCCGCGGTCCATCCGAAGACGTTCCCGCCCAGGCACAGGGGGGACACACGCAGGGAGGTACTCCCCAGCTGGCGAAGCCGTACGTCGTTCATGCTCACCATGTTCTGTCGGGTGGTGGATGCGGTCGACAGGCTAGGCCAGCGGGACGCGGGGAACCACTGTATCTCCGGGGGTGTCACGTACCCACGGCGGCGGAGGGCGCCCGGGCCGGTGGCCGTTGGCGCCACGGTGTGCCGACGCGAGGCGTCCGGCGGGGGAGGTCCCGGCGTGGGGACGTGGGGCATGGAGGACCCTCCGGGGCCGGTGCGGGCGTCGCCGTCCGCACCGGCCCCGAAGGCCCTTCCCGCGTGCCAGTCAGGGCCGGTGACACCGGGCTCCATGGTCAGTGCGTCTAGACGCCGTGGGCGGAGCGGCGGGCCTCGGCGTACCGCTCTCGCACGTGCGGCGTGTTCACGGGGTCGGCGGAGGCCTCCGGCTCACCGATG
>NZ_ANAX01000069.1 GCF_000341065.1 Nocardiopsis halotolerans DSM 44410 | reverse complement strand
TCCACGCCGCCTGTCGCGCGGCGCCGAGCGCCACGTACTCGGCGGGCGGCGGCACGATCACCCGCGCGCCCAGGACGGTCGGCGCGACCGCGCGCACGGCGGCCGACCGGGCGGCCCCGCCCACGAGCAGGACCCGGCTGACCGGGATCCCGGTGTCGGTCATCGCGGACAGCCCGTCGGCCAGCCCGCACAGCATCCCCTCCACCGCCGCGCGGGCGATGTTCTCCGGGCGCATGTTGGAGCGGCGCAGCCCGTGCAGGGAACCCGCGGCGTCGGGCAGGACCGGGGTGCGCTCGCCGTCCAGGTAGGGCAGCAGGACGACGCCCTCGGCTCCCGGCTCGGCGGCCAGCGCCAGTTCGTCCAGCCCCGCCAGGTCCACGCCCAGCATCGCGGCGGTGGCGCTGAGCACCCGTGCCGCGTTCAGGGTGCACACCAGCGGCAGGAACCGGCCGGTCGCGTCGGCGTAGCCGCAGATGATCCCGTTGGGGTCCTGCGTGGGCCCCTCACTCACGGCGAACACGGTGCCGCTGGTGCCCAGGGACACCACGGCGTCGCCCGGACGCAGCCCCAGGCCGAGGGCGGCCCCCATGTTGTCACCGGTGCCGGGGGCGACCAGCGCGCCCGACGGCGTGTGCCCCACGGTCTCGGCGGGCCCGGCCACGCGCGGCAGCCGGATCTCGCGCCCGAACGCACGCGCCAGCAGGTCGGTCCGGTAGGCGTTCTCGGCCGCGGACCAGTAACCGGTTCCGGAGGCGTCGCCCCGGTCCGTGGTGGGCTCGGCCCCGGCGCTGGTCAGCTGCCAGGTGAGCCAGTCGTGGGGGAGCATCACCCCGGTCGTGCGGGCGGCGTGGTCGGGCTCGTGCCGCGCCAGCCAGCGCAGCTTGCTGACGGTCAGGCTGGCGTTGGGCACGTTGTCCACGGCCTTGGCCCACTCCGCGGCGCCGCCCAGCTCCTCGATCAGGCCCAGGGCGGCATCGGCCGAGCGCGTGTCGTTCCACAGCAGTGCGGGACGGACCACCGCGCCGACCTCGTCCACGGCGACCATGCCGTGCTGCTGTCCGGCGACGGCGACGGCGGCCACGTCGTCGAGCAGGCCGGAGGACGCCTGGTTCAGGGCCGACCACCAGGCGTCGGGATGGACCTCGGTCCCGTCGGGGTGCGGGGCGCGTGCCTCGCGCACCACCGCGCCGCTGTCGGCGTCACAGACCACGACCTTGCAGGACTGGGTCGAGCTGTCGATTCCGGCGACCAGGGGCATGGTTCTCGCTCCGTGAGGGCAGTGGGGTGGCGGCCTTCACAACCTAGAGGAGGGAAGGCGGTGCTGGGAAGTCCTGTCCGGTGGCCGTCCGCGCCGTGGGGCGGGACCGCCACGCATCTATTAGTTGCCTTACTAGACTAATAGATGGGCGATGTGGACATGTGGTGGACGCCACCCCGTGGGAGGGCGGCGGGTGATTATTCCTACTAACTAGGTCGGGTAGGCTCTGACCAGCTCAACGGTGCCCCACGAGGGGCCGCGGAGCCGCCCGGCCGCCGGCTTCCGTTCCGGTCGCCGTGCACCCCCCCCGCGATCCTCCAGCCCACGATCACGAAGGAGTGCACCATGCGCACGACCTCAGCCGTTCTCGGAGCAGCCACCCTCACACTGGCGCTCGCCGCCTGCGGTGCGCCCAGCGAGCAGGCCGCCGAGTCCGGCGAGGGGGACGTGCTGCGGGTGGGCGTCAGCCCGGTGCCCCACGGTGACATCCTCGCCTTCATCGACGAGAACCTCGCCGAGGAGGCGGGCCTGGACCTGGAGATCCAGGAGATCTCCGACTACAACATCCCCAACACCGCCCTGGTCGAGGGGGAGCTGGACGCTAACTACTTCCAGCACCGCGCCTTCCTCGACGAGTGGGTCTCCAACTCCCCGACGGACGCCGAGCTGACCTACCTCACCGACGTCCACATCGAGCGGCTGGGCCTGTACTCGGAGACCGTCGAGAGCGTCGGCGACCTGCCCGAGGGCGCCGAGATCGCGGTTCCCAACGACCCGGCCAACCTCGCCCGCTCCCTGGAGCTCCTGGAGGCCGAGGGCCTGGTGACCGTCGACCCGGAGGCCGGTGCGTCCGCCACCGAGGACGACATCGTCGAGAACCCGCGCGACATCACCGTGACCCCGCTGGAGGCCGCGCAGCTGCCCCGCTCGATCGCGGACGTGGACGCCGCGGTCGTCAACGGCAACTACGCCATCGAGGCGAAGCTGCCGGAGGAGTCCAACGTCCTGGCCTGGGAGCCCGAGGGCGAGGACTACGTCGAGTCCTACGCCAACGGCCTGGTGACCCTGGCCGAGAACGCCGAGGACGAGCGGATCCAGAAGCTGGCCGACCTGCTGCACGACGAGCGGGTCCTGGAGTACGTCCAGGAGACCTGGCAGGGCGTGGTCCTGCCGGTCGACGCCGAGGGCGAGGTCGTCGAGACCGACGGCGCCGGTTCCGAGGACACCGACGAGGGCACGGACGAGGGCACCGACGGCGGTAGCGCCGCGGGCTCGGGCTCCGACGACGACTCCGATGACGACGACAAGGACGACAGGGGCGGCAGCCGGAGGTAACGGCACGGGACGGGTCCGCGCCCACGCGGGTCCGGTCCACGACACGTCCTCCCTCGGGGGCGGTGGGGCTTCGCGGCCCCGCCGCCCCCGTCGCTTTGCCCCCGGTGCGGGAACAGCCCCTCGCCGACCACCGCCGGGAACGGGGTGTCACCGGACCGTGGGGCGTCGACGGGCCGCCGCGGAGGACGCGTTCTCCGTGTCCGTGGAGGAGCCACGGGCGTGGGGAGGCGGCGCCGACACGTCCGCGCCAGCATGAGTGACTCGCGTCACACCGAGGGGTGGCCGCGGGTCGGGGAAGCGCGGTCGCGGGGCGGGCGGGGCCGTCCGTGGGCGGCTTCAGTCCCGCCGTCAGGCCTTTGAGCTGCGCTTTCGTGGCGACGAACCCCGCTCCGTCGCGGGCGGATCCTCCCGTTCGTGCTGGTCATCTCCGTGGTGGGAACCGGAGGGTCGTGCTTCCACAAAACCTACTTATTAAGTAGAGTTTCTTCCGTCGGTCCGAGACCCCGAAGCCGAAGAGGATCCCGATGTCCCCGCGAACGTCCCTGATCCGCGCCACCGCGGCGGCCCTGGCCCTGGCCGCGGTCACCACCGGCTGCGGAGCTCCCGGGGACGACGACGGCGGGCTCACCCTGGGCTACTTCCCCAACCTCACCCACGCCCCGGCGCTGGTGGGTGTGGAGAACGGCATCCTCCAGGAGGCGCTGGGCGAGGACGTCCCACTCTCCACCCAGACCTTCGACGCGGGCCCCGACGCGATCAACGCCATCTTCTCCGGCGAGATCGACGCCGCCTTCGTCGGCCCCAGCCCGACCATCAACGGCTGGGCCCAGTCCGGGGGCGCCGCGCTGCGCGTCATCGCCGGATCGACCTCCGGAGGCGCGGGACTGGTGGTGCGCCCCGGCATCGACGGCGTCGACGAACTGCCCGGAACCACCCTCGCCACGCCCCAGCTGGGCAACACCCAGGACGTGGCACTGCGCTGGTTCGCCCGCGAACAGGGCTGGCGGGTCGACACCGAGGGCGGCGGCGACCTGTCGATCCTCCCCCAGACCAACGCCGAGACCGTGAACGCCTTCGCGCTCGGCGAGGTCGACGGCGCCTGGCTCCCCGAACCGCACCTGAGCCGACTCGTCGTCGAGGCCGGGGGAGAACCGCTGGTCGACGAGGCCGAACGCTGGACCGAGACCGACGGCGCCTTCGTCACCACCAACCTCATCGTCAACGCCGAATTCCTCGAAACCCACCCCGAAGCGGTCACACGCCTCCTCCGGGGCCACGTCGACACCATCGACTGGATCAACGCTCACCCCGAGGACGCCCGGGAGGCGGCCGCCACCCACCTGGCCGACCTGACCGGAACCCGGACCAACCCCGAGGTCGTCGCCTCGGCCTTCGACAACATGACGTTCACCGTCGACCCGATCGCACCGTCCCTGGCCGCCGGGGCCGAGCACGCCGAGGCCGTCGGCCTGCTCGACCCGGTCGACCTGAACGGCATCTACGCCCTCGAACCGCTCAACGGCCTCCTGCGCGGGGACGGACGGGACGAGGTCGCCGGACTCCAGGAGGATCTGTGACAGCCACGACCGAGAGCCCCAGCACGGGCACCGCACGTGCCTCCGCCGTCGAGATCGACCACATCTCCAAGGTCTTCGGTGAGGGCGCCAGCGCCCTGACCGCCATCGACGGCATGTCCGTCTCCGTGCGGTCGCGTGAGTTCGTCGCCGTCGTGGGGGCCTCCGGCTGCGGAAAGAGCACGCTGCTCTCGCTCGTGGCGGGCCTGACGAGCCCCACCACCGGCACCGTGGACGTGGGCGGGCACCGCGTGGCCATGATGTTCCAGGAGGCCTCCCTGTTCCCCTGGCTCACCATCGGCGGCAACATCGAGATCCCCATGCGGGTCAACGGGGTCCCCCGGGCACGGCGCAAGGAGCGCGTCGCCGAACTGCTCGACCTCGTGCGCCTGAGCGGCTTCGCACGCAAGCGCCCCCACCAGCTCTCCGGCGGCATGCGCCAGCGCGTCGCCCTGGCCCGCGCCCTGGCCCAGGACGCCGACGTGCTGCTCATGGACGAGCCCTTCGGCGCGCTGGACGCCATGACCCGCGACATCCTCCACGACGAGCTGGAACGCATCTGGCGGGAGAGATCTCTGACCATCATGTTCGTCACGCACAACGTGCGCGAGGCCGTGCGCCTGGGCGACCGGGTCATCCTGCTCTCCAGCCGCCCGGGCCGCGTCATCGAGGAGTTCACGGTGGAGGGCGAACGGCCCCGGCGGATCGACTCCGCCCAGATCGCCTCCCAGGCGGCCGAGATCACCGACCGGCTGCGTGAGGAGGTCTCGCGCCATGCCGTCTGATCCCAGTGTGCGGGACGCCAGTGTGCAGGGCCCCCACGCGAGGGGCTCCGGCGCGCGGGACCGCCACGTCCAGGGCCTGGACGCCCTGGAGATGGCGCCCCAACGCCAGTCCGACCGGCCCACCGCCGCACGGGTGGCGGCCCGGGTGTGGTCGGCCACCTGGCCCAAGCTGGCCGCCGTGGCCATCGTGCTCGCGGCCTGGCAGGCCGTGGTGTGGAGCGGATGGCGGCCGGTCTACGTGCTGCCCGGACCCGACCAGGTCCTGCCGCGCCTGCTGACCGAGATCTCCTCCGCCGAGTTCTGGGAGGCCCTCGGCGTCACCATGCGCCGCGCCCTCACCGGCTTCGCGCTGGCCCTCGCCGTGGGCGTGGCCCTGGGCCTGGCCGTCACGCGGTTCAAGCCGCTGCGGGTGGCGATCGGCTCCCTCATCACGGGCCTCCAGACCATGCCGTCCATCGTCTGGTTCCCCTTCGCGATGCTGCTCTACGGCATCAGCGAGTCGGCCATCATGTTCGTGATCGTCCTGGGCGCGGCGCCCTCCATCGCGGGCGGCCTGACCTCGGGGATCGACTACGTGTCCCCGCAGCTGCTGCGTGCGGGCCAGGCCATGGGGCTGCGGGGCGTCCAGCACTACACCCTGCTGATCGTCCCGGCCGCGCTGCCGATGTTCGTCACCGGCCTCAAGCAGGGCTGGGCCTTCGCCTGGCGCTCGCTCATGGCGGGCGAGCTGCTGGTCATCATCAACCAGCAGAACTCCATCGGCTGGGCGCTGAGCCAGGCACGCCAGTTCAACGACTCCGAGGGCCTGCTGGCCTACGTCCTCATCGTCCTGTGCGTGGGCATCCTCATCGACGTGTTCTTCAGCTGGGCCGACCGCTCCATCCGCCGCCGCTGGGGCGTGGCCCCCTCCTGACGTGCGGTCGCCGCCGCGCCCGGGGACGCGGCGGCGACGGGGTCAGCGTCCGCGCGCGGTGCACACCGGGCCCCGCCGGTGCTCCCGCACCGGGTCCCAGCCGTCGTCACCGGCCAGGTGGGCCCGCGCGGTGTGGCGGGCGGCCTCGTCCGGGGCCATCTGCGGGCGGTCCTCGGTGACCAGCGCTCCGGGGCCGAAGTTGCGGTACTCCCGCATCCGGAACTGACGCCAGTCGTGCCCGGAGGACATCTCGATCCAGCCCTCCTCGCGGAAGTGGCGGCCCATCCAGGAGTCGCGGACCAACACCCGCGGCTCGGCGTCCGGGTGCGAACTGGGCACCCACGGGCGGCCCAGGTAGACGGTCCCGGCCGGGGCGTCGCTGGTGAAGCAGCTGCGCGTGATCAGGAAGCCGAACTCCTGGTCGGGCGGGGTGCTCGGCGCGGTCACGTAGCCGTTGACGGTGTCGCTGCCCCGGTCCAGGGAGCGGAACTCGCACCCGTCGAAGACGGCCGTGCCCCGGCCGAAGACGAAGTCCACGTCGCCCTCGACGTAGCAGTCGGTGTAGTACTGACGAGAGACGGTGTCCGCGTCCGGCGAGTTCGCGTACAGCGTGTCCTGGTGGCCCAGGAAGCGCACGTTGTCGAAGACCAGCCGGTCCCCGGTGGTGCGCACCGCGACGGCCTGGGTCGCGGTGATCTCGGGGTGCTCCTCGCGCAGCCAGGAGTTCTCGAAGGTCAGGTCGCGCGCGTGCGTGTCGTCCCCGGCGATGACGACGCTGGCGCTGCCGGAGGTTCCGTAGGTGCCGCCTCCGGGCTTGGGCGTGCCCGACGCGCGGTCGTAGGTGATGACCACGTCCCGGGGGTCGCCGGTCGCGCCGATCAGGGTGATGTTGGGCTTGTCCCCGGGGATGACGACCGGTTCGCGGTAGACGCCCTCCTCGATGCGGATGGTGACGCGTTCGGTGCTGTGCGCGGGCACGGCGTCGACCGCGGCCTGGACGCCGGTGTGGTCCCCGGAGCCGTCGGCGGCCACGGTGATCACCCGGCCCTCGGTGCCGGGGGAGGGGCGGTCGGGGCGGGGCTCCCCGCCCGCGTTCGCGGTGCCGGGGGCGGTGGTGAGCGCCGCCGCCAGCAGCCCCACCAGCACGGTCGACAGGGCGGCGCGCGCTTTGCGGGGGTTGGCCGGGTGGTGTCGCACGGGGTTTCCTTTCCTGGGTTCCTGGGTTCCTGGGTGCGCGGGAGGGTGGGCGCGGGTCAGACCGGGCGCTCGTCGGGCCAGGTCAGGGCGCGTTCGGGGGTGGGGAAGGGGTCGCCCAGGCGCCGCGTGAACCGGGGTGGCAGGACGCGCAGCCGCTTGAGTTCGCGGGCGACGAGCCGGGCCACCTCGATCGCGCCGTGCGCCTGGAAGTGCGTGTCGTCCTCCACGCCCTCGGGGTAGTTGGGGTGTCCACCGGGTTCCAGCCACAGGAAGTAGTCCTTGGTGTCCTCCGGTCCCAGGCGGCCCCACAGATCCAGGCTCAGCGCGGTCAGGTCCACGGTCGGCACGCCCTCGCGGGCGCCCAGGGCGCGCATGGCCGCCGGGTAGTCGCCGTGGGACTCGCGGGGCACGCCCCCGTCGGTGAAGCGGCGCCGCTCCACCGAGGTGACCAGGGTCGGGTGGGCGCCCCGCTCACGGGCGCCGTCGAGGTAGGCGGTGAGCTGGCTCTGGTAGGTGCTCCAGGGCTCGGTGTAGCGGTCCGGGTCGTACTCCTTGGCGTCGTTGTGCCCGAAGGAGACGAGCAGGTGGTCGCCCGGGCGGAGGTCGGCGAGGACGCCGTCCAGCAGGCCCAGGTCCGCGAAGCTCCTGGAGCTGGCACCCGACAGCGCCCGGTTGTCCACCGTCGCGCCGTGCCCGAGGAAGAGGTCGAGGGCCTGCCCCCACCCGGCGCGCGGGGCCTCGTGGGCCGCGTAGGTCGAGGCGGTGGAGTCGCCAGCCACGAAGACGCGCGGGGGGCCGCCCCGCGGGCGCGCGTGGACGGGAGCGGCGAGCAGGGGGAGGGCGAGGGCGGTCGCCGAGGCGGTGAGGAAGCTGCGGCGGATCATGGGGGACCCCTCTCGTTGGGGAAGCGCTTTCCCTTGGTGCGAGGACGTTCCTGCAACCGATTGCAGAACCATCTCCGATGGGAGGGTGTGCCGTCAACCCCCGTGTGTCCGCTCTTCCCTGGGACGGAGTGCCGAAGGAGGATGATCGGCCTTGATGGTGGCGGCGTCGGGGTTCTCGCTGCTCGGCAAGCGTTTGTAACGGTGTTCGCGGCGTCGCGGTCGGTACGCGGCGACCGGGGTCGGAGGCTGGGAGGGGGAAGGCGGCGCGTACGTGATCGGTACCGCCAGCGCCGCCAAGCACGCGTTGCTGTCCGGGCTGGGCGCGGACGAACCGGTGGACCACACGCGGTGGACTTCGTCGAGGCCGTCAGCGACGTGGACGCGGTGCTCGGCGGGATCGGCGGCGACTGCCTGGAGCGGTCGCCGCGCACGCCGCGTCCGTGCGGGCCCCACGTCGACCCGCCCACGCCCTTCGAGGCGGAGCGCGTGGCCGAGGCGGAGGCCGAAGCACGCGCCGAGGGGCTCGACGCGGCGCGTCGAGCCCCTCGTGAAGCCCCGGGCCGCGGTGGTGGCCGATGACGAGCGTACGTCCGTGGAGGGCCGCCGCCCCTCGCTCCGGGAAGGCCCCTCGGCCGGGTGCGGGCGGCGGTCCACCGCACCGGAGGCCTTCCCGCGTACTCCGCGGGCCGGGCCGCGCCTAGGAGCGCACCAGCGGGGTGTCCACCAGGTGCTCGGCCACGAACCACGCCTCCAGTTCGTTGGTGCGGATCACCTCCGACACCAGGAGGTCGTTCGTGCCGTCGTCCCCCAGTTCCTGGGTGCGCGCGGCGGCGTCGTGGCAGTCCTCCAGGATGGTCTCGTGCGCCTCCAGGAGGCGGGAGAGCATCGCGGGGACCTCCTCGACGCCGTTGGGCGGACGCGGCACGCTGGTGATCTCCGCGACGTGCCGGGGATCGCCGACCGCCACACCGCCCAGGGTCTGCACGCGCTCGGCGATGGCGTCGATCAGCGCGGTCTGCTCACCGGCGTGCTTGTCCATCAGCAGGTGCAGCTGGTAGAAGGTCTGCCCCCGCATCAGCCAGTGGTGTTTCTTGTACAGGTCGTGCAGGATCCGTGTGTCGCACAGCACCTGGTTGAGCCGCTGGCACGAGTACATCCGGGTGTCGTAGGACAGCCCGACCGGGAACTGGCGGACCGTCCCGAACTCCTGGATCTCCTCGCCGCTCTGGTGCAGCCACGGCTGGCTGCTCCTGGGCTTGGGCGTACGGTCTGCGGTCGTCACGTCTGGTCCCCCTCCAGTCGGTGTGACTCGTGTCGCGGCTGGGAGCGCACGCGCGGGCACGCTCCTCCTGCCAGTCTCGGCTACCCAACGCCCCCGAGCGTCTAACCTCCGGCCAACCGGAGGTAAGTTTCCCGTGCTTTCGCCGGAACCCCGGCCTCCGGGACCGGGTCAGGGCGCGATCGCGCAGGCGGTTTCCAGCACGAACCGCGTCCAGGGCCGGTGCGGGTCGTGTCCGGTCAGCTCCCGCACCCGGCGCAGCCGGTAGCGCAGCGTCTGCGCGTGGACGTGCAGCGCGTCCGCGGCCGTGGTCGCCGCACCCTCGCGGAAGTAGGCCCGCAGTGTCTCCAGCAGGTGGGCGTTGGCCTCCGACAACAACGGCCCCAGCACGGCGCGGCGGACCGCCCCGGGGGTGACCGGGCCGCCGTTGAGCAGGGCCAGGACGCACGCGTCGGCCTCTCCGAGCAGCCCTCGGAGGCCGAAGGCGTGCGGCGGCGCGGTCTCCAGGGCGCCGTCGGACAGCCGGTAGGCGGCCGACATGTCGGTCAGCGTGCGCGGTTCCAGCACGCACCCGCGCCAGGGGTGCCCGTCGAGCACGGCGGCCACCCGGTCGGCGTCGTCGGGGGAGACCAACAGCACCACCCGTCCCGAGCGCGTGGTCACCAGCGGGCCGGCGCCCACCGGCTCCACCCGGGCCAGCAGCTCCATCCCGGAGGAGACCGTGGCCGACTGCGGAGACCCGCCGGAGGGGGCGTCCCCGACCTCGGCCACCACCAGCACGGCCGGGTCGGGCGGGGTGATGCCCAGGGTCCGCGCGCGGTCCCGGATCGCCCCGTGCGAGGCCTGCCGCCCGATCAGCAGGTCGTCCAGGAAGGCCCGCCGGGCCCGCTCCAGATCGGCGTCCAGCTGGTGCGCGGCCTCGGCGTGGCCCGCGGTCAGACTCTCCGAGATCTGGTCGATCGAGGTCAGCCACAGTTCACCCAGGGCGAACACGTCGGCGGCGTCGAGCCGGTCGGCCGCGAGCGCGGACACCAGGCGCACCGCCGCCACCGACCCCACCCGGTGGGCCCGTACCACCGCGCCGATGGACCGCCCGTCGGCCGCCCGGGACCGGCCGATACCCCGCAACCGCTCCACGTCCTCCGGCGGCAGCCGCGTCGCCCCCGCCACCCACAGCTCCAACGAGCGGCCCACGAGCCACGCGGTGATCGCCCGCACCTCCGCGAGCTGGGAACCGTGCAGCGCGCGGTAGGCGGGGACCTCGGCGTGCACCTCGGCGACGATCCGCTCCACCAACCCGGCCCGGTCACGTGCCAGTTCGGCACTGATCCGGGCGCGTTGTTCGCGTCCCATCGTCCCCACCTCCAGCCCGGCCCGGGCAGCCTACCGGCGGTCCGTACACGGGGAGTGTGGGAACGCCGCTTTTGGCGGGGTAAGGGAGTAAATGAGAGGGTGACGCGCTGCCGGTGTCCGTCCGACAGCAGGAGGGGGAACGGAAGCACGTCACGGTCGTCTTCGCCCCACGGGAGTGTCCCAGCGCCGCCCAACACCGGGCGCGCACGGTAAAAAGCCCGCACAAGAGGGGCGCACCTGGAACCGAGAGGCGCCCGGACGTGGCAGTATGCGACTGCGGCACGGGGAATACCGCAGGCCATCGAGAACAAGCAGGACCGTTCAGCGCTGACGGGGGATGAGACAGATGCAGCAGATGACAGTTCCAGAGCTCACTCTGAGTAGTGGCCTGCGTATTCCGCAACTGGGCTTCGGCGTGTGGCAGGTGCCACCGGAGGAGGTGGTCGCGGCCGTCTCCACCGCGCTCGACGTGGGATACCGCAGCATCGACACCGCGGCCGCCTACGGCAACGAGGAAGGGGTCGGTGAGGCGCTGCGCCGCTCCGGGCTGGAACGCGGCGAGGTCTTCGTGACGACCAAGCTGGCCAACCCCGACCAGGGCTACGACGCCACCCTGCGTGCCTTCGACGCCAGCCTGGAACGCCTGAACCTGGACGTCCTCGACCTGTACCTCGTCCACTGGCCGCTGCCCCGGCGCGACCTGTACGTGCCGACGTGGAAGGCGTTGGAGCGCCTCTACGCCGAGGGGCGCGTCCGCGCCATCGGGGTGTCCAACTTCCAGCGGCCGCACCTGGAGCGGGTCATGGAGGAGGGCGGGATCACGCCCATGGTCAACCAGATCGAGCTCCACCCGCTGCTCACACAGGAGGCCATGCGCGCCTTCGACGCCAAGCACAACATCGTCACCGAGGCGTGGAGCCCCCTGGGACACGGCAAGCTCCTCAGCCACCCCACCGTCGTCGGGATCGCCGAGGACCGGGAGCGCACGCCCGCCCAGGTGCTGCTGCGCTGGCACATCCAGCTCGGCAACGTGGTGATCCCCAAGTCGGTGACCCCCGAGCGCATCCGGTCCAACTTCGACATCTTCGACTTCGAGCTCTCCAGCATGGAGATGGACCGGATCAGCGGGCTCAACAACGACAGCAGGTTCGGCCCCGACCCCGACGACTTCGACGACGCCTAGTCGCGCATCTCCCGGCGCCTGCGGGCACCGGCGAGGACGGCCGCGGGGCCGTCGCGGCGGACGCGGCCGACGTAGGCCACCCCTCCGGCGAAGATGGAGACGACCACCCCCAGCACGGCGACGAGGACGATGAGGGACAGCAGCGCATTGATCGACATGCGCTCATCGTAGCCGCACGTCCGGCCGGCCACGAAGGGCCGTCCCGGACGTGCGGCGGGCGCGACACGGGTAGGAGGGGCCGCAGATGGGCCGGACACCGCACGAGATCGTCAACCCGCTGACCCTCGCCGAGCCGACGGGGTTCGCGCACGCACTCGTGGTCAGGCCCGGACGCGTGATCCACGTCGGCGGGCAGCGTGCGCACCGCCCCGACGGCAGGGTGGCCGGGAACGGTGTGGCGGAGCAGTTCGACCGCGCGCTCGCCAACGCGGTGGAGGCGCTGCGGGCCGCGGGCGCCGAACCCGTCCACGTGGTCGACATGCGTGTCTTCACCACCGCCATGGCGGCCTACCGCTCCAACAGCCGGGACATCGGCGCGGTCTACCGGCGCCACATGGGCCGGTTCTATCCGCCGATGACCGTGCTGGGCGTGACCGACCTGCTGGACCCCGACGCCCTGGTCGAGGTGGTGTGCACCGCCGTGGTCCCCGAGACGGGCACGAGCGAACCCATGCGCGCCGAACAGGTCTGGAAGCCCGTCGAGGGGAACGTGCACGCCCTGGTCAGCGAGCCGTCGGTTCCGGACGGCGTCGACGGGGCGCCCGAACCGGAGCGTCCGTAGACGGTGCCGGGAGCCCGCTCCGCGTGTCCGCCG
>NZ_ANAX01000068.1 GCF_000341065.1 Nocardiopsis halotolerans DSM 44410 | reverse complement strand
GGCCACCACTCCCAGCCGCCGTTCACGGGTGCCGCGCGGCCCCTGCCCGGGTGCCCGGAGGGGAGCCTCACCCCTTCCGGGGGCCCGTGGGCGCCCGAACGGGTGAGGGCCGTTCGGTCCCGCCGGCGCTCATCAGCAGCACGGCCACCGCGCACACCGCCATCCCCGCCAGCGCGCCCGGTCCCACCGGATCGCCGAACATCAGCCAGGACCACACCAGCGTGGTCGGCGGGGTCAGGTACAGCAGCGCCGACACCCGGGCCACGTTCGTCCGGGCCAGGTTGACCCAGTACAACCCGTAACCGCCCAGTGTCGACAGCACCACCACCCAGGCCACCGCCAGCCAGAACCCGGGGTCGGCCGGCGGGGCCAGGGTCCCCGTGACGGCGGCCAGCCCGGTGAAGAGGGCGGCGCTCACCACGCACTGCACCGCCAGGGCCTCCACCACAGAGCCCCCGGGCCGCACGCGGCGCTCCAGCAGGGTCGCGGCCACCAGGGAGAGCATCGCCCCGAACGGCAGCAGGTATCCCCACCACGGTGCCGCGTCCGGTCGGAACAGGTCCGCGCCCACCACCAGGCCGACCCCGGCCAGGCCCGCCGCCAGGCCCGCCAGCTGGCGGGGCCGCACCCGCTCACCCAGCAGCGGGACCNNNCGGCTGGAGCGCGGCCACCAGCGCGCTCGTCCCGGCGTCCACCCCCGCCTGCGCCGCCGCGAACACCCCGTACAGGTACCCGGCCTGGGACAGCAGGCCGAGCACGGCGTGCGCCGCCAGGTCCCGCCGCGGCATCCGAGTGCCGCGCCACAGGCACCACGCGGCCAGCAGCGCGGCCACGGCCAGGAAGCGCCAGGCCAGCAGGGTCGTCGCGGGGGCGTGGCGACTGCCCAGTTCCGCGCCGACGAAGCCGGAACTCCACATCACCACCAGCCCGGCGGCGAGCAGGACGGGCAGGAGGGAGCGGGTCGGAGACGTTCTGGGTTCCATGCCCGCAGGTAAACAGACCGGTCGGTATACTCACCATGTAGTGACGTCGACCAAGACGGGGAGGAGTGGTCACCATGGCCGCGATGACACCGACGGCACCGCTGACCCCGGCCGCGCGCCGGGTCCTGGAGGTGGCGACCGAGCTGTTCTACACCCGCGGCATCAACACCGTCGGCATGGAGCTGGTCGCCGAACGGGCCGGAGTGACCAAGAAGACCATCTACGACCGGTTCGGATCCAAGCAACAGCTCGTCGTCCAGTACCTGCGCGCCCGCGACGCCCGTTGGCGCGAGCACCTCGGCGGCTACCTGGAGCGGGCCGGCGACGCCCCCCGGGCGCGTGTCGCCGCCACCTTCGACGCCCTGGAGAGGTGGATGGACGAGGAGAACCCGCGCGGCTGCGCCATGGTCAACGCCTACGCCGAGCTCTCCGACCCCGAGCACCCGGGCCGGGCCGTCGCCGAGGAGCAGAAGCGATGGCTGCACGGCCTCTACGCCGACCTCGCGGAGCGGGCCGGCGCCGCGGACCCGGCCGCGCTCGGCGACGCGCTGGCCATGCTGCACGAGGGGGCGGTCGTCGCCCGCAACGTCACCGGAGTCCGGGACGCCGCGCGCACCGCGCGTGCCGCCGCCGACGCCCTGATGACCGTCCACGGCGCGGACTGAGGGAGACCCCGGCGCGAGGACACCGGCCCCGGCCCAGCCGGCACCGGTCCCGGTTCAGCGGTAACCGAGCCGGGACAGCTCCGCACCCGCGATCTCGCGCACGTCGCCCTGCTGGGTGCGGGACAGGCGTTCACGCCAGGAGCCCACACCCCAGGACCTCCCGGTCAGCAGCTCCGAGGCCGACACCCGTGCCCCGGTGAACTTACGCAGCTGCCCGGCCGCCCTGACCTCCCCGCCGTGCACGTCCTCGTAGCGCAGGGTCAGCAACTGCTCGGCGCCGATGCTGCGACGCAGCATCGCCGACATGCGGACCGCCCCGCGCCACCGCATCGCGCACTTGGCGGCCGTGGAGCCCTCCGTGAACGTGTCCAGGTCCGACTCCTCCTCCAACCCGAAGAAGTGGTTGGGGAACTCGTGGTCCAGCTTCATGAAGCTCGGCCTGAGCCAGGCCAGCGATTGCTCGTCCTCCATCATGTCCGCGATGACGTCGCGTCCGTCCCGGATGACCTGCACGAACAGGGCGTCGGGGAAGGCCGCGTGCAGGGCGGTGGCGCAGAACAGCAGGTCGGGGCTGGCGTCGCCGTAGCGGCGCACCTCCGCGCTGTGCTCGCAGGGTTCGGCGGAGGCGTTGGCGGGCACGCGCGCCCACGGCCCCGGACAGCGGGGACAGGTCAGGGGGGTGAGCTGCCAGGCCTCGGCGTAGGCCTCGCGCAGCAGGCTCGCCGTGCCGGCGACCCTCTCCAGCGCGAGGGAGGGGCGTCTGGCCACGGCGTAGACGGCGTTGAGCACGCCCGACGAACCCGCGCCGAGGTGGAACCCGGGTACGCGCGACAGAGCGCGGGCGATCTCGGGGACTCCTGAGTGGGGAGCGCCCAGCACGAACACCGGGCGCTCGACCTTGGTCCCGTTGACTACGAGGATGTAGGACGGCTGCTTCATGACTGTGTCGATTTTTGCACCCTTTGCCCATCTCGCGTACATCGGCTGGGGATTCGGCCTCCGCGTCCCACACGTTCCCGGGGGCGCGGACCGGTACGCGCGGGGGGCGACGGGGACGCGGATGCGGCCCTCCGTGCACGGTTTCCCGTGACGCGCCGGATGGGGCGAGCAGTCCCGGGGCCGTTGTAAGAATGGGATATGGCCTCGACGACCACCGACTCCGCGTCCTTCGCCGACCCCGAGGGGTTCGCGCGGGCCGCCGACCTCCTGGAGTCCGCAGGACGCATCACGGTGCTCACCGGCGCGGGCGTGTCCACCGACTCCGGGATCCCCGACTTCCGCGGCCCGCAGGGGGTGTGGACGACCGACCCGGGTGCGCAGGCCCTGTCGGACATCGACACCTACATGGGCGACGTGAACGTGCGCCGAGAGGTGTGGGCGCAGCGCCGCGCCCACCAGGTGTGGCGGGCCGGACCCAACGCCGCGCACCGGGCGTTCGCCGACCTGGAGGCCACGGGACGGCTGCGCGCGCTGATCACCCAGAACATCGACGGCCTGCACCAGGCGGGCGGGGTGTCCGAGGACGCGGTCGTCGAGGTGCACGGAACCATGCTGCGGGTGGTGTGCATGGCGTGCGGGCTGCGCACGCCGAGCGAGACGGTGTTGGCGCGCCTGGACGAGGAGTCCGACCCCCGGTGCGTGGAGTGCGGGGGCATCCAGAAGTCGGACACCATCTCCTTCGGTCAGCGGCTGGACGCGGACGTCATCGACGAGGCGGCCAGGGCCGCCCGCGAGTGCGACGTGCTCGTGGCCGTGGGCACCTCGCTGACGGTCCACCCGGCGGCGGGGCTGTGCGACGTGGCCATGATGGCGCGGGCCAGCCTGGTCGTGGTCAACGCCGAGCCCACGCCCTACGACGACTTCGCCAGCGCCGTGGTCCGCGATCCCATCGGGAAGGCCGTCCCCGCCCTGGTGGAGCGGGTGCGCGCGGNGGCGGCCCCCGCCGTGGAACCGGAGCGGCGGACACGGCGGTCCGGGCCCGTGTCAGCAGGGGAGTCCGGGGCTTGTGCCGCGCTGGCGGCTCCCGGAGGCGATCGTCCGCGTCGTGGGGTCGAAAGCGCGGGGAGACCCGCGCCGGAACCCTGAGGTGGGTTCCGGCGCGCTGGAGTGACGTCTGCGGCCGGACGGTCAGCCGTCCGCGCTGCCGTAGTAGTTCCCCACACCCGCCTGGTCGCGGTCCCGGGAGGCGGGTGCGACGGTGTCGATGGCCTGTGCCTGGATTTCTGGGAGGGTGTTCCCTTGCACCAGGTCCAGAACGCGCGAGAGGGTTTCCTGGGAGACGAAGCTTCGCAGGCCGCGAAGGGTCGGTGCGACCACCGCGGCGTTGGGTTGGGGGCCGGTCACCACCTCCGTCACCCTGGAAAGGTAGCTCTCCAGCAGGCGCTGCAACCGGTCAACGAAACCGGAGTCGACGGAAGGCAGGTTGAGGTCCTCGACGGCCTGCCTGAGCGCCAGGTGTTCCGACGGGCCCAGGACATGGCCGGTGAAGAACCGGCCGTAGGTTTCGAGACGCTCACCGGGGTTCTGCGCGGCGGGGACCAACCGCAGCCGTAGTACCTCGTGGACGTTGAGCCAGAACGACTCCCTGTGGGAACGCGGCCCCCAGTACCAGGTCGCCAGGTCATCGGAGACGTGACGCAGGTAGGGCAACAGTCCGAGCAGGAAGCGCGCGGCCGTGCCGTTGACCCGCATCGCCGTCGACCGCAGCAGCCGGGAGGTGGTCGTGTCATGCGGCACCGTGATCTCGTAGGGGTCGAGCACGTCCGGCTCGGCGTCCACGTTCATCCGCAGCTCGAACCCCATGCTCTCCCCGACGTTGACCGGTGAGGAGTCGTCCAGACCCACGACGGTGACGGCCCCGTCGTCAGCCCAGCCGCCCAGGTGGCGCACGCGCAGGGTCGCCACGATGCTGAACCACTCGGTTCCCGGCAGGGTCCGCCACAGCGCGGCCGTGTGCTGCCAGTCCTGGAGGGTGTCGGGGGAGTCCGGGAACAGCTCCCGGACGTCGACCGGGTCCTCACGCACCAGGCACAGCAGGATCATGAGGTTGCTGGTGTAGTTGGCCTCGCGCCGGGTCAACGGCAGCCGCACGGGCTCGTAGGCGGTGTGGGAGCGGTTGGAGGCCGGGAAGGGCGCCTCCTGGAACAGCTCCACGAGCAGCCGCGCGTAGTCCTCGCGGGCCTCCGGCTCCTCGGCGAACCGCCGCTCCAGGAGTTCGGCGAGGAAGTCCACGACCTTCTCCCGGCCCGCGTAGGTGGCGAAGGAGGACAGCGCGTACAACTCGCCGTCGTCGATGGGCGCGGCCCGCCCCCGGCGCCGGGACGAACGCGAACGGGACTCGTGCAGCTCCTCCAGCGCGATCGCCACGGCCCGCGCCACCAGGTACTCGCCGAAGGTGGCGTGCAGGAACTCGAAGACGCTCGCGTCCCCGCCGGAGACCTTCGCGCGGGCCTCGTGGACGAAGAAGAACCGGCCCAGCACCTGGTGCGCGGGGGCGATCCGCCCGTGCAGATCGGCGCCCTCGGCGCGCACCGCCGCGTCGGGCATGAGGACCGTCAGGTCCCGGTCCAGCTCGTCGGCGCCCACGCTCTGCCTGCGTCGGGTGAACATCGCCAGGGCGGCGACCTCCAGACGGCGGAGTTCGTTCTCGACCTCGTCGTCGAAGTCGTCCCTACCCAGGCCGGAGTGGTGCTTGTCCACCTCGCGCCTGGCGAACATGGTCAGCAGGCGCTCGTACAGCTCCCCGTGGGTCAGGGTCCGGGAGACGCGCCGCAACCCGTTGTCCCCGGCGTCGTAGATGAGCAGCATCAACAGCAGCAGGGGCTGCTCGGCCAGTTCGCGGTAGGTCATGAGGACGTCCGCGGTCAGCGGTTCGAGGCCCTGGGAGGCGAGTGCGGAGGAATTGGCGCGGTTCCACACCTCCAGCATCCGTCCGATCTGCTCCTCGTCGAAGGGCTCCAGCCGCATCACCATGGAGCCGTCGGGGAAGCGGGCCCGGTCCGCCACCACGGTGCGGCTGGTGACGATGACGGCCACGGGCTGGCCCAGTGCCTCCTGCTGGTGCTGGAACTCCTGGATCCGCTCCAGGTAGTCGGAGCGGTCCACCCCTGTGGCCTGGAGGAGTTCGTCGAACCCGTCCAGGATGACGACGGGCAGCGCCCCGTCCGCCGACTCCGCGAGTTCGCGCCAGGACACCCGTGTGTGGAGAGTCGTGGCGAGCCCGTCCTCGATCTGCGCGTGGATGGGGGCGTTCGGCTGGACCGAGCGCAGCTCCACCCGGATCGGGAGGAAGTCCGACGCGGGAAGGCGGGCCGCCAGCATCTCCGTGAACTTGGACTTGCCCGCTCCGGGGTGGCCCAGGATGACCGTGGGGACCTCCGTGGCGAGCGGGTGGACGAGGTGGGCGGCGATCACCGGCTGGAGGTCGTCGACCACGGGCAGCCGGTCCCACCACTCCTCGGTGGAGGGGGTGCCGCTGTGCACCGCGTAGGCGGCGCGGCCCCGGGGCGCGACGTAGGCCTCCTCCAGCGTGGGCAGGGAGATGCCCGGGGGAAGGTCGTCCGAACGCAGCACGGGCTGGCGCAGGACCGCCTGGTAACCGGCGGACAGCTCCCGCCGACGGTCGTCCACCTCGCGGTGGGAACCGACCTCCTCCAGGTACCGCCGCAGCTCCCCGAGCCCCGTTCCGACGGCCGCGCGCGTGCTCTCGTGCTCGGCGAGGTGCACCCACATCCCGAACTCGGGGACGTCGGCGGAGAGCTGCCGGTAGGACTCCCGGTACCGCCGGGCGGCGTACTCGGGGACGATGTCCCCCATCCTCCTGAGAAGGGTGTGGTCGGCGGAGGTGAGGCCGTGCCGTTCGGCCACCGCGAGCCCCGTCAGGGCCCTCGCGAAGTCACGGAACAGGAAGTCCGAGAAGAAACGGGAGGCCCAGCCCGGTCCCAGGGACAGGGCCGGGGCGGACCCGCTGTGCGCCAGGACGCGCTCCATCAGCCCGGTCTGCTCCTCCTTGGTGAACTCCAGGTCCTTCAGGGCGAAGGGGGCGTCCAGTTCCTCCAGGGACTCCTCCACCGCCTCGAAGAACGCGACGACCATGATGATCTGGTGCGCGGCCTCGATCTTCTCCGTCCGGGACAGGCGGCTCTCACCGCTGAGCTTGCCCCGGATGCCCTCGATGGCGCGGCGTCCCCCGCTCACCAGCGCTCCCCGGGCCCCGAAGAGGTCGGGGACCCCCATCAGCCCCAGGCCGCCGTCCGTGAGCCTCTCGGCGAGGTCCATCGCCTCCGGGTCGTTCTGTCCGAGGATCCTCAAAGCGTCCGCGTAGGTGAGCCGTTTGGCCATCGGGGGTGCCTCTTCCGGTTTCGAGGGGGCGGAAACACGGTCGGACCCGGCACCGGAGGCGGTGCCGAGTCCGCAGGTCGACAGGGGTTTCGGGGGCGATCCGGGGTGACCGGACCTCGGTGCGGGTCCCGTACTGGGATCCGCTAGGGCAGCTCCCAGTTCACCAGTTCGGAGTTCTGTTCCTTGAGCAGTTCGTTGGTGCGGCTGAACGGCCTCGAACCGAAGAACCCGTTCTTGGCCGACAGCGGGCTCGGGTGCGCGGACTCCACGCACGGCACGCCCGGCATCATCGGGCGCAGGTTGCGGGCGTCGCGCCCCCACAGGATCCCCACCAGCGGCTTGTCGCGTTCGGCGAGCGCCCGGATGGCCTGCTCGGTGACGGCCTCCCAGCCCTTGCCCCGGTGCGAGCCCGCCTTGCCCGGCGCCACGGTCAGCACCCTGTTGAGCAGCAGCACGCCCTGCTTGGTCCACGGGGTGAGGTCGCCGTTGGAGGGCATGGGCACCCCCAGGTCCTCGACCATCTCCTTGTAGATGTTGCGCAGGCTCGCGGGCAGGCGCACGTCCGGGGCGACGGAGAAGCTCAGGCCCACCGCGTTGCCCGGGGTCGGGTAGGGGTCCTGGCCCACGATGAGTACGCGCACGTCCTCGAACGGCTGCTGGAAGGCGCGCAGGACGTTGTCCCCGGCGGGCAGGTAGGTCCGCCCCTCCGCGACCTCCTGGCGGAGGAAGTCGCCCATCGCGGCGATCTGCGGCGCGACCGGTTCCAGGGCCTCGGCCCACCCGGCTTCCATGATTTCCTTCAGGTCCTTCGGCATGGCCAGAACACTAGCGGCAGCGAGCGACATCCACGTCCGCTTCGGGCGTTCGAGGCGCCTCCGGCGGCACCCGGCCTCGTCTGAGGGCCTCCACGCCGACCGGCCGGCCGTCAGCGGAGTAGTCGATGATGAACGTACCGTGGTCGACGGTCCTCTCGACGGGGGCGTCGGTGAGGGTCAGGTAACCCGCGTCCGCTTCCTGGTCGATCGTCACCTTCCGAGGCACTGCCATGGAGATCCCGATACTTCCACCACCGTCTTGATCACAGGGTCCGGTGTTCCCCAGGTCGTGTCCTTCACCGCGACATAGATCTTCCTGCCATCGCCGGTCCACCCGTACAACTCGTAGGAGTTGTCCGTGGAACCGTGTTTTCCGTCCAAAGGACGTCGTGGCGTCGCGAGGACGTCATCCTGGGTGACGCGTCGTTGTCGCAGCCTCTCGCGCAGGTGTGCGGTCAGACGTGGAGGCGTCTACTCCGCCGCCTCCAACACGACGTCGATCACGCGAGCGGCACGAATCTGACCTGTCTGTGTTCTGACGATCCATTCACCGGCCTCATCGATCACCATGTGCGGGGCACGAGCCCAGACACCACCGTGGCCGGACGGAGCCGTGTCGATCGTTCCGCTCATGGACAGCGCGATCGCCCCGGAGGGGCGGATGACCTCCAGGAACACCTGGAGGTCATCCTCTTTCCCAGTGGGCTCCAGCAGGGCGGAAGCCACACCCGGTTCCATGCCGCGGGGTAGACGATCCAGCTTGAGCACGCGCAGGGTTGGATCGCGAATCGAAAGGACGTCTCCGTCCACGCCGATCTCACGCCCGAGGAGGAAGACACGGTCAGGCGAGCCCCCGGTCTGTCCCATGGAGCTTGGGACCAGGCCGAAGAGCGGGGACAGCGCAGGAGAACAGCGGAATCACCTCATCCCCGCTCCGCCGGGTCTCCGTCCTCCCGGTGAACGGGGTCACGCTACCCCCGGGCGCGGTCCTGCCACCGGTGCAGATGGGCGCGGACGCGCTCGGTGGCCGCGCTCCGCGCGCCGTGCACCCGCGTGTGGTGGGCCAACAGCTCGTGGTAACGGCGCGCCGCCTCGGCCGGACGGCCCGCGTGGCCCAGGTAGGCCGCCTGGTAGTGGCGGGCGCGCAGCGTGGACGCGTGGTCCTCGCCCAGCACACGTGTCAGATCCGGCACCAGCTCCCCCAGCAGCTCCACCGACCGCGCCGGGTCACCGGCCTCGCCGACCTCGAAGGCCAGGTACAGCCGGGTGGTCAGCACCCGCTCGGCGTCCGGCCCGTGCACGGCCACCAGGTCGGGCAGCAGGTCCCCGTGCACACGCGCGGCCAGGGCGTGGTCGCCCGCCCGTCCGGCGTTCGTCGCCAGGTAGTGGCGCACGGTCAGGGCCTCGGGGTGCCGCGTCCCGTGGATCCGCACCAGATCGGCCAACAGCACGTCCAGGAGCTCCACGGCCCGCCGGTGCTCCCCGCTCTTACCGGTCAGGTAGGCCTCCCGACGGCGCGCCCGCAGCGTGTCCGCGTGTTCGGGTCCGAACGTCACCCGCAGCCGGGGCAGCAGCGCGCGCAGCCGCCGGGCCGCCGCCGCGAACTGCCCGGAGTCGGCCGCGACCCGGGCCTCCTCCACCAGCGCCAGCAGCCGCCCGGGATCCTCGGGACCGACCGTCTCGGGCCGGGTGGTGGCCACCCGCGTGTAGGGCCGCGTCGTGGGAACGGCCGAGGGGGCGCTGGCGTGCGGCGCGCTCCTGGGGCGCGACGGCCGTACGGGATCGGAGGCCAGGAAGGGAGCCAGCCGGTCCCGCACCTCCTCGGCGGTCGCGGGCCGCTCCCGGGTGTGCTTGGCCAGCATCGACCCCACCAGCTCCGACAGCGGCACCGGCACATCCGGGCGCAACTCCACGACCGGCCGCGGCGCCTCCACCAGGTGTCGGCGCAGCACCGCCAGCGGGTCGTCGGAGGTGAACGGGGGCCGGCCGGTCAGCAGCTGGTACAGGATCGCGCCCAGCGAGTACAGGTCGCCGGCCCGCCCCACCCGCTCACCGCGCACCTGCTCGGGCGACATGTACAGGGGCGTACCGATCACCTGGCCGGTCTGGGTGATGCGGCGGCTCTGCGTGGCGGCGGTGAGCGCGGCGATCCCGAAGTCGAGCACCTTCACCGTGCCGCCCCCGACGCCCTCCTCGACCACCATCAGGTTGCCCGGCTTGACGTCGCGGTGCACGATCTCCGCGGCGTGTGCCGCGCCCAGCCCGGACGCGGCCTGGGACACCAGGTCGGCGGCGCGCGGTACCGGCATCGGCCCGCTCTCACGCGACAGGGCGGTCAGCGGGCGCCCCGCCACCAGTTCCATCACCGCGTACACCGAGTCGGGTTCTCCGCGGGCCCCGTCGTTGCCGAAGTCGTGCAGGATCACCACGTTGGGGTGACCCGCCAGGCGGGCGGTGAGCCGTGCCTCGCGGCGGAACCGGGCGACCACCTCCTCCGAGGCCCCGCGGCCCGCCCTGAGCAGCTTGACCGCCACGGCCCGGTCCAGCAGTTCGTCCACCGCGTGCCAGACCTCGCCCATGCTGCCCCTGCCCAGCTGGGAGACCAGACGGTAACGGCCGCCCAGAACGCGTTCCCCGGCCACCGAAACCCCTCACCAACCCATCGCCGTCAGTGTCAGTGTCCACACCGCTCCCACGGCCGATGACGGCTGTGGAGGTCCTCGCGGTCGTGGCGTAAGGCTACATCCGTCCGCGTTACTGTGGTCTTCCGTCCGGGGGCCCGAACCCCGCGCCCCGGGCGTTTCGACCCCCGTCCCCCGTGTGGAATCGAGTATCAGAGCCGTGAGCCTGAATCTCTACGTCGGTCCGGACCCACAACCGGACAAGTACCGTCTCGTCCGGTCGGTGGGGCGTGGTGGCGAGGCCACCCTCTACCTGGCCGAGGTGTCCCTGGCCGGGCAGACCGAGCCGGTCGTGGTGAAGGTTCTCAACTCCGACGTGACCGCGAACGAGGAGCAGTTCGCCGAGCTGAGCGCGAAGTGGGGCGAGCAGGCGGAGCTGCTGCGCTTCATCAACCGGCTCGGCGTGGTCGGCGTCCGCGAGCACTTCGAGGGCGCGCCGGAGCACCCGGCCGGCGGGGCGGGCGAGTACACCGACCGCGCCCTGTACCTGGTCATGAACTACGTCGAGGGCGTGGACCTGCGCGACTGGCGGGCCGAACACGCCGTCGAGGGGCCGCGCGGCCAGCGTGAGGCCCTGCGCTACCTGGAACAGATCGCCCTGGTGCTGGACATGCTCCACTCCGGGCGCGCCACCCCGTCCAAGCGGGTGGTGGTGCACGGTGACCTGTCGCCCGGCAACATCATGATCAGCGAGGAGGGCCAGGCCACCCTGGTCGACTTCGGCCTCAGCCGGATCGCCGCACGCCACATGACCGCCCGCCCCTGGTTCACCCCCGGCTACGCCGCTCCCGAGATCTTCAACGGTGAGTACTCGGCGGCCACCGACCGCTACGCCTTCGGCGCCATCGCCTTCTTCACCCTGACCGGCGAGGACCCGCCGCCCACGCCCGAGCAGCTGCGTGAGCGCTTCGGCGCGCTGCCGCTGGTGGCCAACGCGGGGGAGCGCCAGCGCGACCTGGCCATGTCCATGTTCTCCGCCGAGCCGGGTGACCGCCCCCAATCCTCGGAGTGGATCCGGGGGCTGCGCTCCCTGTCCACGTCGGCGCCGTGGACGGGTCCGGTGGCCGAACCGGGCGGTGCCGTCCTCGCGGCGGCGGCCGACGAGAGGGCCGAGTCCTCCGCCCCGTCGGTGGAGGGCGGCGACGCGCGGTTCGCGGCCCCGCCGCAGGGCGGACGGGTGTCCGGTCCTCCCCCGGAGAGCGCCCCGGTGGAGGACGTGCGGGGCGGTGAGCGGCCCCAGACGCCCGGGCGGCCGGGTGGTGGGAAGCAGTCGGGGCGGGACCCCGTGCCGTCCGCCACGTCGGGTGACCGTCCCGCGGCGGAGGCGGGAGCCGAGGCCATGCCCCCGCGCCCGGTCGGCGGAATGCGCGGTACGCCCACCAGTCACGCCGTGCCCCCGCGCACCAGCGGTCCTCAGGGCGGCCAGCCCGCGGGACCGCCGCCCGGACGACCCGGACCCCCGCCGGGCGGGCAGGGCGGTCCGGTCTCCGGTCCGCAGGGCCAGCCTCCGCACGCGGGAACACCGCCGCAGGGGACCCCTCCCCGGCAGCCGATGCCCGGCGCCGTGCACTCGGGTCCGGTCGGACCCGCCCGGACCGGTCCCGTTCCGGCGGCCACCGGCCCGCAGCCTGGCTGGGGCGGTCACCCGCAGCCCCACGCCACGGGGGCCTTCCCCCACGCGGCCGCGCACGGCGCGGCGGTTCCGGAGACGGACGGGCCCGGGAAACGCGGATCGCGCAAGCCCAGGCTGGTCGGGCTCGCGATCCTCGTCGTGCTCGCCATGGTCGCGGGCGGCACGGCCACCTTCTACGTCATGGACCGCTTCGGAACGACCACCGTGGCCGCCGGTGATCCGGGTACGGAGACGGACGCGGCCGCCGACCAGGGACCCTCAGAGGACCCCGACCAGGGTTCGGTCTCCGAACCGACCGGGCAGGACGAGCCCCCGACGGCGGAGTCCTCCGGGAAACCCGGGTCGGAGGGACCCACGGACACCGTGCCGGAGACCACCCTGCTGACCCAGATGGAGGTCGTCGACGGCCTGGGTTACGGATGGGCACCCGACGCGGGCCGCGCGGAGCTCAACGGCGAGGCCTACAGCCGCGCCCTCGTCCCCACCGACTGCGGCAGTTCCGAGTGCACGGGCTGGGTCGACTACAACCTCGGCCGCGACTGGACGACGTTCACCGCCACCATCGGCATCGACGACACCTCCAGTGCCAGTGCCACCACCACGTTCACCGTGCACGTGGACGGCGAGGCCGAGGTCACCGAGACCCTGCGCCTGGGCGAGACGCTGGACATCGAGGTCGACGTCACCGACGCCCTGCGCCTGCGTCTGGCGGTGGAGAGCGACGACGAGGGCATCTACCCGGTCTGGGCCGACCCCGCCCTCACCGCGGGCTGAGCCGGGACGCGCCCGACACGCGCGGCGCGCCCCCGCTGCCGTCACCGGCCGCGGGGGCGCCGCTCCAACGCTCATGGGTCAGGGCAACGGCGGGCCTACTCGGCGCGCCACGCCCCCTGACGGGTGCTCAGGTTCAGCGCGGTGGTCACCAGCGGCACGTGGCTGAACGCCTGGGGGAAGTTGCCCACCTGGCGGTTCTCACGCGGGTCCCACTCCTCGGCGAGCAGACCCACGTCGTTGCGCAGCGACAGCAGGCGCTCGAACAGCTCGCGGGCCTCGTCCTGGCGGCCGATGGACAGCAGCGCGTTGGCCATCCAGAAACTGCACGCCAGGAACGCGCCCTCGTCGCCGGGCAGCTTGTCGGCGGAGTTGTCCAGGTCGGTGCGGTAGCGCAGCACGAACCCGTCCACCATCAGATCCTTGCGGACCGCCTCGATGGTGCCGACCACGCGCGGGTCGTCGTAGGGCAGGAAACCCACCTCGGGGATCAGCAGCAGCGCGGCGTCCAGCTCCTTGCTGCCGTAGTACTGCGTGAACGTGTTGCGCTGGGGGTCGTAGCCGTACTCGCACACCTCGGCGTGGATGGTGTCGCGCAGGGCCCTCCAGCGTTCGATGGGGCCCTCCTTGCCGAACTCCTCGATGCTGCGCACCGCGCGGTCGGCCGCCACCCAGGCCATCACCTTGGAGTGCACGAAGTGCTGGCGCGGCCCGCGCACCTCCCACAGGCCCTCGTCCGGTTCGTCCCAGCACCACTCCAGGTAGTTGACCAGCGAGCGCTGCAACCCCCACAGGTAGTCGCCGCCGCGGATGTTGTGGCGGCGGGCCAGGTGCAGCACGTCCATGACCTCGCCGTAGACGTCGAGCTGGTACTGGCCCACGGCGGCGTTGCCGACCCGGACCGGCCGTGAGGCCTCGTACCCCGGCAGCCACTCGGCCTCCCACTCGGTGAGTCTGCGCTCACCGCGGATGCCGTACATGATCTGCATGAGCTGGGGTTCGCCAGCGATCGCCCGCACCAGCCACTCGCGCCAGGCCAGGGCCTCGTCCTTGTAACCCGAGCGGATCATCGCCTCCAGGGTGATGGTGGCGTCGCGCAGCCAGCAGTAGCGGTAGTCCCAGTTGCGCACGCCGCCGATCTCCTCGGGCAGGGAGGTGGTGGGCGCGGCGACGATCCCGCCGGTGGGGCGGTAGGTGAGGGCCTTGAGCACGATGAGGGAACGGATGACCGCCTCGCGGTAGGGGCCCTCGTAGGTGCACTGGTTGACCCACTTCTCCCAGAACCTCTCCGTGCGGGAGAGCGCTTTCTCCGCGTCGAGGTGATCGGACTCCTCCACCTGGGAGGGGTGCCACGTCATCACGAAGGGCACGCGCTGGCCCGCGGTGACGGTGAAGGTGGCGTCGTGGGTGAAGTTGTGGCCCTGGAGGGGGATGGGGCTGCTCAGCCAGACGGAGTCGGGCCCGGCGATGGCGACCAGTTCGGTACCGGCACGGTGCACCCACGGCACGACGTGGCCGTAGTCGAAGCGGATGCGCATGACGGTCTCCATGCGCACCGCACCGGTCAGCCCCTCGACGATGCGGACGATGTGGGGGGCGCCGCCGCGCGGCGGCATGAAGTCGATGACCCGCACGGACCCGGAGCCGGTGTCCCACTCCGACTCCAGGATGAGCGTGTCGCCACGGTAGCGGCGGCGGACGGCGCGGGGGTCGCCCTCGGCGGGGCGCAGGACCCAGCTGCCGTTCTGCTCGTCGCCGAGCAGCGCGGCGAAGCAGGCGGAGGAGTCGAAGTCGGGGAGGCACGCCCAGTCGATGGAACCGTCACGCCCGACCAGCGCGGCGGTCTGCATGTCGCCGATCATTGCGTAGTCCTCAATCCAGCCGGGCACGCGGCTCACCCCCGTCACGTCGTCATGGTTCCTACGGTCGGCGCCTCGTGGGGTGCGCCGTGCCTCACGGCGGCCGTCCGCGCGCACACCGGTGTGCGCGCCTCGTCGGGGTCCTCCCAGCCCGCCACAGGGAGCGGACCCGCCGCCAGGCGCCGTTCGGGCCACGTTCCGCCTCCGCACCAGCCGCCGCTTGCCTTCCACCCGGTAATGTGCCCAGGCGAGGGCAGCCGAAAAGGCCGGTGCCAGGGAACCGCCCCGAACGCGGTCCTTTTCCTTCACCGCGCCTCCCATCTTCCCTGCTTCACCGGGAGCGCGCCACCCGCAATTGCACGTGCATCGGAAGGTGCAGCGAGGTATGTGGAGGAATAGGAACGTTTGTCAGGTCAGAAGTTATGACGCGGTGATCAAGATCCGGTGACGAGGAGGCCAAGACGTTCCGGAAAGGAGGAACGGAGGCGTCCGCAACCCCGTGAGGACGCCAGAACCGGGCGGGTCCCGCGCCCTTCGCGCCCCGGTGAACGTCAGGGCCGGGGAGCGTCCGCGACGGTCCGGTCGGGCATGCGCATCAGGGGGAGGAAGACCTGGGCCAGGGGGCCGATCGCCAGCGCGAACACCAGTGTTCCCACGCCCACGGTGCCGCCCAGGAGGACACCGGTGACCACGACGGCCACCTCGATCACGGTCCGGGCCAGGCGCACCGACCATCCCCGCGCCGCCAGGCCGACCATCAGCCCGTCCCGGGGGCCCGGCCCCAGCTGGGCGCCGATGTAGCACCCGGTCGCGGCCGCGCACACCACCACGCCGAGCGCCAGTAGCAGCACGCGCACCACCAGAGTGGACGCCTCGGGCAGCAGCCACAGAAACAGGTCCACCGTCACGCCCACCACGACCACGTTGCTCAACGTGCCCAGGCCCGGCTTCTGACGCAGCGGGATCCACAGCAGCATGAGCATCGCGCCCACCAGCACGCTCCACGTGCCGATGGACAGCCCGGTCTGTCGGGACAACCCCTGGTGCAGCACGTCCCACGGCATCGCGCCCAACCCCGCGTGGACCAGCAGTGCGCCGCTCAGCCCGTAGAGGGTCAGGCCCGTGTACAGCTGGACCAGGCGGCGTAGCCGGGGACGCGGGAGAACGGGGGTGATCAACACCCGCCCCAACAGGGCGGCGATCGTGGTCACGGGGGCACCTGGCCTTTCATGGGATCATCGGACGAGAGCCTGCGGGGCAGGCGGGGCCTGATCGTTGTCCTTTGGACCTGGAATCAGGAAGCCACCTGGGTATCGTGGCGGATGTGGCGCCTGGATTGAAGAGCCAATCGAGGCAACTGGCCCTTTCAAACACGGCGACGGGGAACGGCATGGCGAAACAGAACGGCCACCGCGCGGAGCGCTCCGGAGGCGGTACCCGGCGGATCAACGGACGTCTGCTGGCGCGCCTCATCGGTGAGGCTCCCGTGGAACGCCCCTACTACCTGGCCATCGCCCGCTCCGTCAGCGGGCTGGTCCTGGACGGCCGCGTCCCCACCAACACCCGCCTTCCGGCCGAACGCGACCTGGCCGCCGCCCTGGGGGTCAGCCGCAACACCGTCACCGCCGCCTACGCCTGGCTGCGGGACAACCGCTTCCTGGAGAGCAGGCAGGGAGCGGGCAGCTGGACCGTCCTGCCCGACTCCGGCACCAGCGAGCCCTCACCGTTCATCCCCACCGCCGAGCACATCGACCTGGGGGTGGCCGCGCCCCCGGCCGTGGAGGGACTGCGTGCCGCCGCCTTCCAGGCCGCCGAGCGGCTCTCCGCGCACGTGGGCGGGCTCGGCTACTACCCCTACGGGCTGCCCGAACTGCGCCACGCCATCGCCCGGCGCTACGTCGAGCGCGGCCTGCCCACCACACCCGAGCAGATCTTCGTCACCAACGGCTCCCAGCAGGGCGTCGCCCTGGCCGTGGACATGCTCCTGCAATCCGGCGACGAGGTGCTGGTGGAGTCGCCCACCTACCCGCACGCGCTGGACGCCATCCGCCAGGCCGGGGCACGGGTGCGCACGGTCGGGGTGACCCCGCAGGGCTGGGACATGGAGTACCTCGTCGACGCGTTCCGCCAGTGGAAACCCGGTCTGGCCTACCTCATCCCCGACTTCCAGAACCCCACCGGCGCCCTCATGGACGACGATGAGCGCCGGATCCTGGTGCGCGAGGCGCGTCGGGCCGGGACCCACCTGATCATCGACGAGTCGGTCGCCGAACTGGCCATCGACTCCGGCGATCTGCCCGCGCCGGTGGCCGCCCACGACACCGACGGCCGGGTGCTGACGGTGGGTTCGGTGGCCAAACTGCTGTGGGGCGGCCTGCGGGTGGGGTGGGTGCGCACCACGCCGCCGATGGTGGCCCGCCTGATGGCCATCCGGCAGCGTTTCGACCTGGCGGGGGCGGTGATGGACCAGCTCACCGCCACCCATCTGCTCGCCGACGTGCTGCGCATCCGCGCCGAGCGCAGTCGCCAGCTGCGCCGCAACCGGGACGTGCTGCTGCGTGCGCTGCGCGAGCGGCTGCCCGACTGGCGGCCCAGCGTGCCCGGGGGCGGGCTGGTGCTGTGGACGACCCTGCCCCACCCGGTGGCCAGCGCGCTGGCCACGGCCTCCGTCCGGCACGGGGTGCACCCGGCAGCCGGGCCGGTGTTCGGCGCCGACGGAACCCTGGAACGTTACCTGCGCCTGGCCTACACCCAGCCGCCGGACGTGCTCACCGACGCGGTGGAGCGCCTGGCCACCGCCTACACCGAGACCCTGGTCCACCCGGTGCAGCCCCGGGGGCAGCTCTACGTTTGACTTCCTCCCCCGGCCGGAAGGCCGGGGCGTCCTCGGGGAGGGGCGGGTGAGGGCGTGCCGGAGCTGGTGGGCCGGGGGATCCCGGAGGAGCCAACGGCGCCCTCCGACGCGCGTCCTCAGGCGCCGCCCGGAACGGCGAAGCGCCGGGCGAAGCGGATCACCTCGCCGAGCACCTCGTCCCGGTTGGTCTCGTTGAACACCTCGTGCCGAGCACCGGGGAAGACCCTCGCGGTGAAGTCCTCTCCCGCGACCGCCTCGATGCCCACCTTCGTGTCCCGCACCGGCACCAGCTGGTCGTCGGACCCGTGCACCCACAGCAGCGGCAGCGCGCCCACGCTCCCGCCCGCGAGCCCACGCTCCATCTCGGTGAGCAGCGCGTTCACGGTGGCGCGCTTGAAGGGGCCGTGCCACACCAGCTCGTCGGCCACGTACGCCTCGCCCACGGCCGGGTCGCGCGAGAGGGTGGAGGGGTCGATGGGGGCGTCGGGGATCTCCTCGGCTGCGGCGATCCGCTCCAGGGACGTCCACCGGCCCAGCACCGGCCCGGACAGCACCAGCGCCCGGAGTTCGTCGGGGTGCGTCTGGGCGTAGCGGGAGGCGATGAGCCCGCCCATGGAGTGGCCGATGAGCACCAGCGGCAGCGTCCGGTAGGCGGTGCGCGCCTGGGTGACGAGCCGGTGCACGTCCTCGACCACGCCCGCGTAGTCGTCGATCAGCACCCGCTCGCCCGACGACCGCCCGTGCCCGCGGTGGTCGGCGCCGTAGACCACCGCGCCCGCACGGACCAGGTCCTCGGCCACCTGCTGGTACCGCCCCAGGTGCTCGCCGTAGCCGTGGACCAGCACCGCCAGCCAGGTCGGTTCCCCCTCGGTCGGGGCCCACGCCCGTGCCGCCAGCCTTCCCGAACCGTCGGGGCCGCCCGCCAGGGCCCACTCGCGTGTGGTGATCACCGTGTCCCGCCTCCTTGCCCGCGCTTTCGTCTGCGACGATCGGACCGCGACCGTCGGACGGCCACACTACGGTGCCAGGGGGCCGGTGCGCAGCGGGGTGGTCCGCGCACGCGTGACGGGGGAGGGGCCGGGCGCACCCCGGGGTTCGCGGTGGTCGCTCCCGGTGAGGTGTGTGATCACCCCATGCGGGGACCGGCCTCTCGTGTCCTGCCACGAAATACGGCATACGACGTGATTCAGTCTGCCTGTGTCGAAAGGTGATCTTCTACGCTTATCTATGGGTATCCCTCGGGCGGGGTATCTCCACACACGGACTGCCCGGCAACTCGGACTGGAGAGGGTGACGCCCGTGCTGGCCGACTCCTATGGGCGAGTGGCGACTGACCTGAGGGTCTCGCTCACCGACCGCTGCAACCTCAGATGCACCTACTGCATGCCACCGGAAGGGCTGGAGTGGCTGCCCAAACCGGAACTGCTCACCGACGACGAACTCCTCCGCCTCATCCGCGTCGGTGTCACCCGCCTCGGCATCACCGAGGTGCGCTTCACCGGCGGTGAACCCCTGCTCCGCCGCGGCCTGCCCGGCCTCATCGCCGGAACCACCGAGCTGCGACCCCGCCCACACACCGCCCTGACCACCAACGGCATCGGACTGGCCCGCATGGCCCCCGCCCTCGCCGAGGCCGGACTCGACCGGGTCAACGTCTCCCTCGACACCCTCAGCCCCGAGGTGTTCGAGACCCTCGCCCGGCGCCGCCGACTCCCCGACGTCCTCGACGGCCTGGCGGGCGCCGCCGACGCCGGACTCACCCCGGTCAAGGTCAACGCCGTGCTCATGCGCGGAACCAACGACGACGAGGCCCCCGACCTCCTGCGCTTCTGCGTCGAACACGGCTACGAGCTGCGGTTCATCGAGCAGATGCCCCTGGACGCCCAGCACGGCTGGCGGCGCGACACNNNATGATCACCGCCGAGGAGATCCTGGCCCGCCTCGAAACCGAGTTCACGCTGGACGCCGCCGACGCCGACACACGCGGCAGTGCGCCCGCCGAACTCTTCCACGTGCGCGGAGCCCGCTTCCCCAACGGGGAGCAGGCCACCGTCGGCGTCATCGGCTCGGTCACCCGGCCCTTCTGCGGGGCCTGCGACCGTGTCCGCCTCACCGCCGACGGCCAGGTGCGCAACTGCCTGTTCGCCCGGGAGGAGTCCGACCTGCGCTCCCTGCTGCGGGGCGGAGCCACCGACGAGGAGATCGCCGAGAGCTGGACCAGGGCCGTGGCCACCAAGCTGCCCGGGCACGGCATCAACGACCCCAGCTTCCTCCAGCCGCCCCGGCCGATGTCGGCGATCGGCGGCTGACGCACGCCTTCACCACCCGACCCCTTCACCGCTCGCCGCGCCCCGACGCCGCCGCTCCGGACCCCGGCCCCTCCCACCCCGAGACCTCCCCGACCGCCCACCCGCGGCGGACGCCCCGCGGAAAACGCGTTGCGCCGCCCGCCCGCCTCTGGCTTGATGTTCCGGGGCACGAACGTGGACGTGCCCGTACGAACGAACGCCTGGTCCGGAAGGGGAGGTGGCCCGCACATGCCCTACACCGAGGTTCCGGGGGAACGCGTCCCCATCCGTATGTGGACCGCGCCCGACGAGGTCGAGGCCGCGGCGATGGAACAGCTGCGCAACGTCACCCGCGTGCCCTGGGTGCACGGTCTGGCCGTCATGCCCGACGTGCACTACGGCAAGGGCGCCACCGTGGGATCGGTCATCGCCATGCGCGACGCGGTCAGCCCCGCCGCCGTCGGGGTGGACATCGGCTGCGGGATGACCGCCGTGCGCACCGACCTGACCGCCGAACGCCTGCCCGACGACCTGGGACGGCTGCGCTCCGCCCTGGAGGCCGTGATCCCGGTCGGCTTCCACGCCCACGACGAACCGGTCGACCCCGCCACCGTCCCCGCCCTGCGCGGCACCGCGTGGTCCGGGTTCTGGGAGGGCTTCGACGGACTGGCCGACGCCGTCCGCCCCCGCCTCGCCCGCGCCCGGCGCCAGATGGGCACCCTCGGCGGGGGCAACCACTTCCTCGAGGTGTGCCTGGACGACGACGGCGCGGTGTGGCTGGTCCTGCACTCCGGTTCGCGCAACATCGGCAAGGAACTGGCCTCGCACCACATCGAGCGGGCCAGGGCCCTGCCGCACAACCAGGACCTGCCCGACCGGGACCTGGCGGTGTTCGTCGCCGGAACCCCGGAGATGGACGCCTACCGCCGCGACCTGTTCTGGGCCCAGGAGTACGCGCGGCGCAACCGCGACGTGATGATGGGCCTGGCCTGCCGGACCGTGGCCGAGCAGATCCCCGGAACCCGCTTCGAGCAGTGGATCTCCTGCCACCACAACTACGTGGCCGAGGAGACCTACGACGGGGTGGACGTGCTCGTCACCCGCAAGGGCGCCATCCGCGCCGGAACGGGCGAGCTCGGCATCATCCCGGGTTCCATGGCCACGGGGACCTACATCGTCCGCGGACTGGGCAACCCGGCCTCGTTCAACTCCGCCTCGCACGGGGCGGGGCGGCGGATGAGCCGGAACAAGGCCCGCAGGACCTTCACCGAGGCGGACCTGGCCGAGCAGACCAGGGGCGTGGAGTGCCGCAAGGACGCGGGTGTCGTGGACGAGATCCCGGCCGCGTACAAGGACCTGGAGTCGGTGATCGAGGCCCAGGCCGACCTGGTCGAGGTGGTCGCCCACCTGCGCCAGGTGGTGTGCGTCAAGGGGTGAGCAGCGACGGAGGCCGCCGCCGGACCGGGGCCGTACCAGCGGTTCCCGGCCCGGGGGCGGCTACCGGTTCCCGGGGGATCGGCGTACCCTTCCCAGCATGGGACACCGACACCCGAGCAAGCTGAAGAACTCCGAGGTGAGCCACGCCCGCGCCCGCTGGCTGCTGCGTGCGGAGCTGGAGGGCTGCGACGAGTGTCGTCGGGAGGGGGACCACGAGGCCCTGACCGACCTCGCCTCCGGCGGGGTGTTCGACTCGCTCCTCACGGGCTTCGTGCTGACCCGCACCCAGCACTGGTACTCCCCGGGCGGGCCGGTCCAGTACCCGGCCACGGTGTACCGCATCGCCCCCGTCGACGAACGCGACTTCTGGCGCGAGCCCACCCAGCACTGCATGCGGGTGTGCACGGTCCAGGGGCCCCAGGGCGCCAGCGTGGACACCGCGCCCGCGCTCAAGGAGCTGCGGCTGATGTCGATGGACCACCGCAGGACCGTCCTGGACGACGTGATGGACGGACTCGCCGAGACGGAGGCGTGAGCGCGGTGGGGCCGATCAGACGCGGCGTCCCGAGGCAGGGACAGCGCAACAAACCGGTCACCGGGTACTGCTCCCGGTGCGGCGAACCCCTGTCCGCGGGGCAGAAGACGTGTCCGAACTGCGGACACCACAACGGCTGACGCGTGTGAGGAGCGCCGTGATGGCCCATGGCGGGAGGGTGGACGGACCCCTGGACGCGATCGTCCTGGCCGGAGGCGCGGGCAGCCGCATGGGCGGCGTGGACAAGCCCGGGCTGGCCGTGGCCGGACGCACCCTGCTGGAACGGGTCACCGACGCCGTCCGCGCCCACAACGCCGACGCGGAGGACCCCGGCCGGATCATCGTGGTCGGCCCGCCCCGGGAGGCTCCCCGCGCGCTCTACGTCCGGGAGGACCCGCCCGGCTCCGGCCCGGTGGCCGCCCTGCGCGCCGGGCTGCCGCACGTGCGCACCCCCTGGTTCGCGCTGCTGGCCGCCGACCTGCCCCACCTGGACACCACCCACCTGGCCGCCCTCGCCGACGCACCGGAGGGCGACGACGAGGGCGCGGTGTTCGTGGACTCCACAGGGCGCGAGCAGTGGCTCACCAGCGTGTGGCGGACCGACAGCCTGCGCGCCGCCCTCGCCGACCACCGGGGCCGCTCCCTGTACGGGCTGCTGGGGCCCCTCGGACCCCGCGCGGTGCCCCTGGCCGACGACCTGGCCGTGGCCGACTGCGACACCCCCGACGACCTCGCCCGCGCCCGCCGCCTCCTTGAGCCGCCGACCGGCTGAGCCGTCCGGCGGAGGAAACCGGGTGACGGGCCCGCGCCGGGGGCGGTTCGCGGGCCCGGAGGTCACTGGATCAGGTCGGTGTGCGGGTGCTCGGGAGAGGTCGGGCACACGTAGATCTGCATGTTGTCCGTACCGCCCACCTCGACCTTCGTGGGTTGCGCGGGGTTCAGTCCGGCGCGATGACCGTCGGCGTGGGCGGCCTCCCGGTCCTCGTACGGCGCCCAGCCACGCGTGGCGGCGTCCCACTCGAAGGACGCGATGGTCAGCAGCGGGACCATCCGGGCGTCGCAGACGGTGCAGTGCCGGGGGACCGGGTCGGTGCGGCCCCATGGCGGCCATCCCCCGACCTTCCAGCCGGGGGAGGCAGCCAGATTCCCGTCGTAGAAACCCTCCGGATACTCCTCGTACTCGCTGTCCACGTCCACGCCGGCCGCCTGCCACCTGCTCAGGTCCCCCACCGCCAGCAGCGTCTCCGGGCTCAGATCGAGGCTGTCGGGGTACTCGGTGACCGCCTCCGGTGCCACCAGGCACGGTTCCGGCACGTAACCCGGGTAGTTCGCCTCGTACGGTTCCGGCGGTGTGGCGAGGACGTCGGAGACCGAGGCGGCGGACCGCCAGAACACCGCGGTCGCGGGTTTCCAGTCCGGCTCGTGCTCGTAGGGACACCAGAGGACCTGGAGCAGGTCGGCCTGGCCGGGCGGCCGCAACAGCGGTACGTCGCGCAGGTACAGCTGGGCCACGGGCAGCATGGGGACCGGGCACTCCTCGGGCCAGGGAGGACCGGCGTCGAGCCGCTTCTCGAACCTCGCGGCGTCCTGGTCCCTGAGCGCCTCCTCCTCGGGTGTGAACGAGGGGCCGTGGGGGTCACGGTGCAGCCGGGCCAGCCTGCGCCTCTCCAGCCGTACCTCCGTCGGCGACTGGCGGAACCCGCTGTCCAGGTGCGCGCCTTCGCAGTGCGGCCACGGCTCCTCGAGCGGCCACAGCAACGGCCCCCCGACCGAGCTCTCCTCCGGCGAGGGCGACCCGGGGCGGGGATGCAGCCGGATCGCGGGACGCGCCAACGGAGCCAGCTCGGGAAGGACCGCGCTCACCTCGACGGGCCGCGGCGGAGTCGTACGTACGAGAACCATGCCGGTGATCCTGTCAGCGGCCACCGACAACCCCGGCCACGGGGGAGCCGTCCACGAGCCGTTCCCCGCCGCCTGCGCGGTTCCGTTCCGGTGGGCCACGACGATCGGGGAGGGCGGATCCCGCCCGGGACGTTGATCCCCGCCACGCCGACGTACGGGGCGACCGCCCGGCTCCCGGTGTTCCCGCCCCGGCTCCCTCAGCCCTCGAACTCGGCCATGGGGACGGTCTCGCGCAGGAACCCGCGCATGTCCAGGAAGGTGGACAGGTACTCGCGGTGCTCGTCGCAGGCCGTCCACACCTTGCGCCGGTCGGGCGTGTGCAGCTTCGGGTTGTTCCACACCAGCGCCCACGTCGCCTCGGCGCGGCACCCGCGCCGCGAACACCGCGGCGCCTCCGTTTTACCCAATCCTGAACCCCCAACCGGGAAACTGCCGTCATGGTCAAGCGACGGGCACGTTCGGGTCTTTCCCGCCGGTCGCCCGCACACTGACCGGGGGCGGACACAGAAGGCGACGCCGGGTGGCTACGGGGGCAAACCACCCGGCGTCGCAGGCGATGTTCCAACGGGGGCTCGAAACATCGCTCCCACGCTTCGACGGGGGACCGAAGCGCTAGAACCCAATGTACACCGATGCCCCCCGGTGTACGTCAAGAGTCAGTTACGACGTTGTCTCGGGAGAGTCCCACAGATACAGGGTCTTAAGTCCCAGGTCAGGACTCATCTGGCATTTCGCCCATAACATCGACCCAAGTGGTCCGCGCGTTCGGAGTCAAGAGAGCCCCAGTCGTGTGCCAGCTCCATCTCCTCGCACGGTAAAGCGCCCGCCGCCCCCCTCGCCGGTCCGGCGCGGGCGCACGGAGGTTACCCGTGTGACTCAAGGTGATTACGGGGAGTCAGGGGTCGGGGGTCGCGTCGCACGCGACCGCGAGCAACGACCACGGGGGAGTCCACATGTCCCACAACACCTACCGCGTCACGGAGATCGTCGGCACCTCGCCGCAGGGCATCGACCAGGCCATCCGCAACGGCATCGACCGGGCCTCGGCCACGTTGCGCGAACTCGACTGGTTCGAGGTCACCGAGATCCGCGGGCACATCGAGGAGGGGGACGTCGCGCACTTCCAGGTGGGCCTCAAGGTGGGGTTCCGCCTGGACGGCTGAACGGCCGGGGCCACGACCGCGGCGGTCCGTGTGGCGCCCACACGGTTGGCCGGGCGGAGCGCACGCCGCGGCGACCGTCCCGTCCGGCGGGCCGCGTGGCCCGCCGCGTGTCCGACGCCCGAACGGTGTCCGTGTCCGCCGCGGCCACGGACACCGGACGCGCCACCTCCGCGGGACCGCGCACCCCTCCGCCGGGGCGGGGGCGTCAGCGTTCCTCGGAGACCTCCCGGCCGCGCTGTACGTCCACGTGTACGTGGTCCAGGTGCCGCAGGACCTCGTCGTCGGAGCCGGCGTCGTAGTCGCGCCATCCCAGTGACGGGAAGCTCGTGCTCCAGATCCGGTCGTCGAAGATGATCACGTCGATCTCGTGGTCCGGGGCGTGCGCGATCAGCCAGTGCGCCATCACCCACCCCGCGCGGCGGTTCTCCTCGTTGACCGGCCGGTGGAAGACGTCGATCGCGCGGCCGTCGTAGTGCGCGGAGTCGTCGCCGTGGCCGGTGCTGAAGCCGCCGGGCACGAAACCACCCACGTTCAGGTCGGAGAAGTGCGCCCTCATCCCGTCCAGCAGGTGCTGGGCGCGCGGGGTCAGGCCGGAGGGTTCCAGGTCCTCCTGCACCCGCAGATCGGGGTTCCTGGCGGAACGGCAGGTCAGCGAGGGACCGGCATCCGCCTCGGGGCCCTCCTCCAACAGGGTCATCACCGTGTCGGGGATGTCGCCGGTGTCGGGTGCCTCGATCGGGGCGTCGTCACCCTGCACGGCGACGGCGGCCGCGGTGGTCGCCCGTCGCGCCTGTTCGCGCTCCAGCCGGACCTGTACCTCGCCCGTCCACACCGCGCACTCGGGGCCCCACGGGGCCGAGACGGGAAACAGGTCGGTGTTCCGTGCCAGCCAGCGGGCGCCCACGGTCGTGACGAGGACCAGGGCGGCCAGGACGGCCACGGCCATGAGTGCTCCGAGCCACCGGCGCCCGGATCGCGCGTTCCCCTGCGTCATCGGCCCTCCGCCCCTCCGTGTGCGCGCAGGGCGGCGTTCCCGCCTCCGGCGCGGGTCCCGGGGAGTCAACCTTCTGGGAGATACCCAGGTTTCCGGCACCACGGACATCTTTCCACGTCGGGTCGTCTCCGCCGCTTCGGGAGCCCGGGGAGCCCGGGGAGCCGGTCACCACACCGACCACAGGACGAACAGGCCTCCCAGGATCAGCGTCAACGCCCAGACACGGTCCATGGTCACCCCGCGCCAGCGCAACGCGTGTACCCCCAGGAAGTCGTGGGCGATCAGCGCCGCGACCCCCGCCGCGACGAGCATCGCCAGCGTGTGCACACCGGTCGCGGCCAGACCGACGAGCGTCGCGTCCCACAGGGTCCACACCCCCTCGGCCGATGCGCCGCCTCCCGTGGCCGCCACCTCCGTGCCGCCGCTCCCGGCCGGACCCCCCGACGCCGTGGCACCGTGTGCGCCGTGACCGCCGGAGTGGGTGTGCGCGAGCCGACCCGCCAGTACCGGCATCACCATCAGCCCCGCGCCGTGCGCCGAAGACATCAGGAACGNAGCCGCACCTCGCGCCAGTGGAAGTGCCGCCGCGACAGCAGCATCACCAGCCCCACCGTCACGATCACCGCGCCGCCCACCACCGGAAAGAGCACGGAGGCGGTGACCGAACCGGTGACGGTGATGGCGACGGCCGCTATCGCCACGCTCGCCGCGTGTCCGAGGGCGATGGCGGGCAGCGAACGTAGTACCTGGGCGCGACCGCCCTCCTGGAGACCGCGGGTCACGGCCAACAGCCAGCCCATACCCGGGTGCAGGCCGTGGAAGGCGCCCAGCGCGACGAGGGTCCAGATCTGCGCGGGGGTCACCGCGTCAGGTTCACACGCCCGTGAGGGGGCCGCAACGGTCTGCTTCCCCCTGGCCGACACCGGCCAGGAAGGGTTGGGTGACTGCCGGTGTGTGAGGTGAGTCAGGTGAGCGGGAGTACGCGGAGGCGGTCGGACGGGCCGGGCCCGCCCGACCGGACGGGCCCGGGGTCAGCGCCCGCTCAGGGGCACAGGGCCTCAAGGCTGCTGGGCTCCTCGCCCACCTGGCGACCCGGCTCGGAGGGCTCCTCCTCCCCCAGACCGGTGAACTCCTGCCACTCGGTGGGCTCGTCGTTCGCGGAGGGCTCCCCGGACGGCTCCGCGTCCTCGCTCGGAGCGGCGGAGGGCTCCTCCGCCACCTCGTCCGCACCCCCGGAGACGGCCTCGGCGACCAGCCCGCGGATCGCCTCCCAGTCCGGGTTGGCCGTGTTGACCTGGGGCGGCGACAGCTGGAACGTGCTCATGCTCCCCTCATCGGTGACCAGGTCGGCCAACTCCACGAACGAGGGCACCTTGGACTGGGGGATGTCGGTGCTCAGGGTGCGCTCGGTGGCGCCCGCGAGCCTGCGGTAGCTCGTCAGGACGGTCATCGGGTCGACCTGCTCGGCGACGTACTTGATCAGGCAGCCCTGGCGGCCCATCCGTCCGTAGTCGCTGCTGTTGGTCCGGGAACGTCCGTACCAGAGCGCGTCGTGGCCGTTGAGCAGGTGCGTGCCCGGCTCCAGCACCCCGCCCTCCAGACCGTAGGGGATGGGCTCCTCGATACGCACCCTCACGCCGCCGATGGCGTCGATCAGGTCGCGGAAGCCCATCATGTTGACCATCGCGTAGTAGCCGATGTCCAGGTCGAGGTTGTACCCGATGACCTTCTTGAGGGTGTCGGCGGAGGGATCGGTCGCGTTCGGGTTGAGCGCCAGTGCCTCGGGTTCCTCGGCGACCGCCTGGTAGAGCTCGTTGAGCAGCATGTCGAAGCCGTACGGCGCGGGGTAGCGCTCGGCCAGCGCGCTGCCCTCCGGGAACTGGGCGTTCTCCAGGTTGCGCGGCAGGCCCACCAGCACGGTGTCACCGGTCTCGGTGTCCATGCTGGCCACGATCATGGTGTCGGTGCGCACCCCGTAGCGGTTGTCCGCCGAGTCCGAGCCGAGCAGCAGCACGTTGACCCGCTCCCGGCCGTTCCACGGGTCGGCCTCGTCGTGCGGAGGCATCTCGGGGTCCTCCTCGGCCTGGAACACGTTGTTGAGGGTCTGGTAGGCCGTGTAGCCGCCGTGCAGCGCCAGCGCGGAGGGCGCCGCGATGGTCAGGCACAGCAGCAGGACCACGGCCGCGCCGAGCACCCGCGTCCCCCGGGGCGCCCCGGGGGGACGGGTGATCACCCAGGAGTGCACGACCACCGTCAACCACAGCACCGCCACGACGAACACCGCGCCCATGACGCTCAACAGCCAGCGGCCCTGCAAGGCCATGGTGGCCAGGAGCGTCATGGTGTCCGCCTCCGCCGCGCCCAGCCGCAGGCTCCAGACGACCAGCGCCAGGATCCCGGCCAGGTACACGCCCAGGATCACCGAGCCCGCCACCTTGCGGCGCATCCGCAGGTGCGCCAGTCCGGGAAGGGGAACCGACGCCGCGGTCCACAGGAGTGCCCTGCCCGTAGTCGGGCGCGCGGGCGCCCCGTCCCGCTGCTCGTCCTCCGCTGTCACCGGTGGTTCCTCTCCAGCCGCGGGGCGGACCGCCCCGTTGTCTTCGTGATCTCCCGCCGCGGTCGCCGGACGGCGACGCGTCGCGGGTCCGGACCCGCGTCCCCGCCCCCTGTCGTGTACACGCCGGGGAGGGGGTGTCCGGTTCCCCTCCTGGCGGTTCCCGGGCTCGAACGTACGGACGTCGGCCTCCGGGAGGGAGGAGGTCCGCGAGGGTGTCGCGCGGCCCCGACAGTTCAGTGTGGCGCTTTGCGAGAGTTGTGTGCACGGCTACTCAGTCATGAGGGATGTTCTATACAAGTCTGTTATGTGACGCCGAGTGCGCTGATGGGGGATTGGGGGGCGTTCCCGCCCCGGTCAAAACGGCGAATCAGCTGATTTCTTTGGCGATCAGTAGTGAACGCACGCCGCAGCTGCGATGATCTGGCCGCAGGAGGGGGCGCCGTCCGGGGGAAGGACGGCGTCATGGGAACGAAAGGCAAGCCATCGTGCTCGATGCGGTTGACGCCGCGCTCATGCGCGCGCTGCAAGGGGACGGCAGAGCGACGTTCCAGGCACTGGCCGACGGAGTCGGTCTGTCGAGGACGGCGGTGCGCGCCAGGGTGCGCCAGCTCGTGCAGTCCGGAGCCATCAGGATCGTCGGAGTACTGCACGCCGGGGTCGTGGGAATGGAGGTCCTCGGTCACGTCTCGTTCCGCGTCAGCGGCCCCGTCGGGCCGATGCTGGACGCGTTGGGGGAGCGGGAGGCGGTGACCTTCGCGGCCCAGTCGGCCGGGCGCTTCCCGGCCGTCGCGCAGATCCGGGTGGCCGACGACGCCGCCCTGACCAAGGAGCTCTCCGAGCTGCGCTCGCTGCCGGGCGTGGACGGCGCGGAGGTCTTCCGCGCCAACGCCGTGTTCAAGGACGCCCACAGCAGCGTGCGGGAACTACGCGACATCGAGCTGGACGCGCTGGACTGGCGCCTGGTCCGGCAGCTGCTCAGGGACGGCCGGGCCTCCTACGCGGACCTGGCCCGGCAGGTGGGCCTGTCGCAGGCCGCGGCCCGTTCGCGGGTGGTGCGGCTGCTCGACTCCGGCGTGGTGCACGTGACCGCGCTGGTGGAACCCTCGGCGGTGGGCGCCAACGAGCGGCTGGGCTTCGGTCTGCGCTGTCGGGGTGACGCCGAGCTGCTGGGCGCGGCGCTGGCGAACATGCCGGGGATCTCCTTCCTGGCCAGCGGTTTCGGGCGCTACGACATCGTCGGCGCCCTCACCGCGCCCGACCGCTGCCAGCTGGTGGAGGCCCTGGAGACGGTGCGCGCCACCCCGGGGGTGGGATACGTGGAGTGCTGGGACCACCTGTCGGTGCGCAAGGAACGCAGGGGAGGGGATCACTCGGTGGAGTGGGTCGCGCCCTGACCCCGTGGGCGGGCACGGTGCGTAGGCGCCGGCGCCCTCTCCATCCGCATCTGTAACCAGCGGTAGCATTTTTCGCTGTTTCGGTCGTGCATGGCTTGCGTCACGCTTAAGTTACCCGTGAGTATAGGGAGGGGTCGGCTCCGGACCGACCACACCAGGCGCGGGTGTATGGGGAGGCTGACGTGGCGCTTGCGGATACGTTGACGGCTGTGGGCACGGTGGCGCTGGCGCGGTGCGGTGCCAGGCCGTTCGGGACGCACCTTTTCTCCGTCTGGCCGGGGGCCGCCTTCGCCGCGACCGCGTTCCCGGTCCGCTGCACGCCGGGGGACAACCTCGCCATCCACGTCGCGGTGGCCCAGGCTCCCCCCGGCTCGGCCCTCGTGGTCGACGTCGCGGGCGAGGCGGAGTACGGCTACGTCGACGAGATCCTCGCCGTGGCCGCCAGCACCCGCGGGGTCACGGGCATCATCCTGGACGGCTGTGTCCGCGACATCGCCGCCATCGCCCGCTGCGCGCTGCCCGTGTTCGGCGCCGGCGTCGCGGTCCGCGAGGCCGGACACGAGGCGGGCGGTTCGGTGGGCCGCCAGATCAGCATGGCGGCGGGCGGTCCCGTGCCCCTGCCGGTGCGCCGGGGTGACTGGATCGTCGCCGACGACGACGGCGTGGTGTGCCTGCCCCGGGGGCAGGTCAGCGCCATCATCGCCGCGACCGTGGACAGCGTCTCCCGCGAACGGGAGATCATCGACGCGGTCTATGCCGGGGAGAGCACCCTGGACCTGCTCGATCTGGACCCTTCCAGGGTCACCGGCTGGGAGGGGCGGGCCGAGCACCGCGCCCGCCGTTCACGGGCCCTGGGGGCGCTCCGCGACACCGCCGCGCACGGCGCTGAGAGCCACTCCACGGGCCGCTCGCGGTTCTCGCCGCGCTCCGCGGTGGGAGACCCCCGGGACTGAGTCCACGGCGACGTCCCACGCACGACGAGGGCCCGGGAGCGTTCGGGAACGCTCCCGGGCCCGACGCGAACGGCTCAGTCCTCGGTGAGTGAGAGCAGTTCGTCGATGTAACAGGTCGCCTCGCGCGCGGCCCCCGACGCGTCGGCGTCGCGGATCGCCTCGGTCAGCTTCGAGTGGTCCAGGCCGTCGGTGGCCGACGAGGGCTGGGTGGTCGCCTCGTCGTCCTGCTCGTAGGCCGTGTGCGCGATGCTCGCGTACACCACCTGCGCGATGTCGTCGTACAGGTCGACGAGCAGCGTGTTGTGGGTGGCGTTGACGACCGCCCGGTGGAACGTGAAGTCCGCCTCAACGAACGCGCCCATGTCGCGGTCGCGCCAGGCGGCCTCCCGCAGGCCCATGGCCCGGTCGATGTCGGCCATGTCCTCCTCGCTGTGGCGCAGCGCGGCCAGTCGGGCCGCCTCCACCTCCAGCGCGCGTCGCACCTCCAGGTTCTCCCTCAGGCGGGAGCGTTCCAGGCGGCGACGCAGGGCACCGCCGAGCTCGCTGGAGGCGCGCACGAAGGTGCCAGCCCCCTGGCGGATCTCCAGCAGCCCCGCGTGCGCGAGGGCGCGGACGGCCTCGCGCACGGTGTTGCGTCCCACCTCAAGCTGCTCGGAGAGTTCGGACTCGGTGGGGATGCGGTCGCCGACGCCCCACTCACCCGAGTCGATCTGTGCTCGTAACTGACTGATGACCTGGTCGACGAGACCGGTCCGGCGCGTCGAGGCGAGGGGCACGCGTTTACCTCCTAAAGGCGGGTCGCCGGATGACTGGGCCAGCGCACAGGTATGGAAGGGTTAAGGCCGGAGCTTAGACCAGTTACGGCCGGGAATTGGCCTCGGGCGTCAATGCGTTATCCTCATGAAGTACATCGGGTCATCCTATGAATCTCTGTGAGTCGCCTCCATGAGTGCCGGACCAGCACCCCACACCCCCGTGACGAGTGACCCCTCCGCAGGTCGAACCGCCTTCCGCCGCCACCCGCGCGCGGTACTGCTGCTCCTCGCCGCCGGGATCGCCCTGGCGGCGCTGAACCTGCGCACCGCCATCACCAGTGTCGGCCCCGTCCTGGACGAGGTCACCGCGGGGCTGGGTATGAGCGCGGTCGGCGCCGGCGCCCTCACCACCCTGCCCGTGCTGTGCTTCGCGCTCTTCGGCGGCCTGACCCCCGTCCTGGCCCGCCGCCTGGGCGAGCACCACCTCCTGGTCTACGCGCTGACCGCCCTCACCGTGGGCCTGGCCGCACGCGCGGCGGCTCCCGAACCCTGGCTGTTCCTGGCCCTGAGCGCCGTGGCCCTGTCCGGCGGCGCGGTCGGCAACGTCATCCTGCCCGCCCTGGTCAAGCAGCACTTCCCCGAGCGCGTGGGTCTGATGACCACCGTGTACACCACCGCCCTGGCCCTCGGCACCGCCATCGCCGCCGCGGCCACCGTGCCCCTGGAGCAGTCCACCGGCGAGTGGCGGGTGGCCCTGGGCGCCTACGCCCTCTTCGGCGTCGTGGCCGCCGTCCCCTGGCTGCTGGTGCTGCGCCACGAACCCGGGCGGGGCGACCCCTCCCAGGCTCTGGGCTTCCGCCAGGTGCTGGGCACCGGTCTGGGCTGGCAGTCCGTGCTCTACTTCGGCACCCAGTCCTCGATCGCCTACATCATGTTCGGCTGGTACGCGCAGATGCTCCGCGACCAGGGCATGGACGCCCAGACCGCGGGCCTGGCGCTGTCCTACCTGACCGTCCTGGGCATCCCCATGTCCCTGGTGCTGCCCACGATCCTGACCCGGCTGAGGGACCAGCGTCCCCTCGTGGTCGCGTTCGCCGTCTTCTACCTGGCGGGCCTGGCCGGGCTGTGGCTCTCCCCGCTGTCGGGGGTGTGGGTCTGGACCACGCTCGTGGGCGTCGGCATGGGCAGTTTCGTCTTCGCCCTGACCTCCTTCGCGCTGCGCAGCCGCACCGGGGCCGGAACGGCCGCGCTGTCGGCCACCAGCCAGAGCCTGGGCTACCTGATGGGCGGCGCGGGGCCCTTCCTGTTCGGGCTGCTGCACGAGACCAGCGGCGGCTGGCACGCGCCCCTGCTCCTGGTGGCCGTGCTGGTCGCGGTCAACCTGTCCGTGGGCCTGCTGCTGGGCCGCCCCCGCTACCTGGAGGACGTCATCGCCGCCCGCGGACTCAGCCCGGGAGCCAGTCCAGACGGCCGATGAGGTACACCGAGCCGACGAAGGCCACGATGTCGATGACCGTGTGCGCCACCACCAGGGGCATCACGCGCCCGTGGCGCAGGTAGAACCAGCCGAAGACCAGCCCCATCACCAGGTTCCCGAAGAACATCCCGATCCCCTGGTAGAGGTGGTAGAAGGCGCGCAGCACCGAGCTGGCCAGCACCGCCTTCCACGGCGTCCATCCCAGCTGCCCCAGCCGGTGCAGCAGGTAGCCGACCACGATCACCTCCTCGAGGATCCCGTTCTTGGCGGCCTGGAGCACCAGGACGGGCACGTCCCACCAGTTGCCGTTCAGGGTGCTGGGCCGGATGGCGACCGTCAGCCCCAGCTGCCAGGTCACCACGTACACGGCCAGGCCGCCCACGCCGATCAGCGCGGCCAGCAGGGAACCCGTGCCCAGGTCGAAGCCGGGACGGCGCACGTCGAAGCCGATGGTGCGCGAGGAGTCGCCCGAACGGCGCAGGAGATAGGCCACCAGCAGCACCGGGACCAGGGCGGCGGCCAGCGCGTACAGCTGCCAGGACAGGTCGAGCCAGGGACGCGCCTCCTCCGTGCGGGAGTTCACCAGGCTGGCGGTCTGCTCGGCCAGGGACTCGGGCTCGGTGAGCGTGCCGACGAAGGAGATGACCGCCGTGACCGCCGCGGCGCCCAGGGAGAGGGCGAGCACGCACAGGATCTCCCAGCGCAGCAGGTGGCGGTCGACCGAGGGCGGGGGAGCGGGCGGTGTCGTCGCGGGGCGTTCGGCGCGGGGGGACTGGATCTTGTCGGTCACCCCTGCAATGTACGTTCCGCCCGGTGGGAGGCGTGACGGGGGCGCCGCTCGGGGCGGGGGTGCGCCGGAACACGGCTCCGGCGCACCGCTTCCGGACGGGCGCGGCGAAGAGCCGTCAGTCCTCCATCTCGCCGCCGCCGTCGCCGTCCTCGCCCATCTCCGGAGCCGGCGTCTCCACGTTCGGCTCGCTGCGGTCCCGGTCGTCGTTGTCCTCGCAGGCCGCGGCGCCGAACACGGCGACGGCGGCGATCGCGCCGCCCGCGAGCACGCGGCGCGCGGTGGTCAGAGTCCCCATGCTGATGTCCTCGAACCTCATCCCTGACTCCATCGGGTCGCGGATCGCGCCGTGAGCCCGTCCGTCCGCGGCGTCGCGCGGTGGGTGACGGGCTGGCGGGATCCGTGCGTTATCCATCCGTGACTTCCTCGTGAGTCACATTAGACGCCTTCCCCGCCCGTTGCCAGGAATGCGCGAGGGGCCGCCCGCCCCGATCCGGGCGGAGGGCCCCGTCCGCCTGTGGGAGAGGAGGGTTTCGGCGCGGACCCGGTGACGGCGCGCCGCCCCGGGCGCGTCCGTGTGGGGGCGTCCGGGGCGGAGGTCCCAGGCTCAGTCGTCCTCGTCGCCGTCGTCGTCCTGGTCGCCGTCGTCGTCCTGGTCCTCGTCGCCGTCCTCGTCCTGGTCTCCGTCGTCCTGGCCTTCACCGTCGCCCTCGTCCTGTTCGACGTCCACGCTCGGCAGGGCCTCGTCGCACGCGGCGGTGCCCAGGGCCAGGAACGCGGCCAGGGCGCCCACGCCGAGGACCCGGAGCGGTACGGCCAGGGCGGAGAGGAAGGGTTCGGGGGTTTTCACGCACGACCTCCGGTGCTCGGGACTGGCCGCGGGGTGCGACCACGCGGCCAGCCTAGGACCCCCCCTCGGCGGTACGGGAGGGGCCCGGCACACGACAAGCCGTCGGCCATGCGCGGTGTGACACGGAGCGCGCATGGCCGACGGCTAGGGGGGCGGAGGCCGCCCGCCCCGCCCCAGCCACGAAAGCGGGGAGGGACGGCCTCCTGGGAACGAAGACCAGTGTCAGTGAGCCGCTGAGAACTGGTCTTCCTCGGTGGAGCCGGTGAGAGCCGTGGTGCTGGCCTCGGGGGAGATGGTCGTGCTGATGGCGTCGAAGTAGCCGGTGCCGACCTCGCGCTGGTGGCGGGTGGCGGTGTAGCCGTCGGCCTCGGACGCGAACTCGGCCTCCTGGAGCTCGACGTACGAGGTCATCCCGTTCTGGGCGTAGCCCTTGGCGAGGTCGAACATCGAGTGGTTGAGCGAGTGGAAGCCCGCCAGGGTGATGAACTGGAACTTGTAGCCCATGTGGCCCAGCTCGCGCTGGAACTTCGCGATGGTCGCGTCGTCCAGGTGGCGCTTCCAGTTGAAGGACGGCGAGCAGTTGTAGGCCAGCATCTGGTCCGGGTACTCGGCCTTGATGCGCTCGGCGAACTGGCGGGCGACGTCCAGGTCGGGGGTCCCGGTCTCCATCCACAGCAGGTCGGAGTGCGGGGCGTAGGCCAGGCCGCGGGCCACGCAGGCGTCGACGCCGTTGCGGAAGCGGTAGAAGCCCTCGGCGGTGCGCTCGCCCGTGATGTAGGGCTGGTCGCGCTCGTCGACGTCACTGGTGATCAGGGTCGCGGCCTGGGCGTCGGTCCGCGCGATGACCAGGGACGGGACACCGGCGACGTCCGCGGCCAGGCGGGCGGCGTTCAGCGTCTTGACGTGCTGGCTGGTGGGGATGAGGACCTTGCCGCCCAGGTGGCCGCACTTCTTCTCGGAGGCCAGCTGGTCCTCCCAGTGCACACCGGCCGCGCCGGAGGCGATCATGCCCCGCATCAGCTCGTAGGCGTTGAGGACGCCGCCGAACCCGGCCTCGGCGTCGGCGACGATCGGGGCGAGCCACTCGGGAGCGCTGTCGTCACCCTCGGCCCAGGTGATCTGGTCGGCGCGCATGAGCGCGTTGTTGATGCGCCGGACCACGGCCGGGACCGAGTTGGCCGGGTACAGGCTCTGGTCCGGGTAGGTGTTGCCGGAGAGGTTGGCGTCGGCGGCGACCTGCCAACCGGAGAGGTAGATGGCCTTCAGACCGGCGCGGACCTGCTGGACCGCCTGGTTGCCGGTGAGGGCGCCGAGGCTGTTGACGTAGTCCTCGGTGTGGAGCAGGTCCCACAGGCGCTCGGCGCCGCGACGGGCCAGGGTGTGCTCCTCGGTGACCGAGCCGCGGAGCTTGACCACGTCGTCGGCGGAGTAGGTGCGCTCGATACCGGCCCACCGGGGGTTGGTCTCCCAGTCGCGCTGGAGTTCGGCGCTGGCTTCCTGTCGTCGAGCGCTGGTGCCCATGTTCGATCCCGCCTTACGTGTAGTCCCCAAGGTGTTCACACCGGTCGAGAGAGTCCTGATCGGGGCCAGGGGGTGAGCCCCGAAGCGGTAAGTTCCCCGCCGGTAACTATGATTCTTGGGCAAGAACCAAGGGTTTTCCACTCGAAATCTGGTGAAGATCGTTGTTTTTTTCCGTACCATGAAGCCATGGCGTACTTTGGTGCTGAAGAAATACCGTCTTTGACAGGTGACCTGGATCTCGTCACCTTCGGTCAGCGACTCCGTCATCTGCGGCGGGCGCGCGGCCTCACCCTCTCCGACCTGGGCGAACGCGTGGGTCGGGCCCCCTCCCAGCTCTCCCTGCTGGAGAACGGCAAACGCGAGCCCAAGCTCTCCCTCCTCACGTCCCTGGCCTCCGCCCTCGGCGTCTCGGTCGAGGAACTCCTGTCCAAGCAGCCCCCGAGCCGCCGCGCGCAACTGGAGATCGCCGTCGAGGAGGCCCAGCGCGACGCGGTCTACCAGGAGCTGAACCTGCCGCACCTGAGGGTCGGCAAGAGGGTCCCCAACGACGTGCTCGAACACATCGTGGGCCTGTACGAGGAGCTCAAGCGGCGCAGCGCCAAACCCGCGGCCACCCCCGAGGAGGCCCGCCGGGCCAACGCCGACCTGCGGCGCCAGATGCGCGAGCGCGGCAACTACTTCGAGGGCATCGAGAAGGCGGCGGCCCAGACCCTCGACGCCGTCAACTACACCGCGGGCGCCCTCTCCCAGGGGCAGATCCTCGCGATCGCCACCCACCACGGTTTCACCCTCAAGTACGTGCAGGACCTGCCCCGCTCGGTGCGCTCCCTCACCGACCACGTCAACCGGCGCATCTACCTCAAGCGCGAGACCACGCTGGGCATGCACAGCCCCCGCACGATCCTCCTCCAGACCCTGGGCCACGTCGTGCTGGGCCACGGCCAGCCCCGCGACTTCGGCGACTTCCTGCGCCAGCGGGTGGAGGCCAACTACTTCGCCGCCGCCGTCCTCATCCCCGAGTCCACCGCGGTGCGCTACCTCCAGGAGGCCAAGCAGGCCCGCGACCTGTCGGTGGAGGACCTGCGCGACGTGTACTCGGTCTCCTACGAGATGGCCGCGCACCGGTTCACCAACCTGGCCCACCGCCACCTGGACCTGGTGTGCCACTTCATCCGCAACGACGAGACCGGCATCATCTACAAGGCCTACGAGAACGACGGCCTCGTCTTCCCCACCGACGACACCGGGGCCATCGAGGGGCAGCGCATGTGCCGCCAGTGGTCGGGGCGCCAGGTGTTCGCCTCCCCGGACCGGTACTCGATCTACTACCAGTACACGGACAAGCCCAACGGCACCCACTGGTGCGTGGCGCACGTGGACCCCAGCCGCGAGCGCAACTTCGCCATCACCCTGGGGGTGCCCTACAAGGAGTCGCGCTGGTTCCGGGGACGCGAGACGACCAACCGCACCAAGTCCAACTGCCCGAACGGCGAGTGCTGCGTGCGTCCGCCAGCCGACCTGGCCGCGCGCTGGGAGGGCAACGTGTGGCCGTCGGCCCGCGCGCACTCCCACGTGCTGTCGGCGCTGCCCTCGGGGACCTTCCCGGGCGTGGACGAGCACGACGTCTACACCTTCCTGGAGAACCACAGCCGCGACTGATTCGCGGTACGGGGGTCCGGTGCGCCGCGCACCGGACCCCTTTCGCGTGCGGCGGCGTTGTGGCCCGAAAGCCTGACTGTTACCGTTGGTAACACGCATAGGCCGCCCCTCCCTCCCCCGGAGGGTCCGACAAAGGATGTAAGCGCATGAGTGAGGCCACCGCGCCCGCCTTCAGCCTGGAACTGAGCGAGGACGTCCGCGACGTCCGGGACTGGACGCACGGGTTCGCCGCCGACGTCATCCGCCCCGCCGCCGCCGAGTGGGACGAGCGGGAGGAGACCCCCTGGCCGATCATCCAGGAGGCCGCCAAGATCGGCCTGTACTCCCTCGACTTCTTCGCCAACCAGTGGCTGGAGCCCAGCGGCGTCGGCATCCCCGTCGCCTTCGAGGAGCTGTACTGGGGCGACCCGGGCATCGCCCTGGCGATCACCGGCACCGGTCTGGCCGCGGTGTCCGTGGCCGCCAACGGCACCCCGGAACAGCTCATGGAGTGGACGCCGCAGATGTTCGGCACCGCCGCCGACGTCAGACTCGCCGCGTTCTGCTCCTCCGAGCCCGACGCGGGCAGCGACGTCTCGGCCATCCGGACCCGCGCCGTCTACGACCAGGCCAAGGACGAGTGGGTGCTCAACGGCACCAAGACCTGGGCCACCAACGGAGGTATCGCCGACATCCACGTGGTGGTCGCCTCGGTGGAGCCCGAGTTCGGCTCCCGGGGACAGGCCACGTTCATCGTGCCGCCGAACACGCCGGGGCTCAGCCAGGGCCAGAAGTTCGCCAAGCACGGCATCCGCGCCTCGCACACCGCCGAGGTCGTCCTGGACGACGTGCGCGTCCCGGGCTCGTGCCTGCTGGGCGGCAAGGAGAAGCTGGACGAGCGCCTGGCCCGCGCCCGCGAGGGCAGGCGCTCCAAGGGGCAGGCCGCGATGAAGACCTTCGAGGCCTCGCGCCCGACCGTCGGCGCCATGGCCGTGGGCTGCGCCCGCGCCGCCTACGAGTACGCGCGCGACTACTCCACCCAGCGGGAGCAGTTCGGCCGCCCGATCGGCGACAACCAGGGCGTGGCCTTCACCCTGGCGGAGATGGCCACCCGCATCGACGCGGCCCGCCTGCTGGTGTGGCGCGCGGCGTGGATGGCGCGCAACGACAAGGACTTCGACAGCGCGCAGGGCTCCATGAGCAAGCTCTACGCCAGCGAGACCGCCACGTTCGTCACGCAGAACGCGGTGCGCATCCTCGGCGGCAACGGGTACACGAGGGAGTACCCCGTGGAGCGGTGGCACCGCGACGCGACGATCTTCACGATCTTCGAGGGGGCCAGCGAGATCCAGAAGCTCATCATCGGCCGCCAGATCACCGGTCTGCCGATCCGGTAGCGGGGCGCTCCGACGGGGACCGCGGGTTCCCGGCCCCGCCGCCCGGCGGGTGCGGTGACGGGGTCACCGTGCCCGCCTTCCGCGCACCCCGGGGCCTTCCGCCCCCGCCCTCCCGAGGCCGGTGGAGGAGAAGCCCCGCGGCAGGCTCCCGGAACCGGTCAGCAGAAGGGCACTTCGCCCACCCTGATGTGAGCCGTCGCCACGTACCCGGTGACGCCGGTCGTGGTGTTCGTCATGTGGTACATCGACAGGAAGTCCGGTCGGGGCACCATGCAGTGCACGTTCACGGAATGCGACGTGTACCCGAGGCCGAGGACGTCGCTGTCGAAGTCGGCGTGCCGGTAGATGCGCGCTCCCTCGACCCGGAAGCTTCCCGGAGCCGCGGAGGCGGGGGCCGCGGTCAGGGACAGGGTGGCGATGGTGACGGCCGCCGCGGCGAGGATCTTCGCGGGGGTGCGGATCATGGGATCTCTTTCATGCAGCGAGCATTACGTCACTCATCGTAACTCTCCATGCGGCGCCGTGGAAGACCACAAGATCCTGCCTCCGACCCGGCCATGAGCGGGTTCCGTACCAGCCCGTCGCCGAGAACGCCGGGTCGGTACTCGTACGGCGGCCGTGCCGGGACTTCGAGGGCGCGCCTTCGACGGGTCACCCCCGCCCGCGTTGGTCGGGGGCCAGGAGTCGGCGGGCGGAGTCGGCGGCCAGCTCCTCCATGCCCCCGGGAAGGCCCCGGTCCGTGGGGAGGTGGCGTCTGNNNNAGGTCGACCACGGCCAGCCGTACCCGCTCCAGCGCGTGCGCGCCGTCCTCGCCCGGCGCGCGCAGGCCGTGCGCGATCTCCGCGAGCAGGGCGGCGACGTCGGCGTTGGCCGCCTCCACGCGCGCGCGGTCGGTCCCGGGCCAGTGCGGGGAGTCGAAGTCGGTCGGCCGGTGCAGCAGCACCCGCGCCAGCTCGGGGCGGGCGCGGCTCCAGGTGACCACGTGGCGGGCGGTGCCCACGGCCGCCTCCAGCGCCGGTCGGACGGACAGCGTCTCGCGGCACCCGGCCTGGAACCCCTCCAGCGCGTGCGTCCACACGGCGGCCAGCAGCGCGGGACGCCCGGGGAAACGGTGGTACAGCGAGCCGCTGGGCGCTCCGGCCCCCCGGGCCACGGCGGCCATNGCCCCCGCCGCCGGTCCGCCCTCGGCGGCCAGGGCCGTGGCGGTTTCGACCAGATCGTCAGTACTGAAGCGCGCGGGTCTTCCCATGCTCCGGAGAGTATGCTCCACTCAGTTTTGGAGGGATCTCTCTAAAAGGAGTGGGTATGGACGTGTACAACCTGCACGAGCGCGGACTACCGGCCTCCCCGGAACGCGCGGGCCCCCTGATCGACGGCCTGGCCGGGAACGACGACCCGCTCTGGCCCCGCCACCACTGGCCAGCCCTGCGACTGGACGGCCCCCTGGCCGTCGGCGCCTCGGGCGGCCACGGGCCCGTGCGCTACACGGTCGAGGAGTACGTCCCCGGCCACCGGGTGCGCTTCCGCTTCCTGGCACCGCGCGGCTTCGACGGCTTCCACGAGTTCACGCTGCACGCGGACCCCTCCGGCGGAACCGTCCTGCGCCACCTGCTCGCCATGCGCGCCCGGGGCCCGGCGCTCCTGACCTGGCCGCTGGTGTTCCGTCCCCTGCACGACGCCCTGTTGGAGGACGCCCTGGACCGCGCCGAACACGGGCTCACCGGTACCGTGCGCGCCCCCGCACGCTGGAGCGCGTACACACGCCTGCTCCGGCACCTGCTCGGGGTTCGGTCCCGGGACGGCGCCTCCGGGGAACCCCGGGGAACGCGGTGACCCGGAGGGGACCACCGACCGGATCTCCGTTGCACCGAGCCGCCCTCGCGGGCCGGGACACCCGACCCCTACCCTGGCCCCATGAACGGCAGCACGGGCAACGGAGCCCCCACCATCACCA
>NZ_ANAX01000067.1:21031-27599 GCF_000341065.1 Nocardiopsis halotolerans DSM 44410 | reverse complement strand
ACCCCCACCCCCCCCGGCTACAACGGCCCCGACGGCACGGGCAACGGCGGCTACACCGCGGGGCTGCTCGCCGCGCACCTGACCGGAGTCGGCGGGCCCGCCGTCCAGGTCACCCTGCGCACACCGCCGCCCCTGGACCGGCCGCTGACCGTGGAGGGCGACCCCGCCGGCACCCTGAGCATGACCGATCCCGCCGCCGAGGAGGAGGGCGCCCGCCTGGTGGCAGAGGCGACGGCCGCGGAGCTCCCCGACACCCCCGTCATCCCGGGCGGCCCGGTCAGCGAGGCCGAGGCCCGGGTCGCCGAGAGCCGCTACCCGGGACTGACCGCGCACCCCTTCCCGCGCTGCTACAGCTGCGGCCCCGACCGCGCCGAGGGCGAGGGCCTGCGCCTGTTCGCCGGATCCGTGCGCCCGGGCAGCGGCCCCGACGGGGTCGGCAACACCGTCGCCTGCACCTGGACCCCGCACCCCGCCCTGGACGACGGCTCCGGCGGAGTCGGCCTTCCCCAGGTGTGGGCCGCCCTGGACTGCCCCGGAGGCTGGTCCAGCGACGTCTCCGGCCGGCCCGCGCTCCTGGGCCGGATCACCGTCCGGGTCGACGAAGCGCCCCGGATCGGCGACACCTGTGTGGTGATGGGCCACCTGGAGTCGGTCGACGGCCGCAAGATCCGCACCGGCAGCGCCCTCTACGACACCGGGGGACGCCTCCTGGCCCAGGCACGGGCCACCTGGATCGCGTTCCGGGCCTGACACGACGCGGATTCCGCCGAGGCGCTACCGTGACTTCCTGTGGCCCTCCAACGCGCGCGGCAGACCGCGACGACCGACAGCAGTGACGCCTCCGGTACGACCGTGCCGGAGGCACCCTCCGCGCGTCGGAGCGGGCGCGGGCGCGACCCGGAGCGGCGCCGCGCCATCCTGGACGCCGCCGACCGGGTGATCCAGCGCGACGGACCGGACGCGTCGATGCTGGTCATCGCGGCCGAGGCCGGGATCAGCAAGCCGATTTTGTACCGGCACTTCGGCGACAAGGGCGGCCTGTACCGGGCGCTCGCCCGGCGCCACGTGGACCCGCTCATCGAGCGCATCCGCGAGGAGCTGCACCAGGACACCGAGTTCGAGGCGCGCGCCCGTGCCACGGTCGGCGCCTACCTGTCGATGATCTCCCAGAACCTCAACCTCTACCGGTTCCTGATGGACCGGGCCACCTCCGAGGACTCCCGCACCCGCAGCGACCTGGGCATGATGGTCCGCCGACTGGGGGAGGAGCTCGCCGACCAGCTCGTCACCGAACTGTGGGTCGACGACCGCCTGCGCTCCCAGATCGTCGCGCACGCCGTGGTGGGCATGGTGCAGGCGGCGGGGGAGTGGTGGCTGGAGCACCCCGAGGTCGACGAGGAGGAGATCATCACCGACCTCACCGGTGCCGTGGTCGGCGCCATCCGCGGCGGCGGGGTCTGAGAACTTTCTCCTGTTCCCTTGACCTGGAGTGCACTCCAGGTCCCATGCTTCTTGCCATGAGGGACTACTACACCCCCGGTGAGGTCGCCGAGCGTTTCGACCTCACTCTGGACACCCTGCGTTACTACGAGAAGGCGGGACTGCTCCGACGCGTGGACCGCTCTCCCAGCGGACACCGCCGCTACCGGTCCGACGACGTCGAGCTGCTCGACATGATCCGGTGCCTGCGCGACACCGACATGCCCATCGCACGGCTGCGCGAGTTCGCCGAGCTCGTCCGCGGCGGCGACAACACCGTTCCCGACCGCCTGGACCTGCTCCAGAACCACCAGGAACGGCTGAACGAGCGCATGGCCGAGATGCGCAAGTGCCAGACGGTGATCCAGCACAAGATCGACTACTACCTGGGCGTGCTCGCCGACCGCGCTCCCGAACCCGTCAAGGAGACCTCCTGATGCGCTACACCTCCATCGGCGACCGTCGCGTCAGCGCCCTGTGCCTCGGTGCGATGAAGTTCGGCAGTGAGACCGACGACGCCACCTCCGCCGCCCTGCTCGACCGGTTCGTGGAGGCCGGGGGCACCTTCGTGGACACCGCCGACTGCTACCAGTTCTGGGTGGAGGGCTTCGAGGGCCACGAGAGCGAGACCTTCCTGGGCCGGTGGCGCCGTGAGCGCGGTGTCACCGACGAGGTCGTGATCGCCACCAAGCTCGGCGCGCAGCCCACCGTGCCGGGCACCGGCCTGGAGACCAAGGAGGGCCTGTCCGCCGAGGCCGTGGCCACGGCCGCCGAGCGCAGCCGCCAGCGACTGGGCGTGGACCGGCTGGACGTGCTGTACGCCCACCAGGAGGACGCGGGGACCCCGCTGCCCGAGACCCTGGGGGCCTTCGCCAAGCTCGTCAGCGAGGGTTCCGTCTCCCACGTGGGGCTGAGCAACCACCGCACCTGGAAGCTGGAGAGGGCCCGAGCCGTCACCGAGGCGCGGGGCTGGCCGCGCCCGCGGGTGCTCCAGTACCGGTACAGCTACCTCCAGCCCCGCCTCGACCTGCCGCTCCGGTCCATGGGGCACATGCACGTGACCCCCGAACTCCTGGACTTCGTCCGCGCCGAGGCCGCCGAGGGACGGGAGTACACGCTGGTCGCCTACACCTCGCTGCTGTGGGGCGCCTACACCCGTCCGGAGAAGGCCGCCGAGCTGGACCCGGCCTACGACCACCCGGGCACGCCCGCCCGCCTGGCGGTTCTGGACGAGGTCGCCCGGGAGACCGGGGCCACCCGCAACCAGGTCGTGCTCGCCTGGCTGATGGACAGCGATCCGAGGGTGGTGCCGCTGGTGGGTGTGAGCTCCCTGGAACAGCTGGACGAGGCGATCGAGGCCACCGACCTGAAGCTCGGCGAGGAGCAGTGGAGGCGCCTGGCCGAGGCCGGATGAGCCGGAGGGGCGTGCCGGAGGGGCGTCCGCCGCGTCAGGAGCGTTGTCCACAGGACGGGGGTGGGGCCTGGTGCGTGGCGGCGCGGTCAGTCACACTGCGTTCGGGGGCACACGCGGTGGCCACGGGCGGAACACGGCGCCCCCGAATCCAGGTCAGGCCGCCTCCACCAGGTGCCGCCAGCCCGTTCCTCGCCCTGTGGACAACCCGGGTGCCGCCGTGCGGAGCGGCGTCCCGACCTCCACCCGTTTCGGCGGAACACCCCCACCTCCGCTTCTTCGGAAAGCCGCACGGGCATCCACCACACGTCCCGGCCCCGCTCCCGGGAAACCGGCGGGCGTGGCCGGGGTCGGTCACCAGTCCCGGACAAACCACGCGTAACACCCGATGTGCAAGAACACGCGGTTTTGCGATGCTTTGACCGGATACCTTCCCTAGTGGCGGCGGAGTGGCCGCGCCGCCTCGGTCCGCGAACCCGTGGGAGGGGCGACTTGCCCGAGAGTACGTATCACCAGATCCACTTCGCCTGGGCCGAACCCACCCTCCTCGGTCGCGTCGGCCCCGGCCCGGCCGCCTCCTCCCTCCCCGAGTCCGAGCAGCCCGCCCTACGTTCGTGGCGTGACCGCCTCGTCCCCGCGCTCACCGCCGACTACCGCTCGGCACTACCCGGCACCGACCCCGCCGACTACCCCGAGACCCTCTGGGCGCGCGCCTACCCCGACGGGCAGGCCGCCCTGGTCTACCGATGGCCCGGCGACGTCCGTTCCGCGAACGCCTGGGCGATCGTGGGGCCCGCGCACGGCCTCACCCTGCCGCGACTGCTCTCCCTGCACGAGAACCCCAACACCCGACCGGCCCACCGCAGACCTCCCGCGCCCGGCTGGGCGACCATGGACACCCTCCCCACCCCCCGACCCTGGGAGCGCACAGCCGCGCCCGGTGCCGTGCGCACCCGCGACCGGCGCGCCGCCGAGACCACCGTCGAGGACGAACCCATCCTGGTCGGCGCGGTGGCCGCCGCCCTCCACCGGCCGGACCAGCCGATCCACATCGCCCTGGCCCCCGAACGCGCCGACCTGTGGCAGGCGGTGCAGATGCGCTTCCTGTGGGGCCTGCACCGGGTTCTGCACGACGTACTCACCCCGCCCCGCGCCATCCCCGCGGCCGGGTGGAGCTGGTCGTTCTCCACCTACGATCCGGTCCTGGGCACCACCGACGGCCAGCACCTGGCCTTCGGACCGCCGACCTCCGGCGCCTCCGGCCCCTTCCTGGAACCCCCGGCGGCCGACTACCGCAGGGTCGCCGAAGGCCTCGTGGCCGTCCTGCGCGAGGAGGGCGGGGACGCGCTCGCCCGCCATCTGCGCGAACGCGGCGTACACGAGGCCCCGACCTTCGCCGACCGCCGCGAACTGCTGCGCGACTGGCTCGACCCCCGGCCTCCGGAGCGGAGCCCCGACGACGTCCCCGCCCCCGAACGCCTTGCGGACGGGGAGACCGCGCACGAGGACCTCTCCGGCACCGGGACGCCCCTTCCCGACCTTCCCGAGGCGGAGGCCCCGGGCGAGGAGGAGACCGGGCCGCAACCACCCTCCCAACCCCGCTTTCCCCGAGGACGCCCCCGCGGGGAACGTCTTCCCGGGGAACGTTCCCACGGGGAGGACGCAGGGCTCCCCGGCGATCCGGTTCCGGGCGTGCCGGGCGGTCAGCGTTCCCTGAGGGGGATCCTCGACGAGAACGCGGCGGCATCCGCCGGCCCCGCCCGGGAACGGGAGAAGGACGCCCGGGCCCACCGGGGGTCCGGCGACACGGACACACCAGCGGACGAGGACAACGAGTCTCTCTGGCCCGAGACCGCTCCCGAGCCGCTCCCGGGGGAACCGGGGCCCGACGACTCCGGGAGCACCCCCGGGCGACACTCCCGACCGCGCATCGCACCGGCACGAGGGTCCTCCGGCACGGACGGGGAGAGCGCCTCCTCACCGCCCAGGATCTTCGGAGCACCCGAACCCCACGATCCCCCGGGAACCCGCAGGCCACGCATCCTGCCGGACACCCCCTCCGGCACTCCGGACGACCGGAACCCCTCTCCGTCCACCGACTTCCCCGCGCCGAACCCGGACGGTTCCCGTTCCGCCGACGCGGCGGCGCCAGAGGTCTCCGAACCCTCCGATGACGGCGCCATCCGGAGCCCCCAGCGTGGAGGGGAACCCTCCCGGCCCGACGGTTCCCCGACGGTGCTCGGAGGGAGTCCGGGGCGGGGCTTCGAGGGCAGAGGGGAGGGCAGGTTCCGGTTCCTGGGACGCGGCACGCGCGCCGTGACGGAGCCGGACAAGGACGAATCCCCCTCCGCTTCTCCGATTTCCTCGGACGAGCACGAGTCCCTCCCACCTTCCGGACACGGCACGCATACCGCCCCGGAGGCGGCGGAGGAGGAAGGCGATCCCCAGGAGGGAACGGGGACGGTCGCCCGTGAGGGAGCGAAGACACCTTCCACACCCTCCGCACCTCCCGCCCCGTCCCAGGACACCTTCGGCACCGGCGGAGCGGTGAGCCCGGACCGGGAGGCCGTGCCGCCCCCTGAGTCCCTCGACCCCCAAGAAACGCACGGTCACGAGGACGCGTGGACCATCACGGCCTCCCCCGGGGCCCCGGCGGCGCCGTCCACCAGGAACGACGGGGCTCTCGAATCCGCGGCGGGAACGACGGGGGGACCGGCGAGGGGCCCCGACCTCACGGACGGCCCCCACGACCGGGAACCCGCCGACGCGCCGCCCCTGCCGGTGGGCCCCGACACCGCGACCACCACCCCACGGGAGGGGGCGCTCGACTACGCGGCCGAGACAGAACCCGGCCCGGACGCCGCCTCCCGGGAGGAGGACACCGAGGACAACTGGCCCACCCAGTACGTCGACCTCCCCCTGTCCCGCCTGGAGCGCTGGCACTCCCGCCACGGACCCGAGGGCGCCCGCACCGACGTGGCCGACGCCCGTGCCGCCGTCCGGGCCGAACGCGCCGAACTCCAGCGGGTCCGCGAGGAACGCGACCACTACCACGCGGAGGTCCAGGAGCTGCGCCGTGAGGTCGCCCGCCTGGACCGGCCCTGGCTGGAGGGCCCGGGTGGGGACGACGAGGTTCCCGAGACCGTTCGTCCCCGCCGCTGGCCCTCCCGCGTCCTGGTCGTGATCCTGCTGGTCGCCTTCCTGGCCACCGGTCTGGAGGCGGGTGCCCGATTCGGCCTGGGCGCCGTGGACCTGGTCGGATCGCTGATCACCGGGATCGCCGAGACCCTCGGTGAGACCTGAGACCTGGGACCCGGGACCCGACCGCCCGTCACTCCTCGGCCAGGCGTCCCAGCACGTCCGGCAGCCCACCGGTGTGCGCCACCGTCAGCCGGCGCGTGGCACGGGTGACCGCCACGTACAGGTCGTTCCCACCACGCGGCTGCGCCAGCACCGCGTCCGGCTCCACGACCACCACCGCGTCGAACTCCAACCCCTTGGACTCGGTCGCGGTCAGCACCACCACCCGCTCCGCCAGGACGTCCCGCCCCACACCCGGGAGTCCCGCCTCCGGGCGAGCAGCTCCGGGCAGCGCCGCCGCCACCGCGTCCACACACCGGTCCGCGGTGATCACCGCGACCCTGCCGTCGCCGACCCCGGCGGCCTCCTCACCGACCA
>NZ_ANAX01000067.1:0-21026 GCF_000341065.1 Nocardiopsis halotolerans DSM 44410 | reverse complement strand
CGCCGCCAGCCGCACCGCGCGCGGCGGGTCACCGTCCTCGCGCACCGACTCGGGCACCTCCTCGTCCGGCGCGGCCTCGCGCAGCACGTCCGCGGCCACCGCCATGATCGGTTCCGGGGTCCGGTAGTTCACCCGCAGCCGCTCCACGTGCACCTTTCCGGCCGCGTAGGGCTCCAGCGCGTTCAGCCACGAGGACGCCCCCGACGTGCTCCCGGTCTGCGCCACGTCGCCCACCACGGTCAACGACCGGGTCGGCACACGCCGCATCACCGTGCGCCAGGCCATCGGCGACAGCTCCTGCGCCTCGTCCACGATCACGTGCCCGTACGCCCATTCCCGGTCCGCGCCCGCGCGGTCGGCGGTGGTGCGCTCGGGTCCGGTGTCGCGGTGCCGCGCCGCCAGCGCGGCGGCGTCCATCATCTGGTCCTCGAACAGCCCGGTGAACTCCAGCACCCCCTGCGCGTACCGCTCCTCCTCGGCCCGCTCGGCGTCCGCGCGGCGCTCCCGACCTCGTCCGGCCCCGTCGTCCTCCCCCAGGAGTTCGGCGGCCTCGTCCAGCAGCGGCACGTCCTCCACGGTCCACGGCGCCTCGGGGGAGCGGGCCAGGGCCGCGCACGCGTCCGAACCGAACCCGGCCTGGGAACCGACGCGTTCCAGCGCCCCGGAGTCGGCGAACAGCTCACGCAGCACTCGTTGCGGGGTCAGGTGCGGCCACAGGGCGTCCAGCGCCTCGCGCACCGGATCCTCGAACCAGAGCCGCTCGCCCGCGAACCCCAGGTCCTCCTCCAGCACGGGACGGCCGAGCAGTTTCGACTCCGCCCGTGCCAGCTCCGTGAGCAGGGTGTTGACCACGTACTTGCGCGCGGTGTTGTGCGGCAGACGTAGACCCCGCGCCGTCCGCAGCACGTGCTCGCACAGTGTCTCCGGCACGGTGAGCGCGCCCGCGTCGGTCTCCACGACCAGGTCACCGTCGCCGAAGGCCTGCCGGGGCGTGCGCTGCCGGTCGGCCACGGCCGCGTGCACCAGGTCGGCCATCGCCATGCAGCCCTTCACCGCGGCGACGGGGTGCGGATCGTGCCGTGAGGCCGCCACCCCCGGGAAGAGTTCCCCGACCGTGCGCATCACCACGTCGGTCTCCCCGAGGGAGGGCAGCACGTCGCCCACGTAGCGCAGGAACGCCGGATTGGGGCCCACCACCAGGACCCCGCGCCGCTCCAGCACCCGTCGGTGGGTGTAGAGGAGGTAGGCGGCGCGGTGCAGGGCCGCGACGGTCTTACCGGTACCGGGACCGCCCTGGACCACGAGTACCCCGGCCAGCCGGGCGCGGATGACGCGGTCCTGCTCGGACTGGATGGTGGCCACGATGTCGCCCATCCGCCCGGTCCGCTCCCGGCGCAGCGACGCCAGCAGGGCCGCCTCACCCACCAGTTGACGGCGGTCGGCGTCGGTGAGGCCGTCGGGGTCGAACACCTCGTCGTCGAGCCCGGTCACCCTGCGACGGCGCACCCGCAGGTGGCGCCGCCGGGTGACCCCGTGCGTGTCCCCCGGAGTGGCGGCGTAGAAGGGACGGGCGGCCGGAGCCCGCCAGTCCACGAGGATGGTCTCGTACTCGGTGTCGCGCAGCCCGATGCGGCCCACGTAGCGGGTCTCGGCCCCGTCCCCGTCCTCGGGGGAGAGGTCGACGCGGCCGAAGCACAGGCCCTCCTCGACCGCTCCCAGCTGGGCACGGCGGCGGGCCTGCTCGTGGGACCGGGTCTCGCGTTCCACGATGGCCGCGTACCCGACGCGTTCCTGCATGTGGGCGGAGGCGAGCCGGCCGGCGGTATGCGCGCGAAGATCGTCCAGGCGCTCGTACATCGCGCTGACCCGTTCCTGTTCCGCGGCCAGGGCGGCCGATGACGCCTCCTCGGCGTCAGCTTGACGAAACTCCATCTTCTTGCTATGCTCCGTATGGTGGGTTAATTGTGGGTCATACTCAGAGGCGACAATGGGCTCCGAACCCTAGCACAGCGTTGGGCCCCCGCGCCAGCGCGCCTTGCCCGGCCCCTCCCGTCCATCATGTCCCGAAGGTCCGGCCGCATCCACGGCGCGGACGGATATTCGGGGAACACGACGCGGTGCCGCCCTCCCCAGAATCCGCCGCACCCGCTACACTCGTGGGTATGCGACACACGACCACCCAGGCCCAGTGGTGGCGCCGCCCCTAGGCGGTGCTCCGAGTTCGCATACCCGTGCAACGACCGCCCCGGACCGGCGGTCGTTCTCCGTTTCACGACCCCCGGCCGGTGTGGACCACCCGACATCCACAGCCAAAGGACCGGCCGTGAACCCCAGTGACGTCCAGACCAGCACGTACCGCACCCAGGGTGGAGTGACCGTCCACCGCGGTGCCACACCCTGCGACCCCGAGGTCCTCACCGAACTCGTCCAGTCCGTCGAGCGGCGCCGCGGCGGCGTGCTCTCCTCCGGCATGGAGTATCCGGGCCGCTACGACCGCTGGCACCTGGGTTACGTCGACCCGTGCCTGGAGATCACCACGCGCGGACGCCGAGTCACCGCCACCGCCCTCAACGACCGCGGCCGCGTCCTGCTGCCCGTCCTGGCCGAGGCCCTGTACTCCGCCGGTGTCCCGGACCCCGACAGCACCATGGCCGACCTCGCGCACGGCAGCGTCGCCGTCACCGTCCCCGAGCCCGACCCGGACGCGTTCTTCACCGAGGAGGAGCGCAGCCGCCGCCCCAGCGTCTTCACCGCGCTGCGCGCCGTCATGGCCGCCCTGCACAGCCCCGAGGACTCCAACCTGGGCCTGTACGGCGCCTTCGGCTACGACCTGGCCTTCCAGTTCGAACCCATCGAGCGACACATCGACCGCGACCCCGACGACCGCGACCTGGTCCTGCACCTGCCCGACGCCATCGTCGTGCGCGACCGCAAACGCGAGACCTGCGTGCGCTACACCTACGACTTCACCGTCCCCGCCGACGGCGACCGGGGCGAGGCCACCACGCGCGGCCTGGCGCGCGAGACCGCACCCACTCCGCCCGTGACCGCCAGCGAGGTGCCCGAGGGCCCCGAGCCCGGCTCCTACGCGCGCATCGTGGCCAGGGCCAAGGAGAAGTTCCGTCGCGGCGACCTGTTCGAGGTCGTGCCGGGCCACCGCACCTACGCCCGCTGCTCCTCGCCCGCCCGCTTCTACGAGCTGCTGCGCGAGCGCAACCCCGCGCCCTACGAGTTCTTCTTCAACCTCGGTGAGGGCGAGTACCTGGTCGGCGCCTCACCGGAGATGTTCGTCCGCGTCACCGGAGACCCCGGGACCGGACAGCGCGTCGAGACCTGCCCCATCTCCGGCACCATCCGCCGCGGCGACGACGCCCTGGGCGACGCCGAGAACATCGAGGAACTGCTCGCCTCGGCCAAGGAGAAGTCCGAGCTCACCATGTGCACGGACGTGGACCGCAACGACAAGTCGCGCGTGTGCGAGCCGGGCAGCGTCCGCGTGATCGGCCGCCGCCAGATCGAGATGTACTCGCGCCTGATCCACACCGTCGACCACATCGAGGGAACCCTGCGCCGCGAGTTCGACGCCCTGGACGCCTTCCTCACCCACATGTGGGCGGTCACCGTCACCGGCGCGCCCAAGACCTGGGCCATGCGCTTCGTCGAGCAGAACGAGACNNNNCGACCCCCCCCCCCGCCGCTGGTACGGCGGCGCCGTCGGCGTCCTCAACTTCGACGGATCCATGAACACCGGCCTCACCCTGCGCACCGCGCACATCCGTGACGGCGTGGCCGCCGTGCGCGTGGGAGCCACCCTGCTCTACGACTCCGAACCCGAGGCCGAGGAGCGCGAGACCTTCCTCAAGGCGCGAGCCCTGCTGGAGACCCTCGCCCTGGGAGAGCGGGAGGGGACCCCGCGGGGGAGGGCCGAGAGCCCCGGACCCGTCGAACTCCCCGGCCAGGGCATGAGGGTGCTGCTCGTCGACCACGAGGACTCCTTCGTCAACACCCTCGCCGACTACGTGCGCCGCCACGGAGCCGAGGTGACCACGGTCCGCTACGGGTTCGACCCCTCCCTGCTGGACCGGTTCGCCCCCGACCTGGTCGTGCTCTCGCCCGGACCGGGCCTGCCCGAGGACTTCGGGATGTCGGCCCTGCTGGACGAGCTCGCCGCCCGCCGACTGCCGGTGTTCGGGGTGTGCCTGGGGCTCCAGGGGATGGTGGAGCACGCCGGAGGAGAGCTGCGCACCCTGGACGAGCCGGTCCACGGCAAGTCCGGCCGCGTGCGGGTGTCCGGCGGGCAGCTCCTCACCGACCTGGACGGCGGGGACGCCTTCCCCGCGGCCCGTTACCACTCCACCTACACCGTTCCCGAGCGGGTCAAGCACTTCGAGGTCACCGCCGTCCTGGACGGCGAGCCGGGTGAGGAACCCGTCGTCATGGCGATCGAGGACCCGGCCGCGCGGTGGTACGCGGTCCAGTTCCACCCCGAGTCGATCCTCACCGCCGCGGTCGGTGAGGGCATCGTGGCCCGGGCCCTGCGCCTGGCCCGCGGCTGAGGGGAGCCGGGGGCGATTCGGCGGAACCCGTTCCTCCGCGGGGATCCGCGTACGGCACGCGCCGTGCGCGGATCCCCGCGGACCACACGGTGCTCCGTACGCGGCCGTTCACCTGCGTCAAGACTTCTTTTCCCCAACACATCCAACCGGAAAGTTTGATCAACCTGTTACGGGTCAGTGGTTGTGTATGGGTATTCTGCTGACAATCCTCGGAATCATTCTCATCATCGCCGGCGTTCTCGGGGTGCTGCGGGGCCAGCTCCTGTGGGGCATCATCGCCATCGTGATCGGTCTCTTCATCGCCCCCGGTTACTTCTACGGCTTCTAGCCCGTGTGTCCTCCTCGGCTCCACGACCGCGGGCCGCGGTCGGCGACCGCGACACATGACACAGAACACGGGCCGGGCGCCCGGCCGGGGTGAACCGGCGGGTGTCCGGCCCCTCCCACGGCATCCGGCCGCATTCCCGGCCCGACCGCCGCCTCGCGCCCGTCCTGGCCCGCCGCCGACCGGTGCCGACCCCGTGTACCCTCGGGGAAGGCTGGTCAGCCCCCGCCCCCGTCATGCCCCCGTGCCCCGTGCATCCCTGGTCACGGCTGTCAGGCGTGCGTTCGGGAGGCCGGGGAACACGAACGGGAGGCATGCTGTGAAGAGGGTCGAGCCGCAGGTTCGTCTGGTGGCGCGTCCGCAGGTGGACTATGACGCCATCGCCGACTACCTCAAGGAGGTCGGGGGAGAGGCGTGGCTGGAGCGGTTCGACCGCGGCGAGCTCGACGCCCACCTCAACGACCCCCAGAACCTCGCCGAGTTCGCCGGGCGCCTGTGCTACCGCTCCTGGGAGCCGGGCCTGAACCCCAACGTCACCCGGGTGCGCAAGGACCAGGACGCCTACCTCGGCAACCTCCTGGCCAGCATGCACGGCTCCGTCCTGGAGCACATCAGCTTCAGCTTCGTCCTGCACAACGTCTCTCGTGTGCTCACCCACGAGCTGATCCGCCACCGCCCCGGTGTCGCGGTCTCCCAGGAGTCGCTGCGCTTCGTGCGCCTGTCCGACCTGCCGTTCTGGTTCCCGGACTGGGCGGAGGAGGACCCCGAGCTGATGGAGCGCGCCACCGCGATGCTCCAGCAGATGGAGGAGTTCCAGCTCTGGATGGCCGACCACTTCGGCCTCGACGACGAGGGCGTGAAGTTCGCCGAGAAGAAGCACAGGACGTCGTTCATGCGCCGCTTCGCCCCCGAGGGCGTGGCGACCGGTCTGGTGTGGACCGCGAACGTGCGCACCCTGCGCCACACCCTGGAGGCCCGCACCGCGCCCGGTGCCGAGGAGGAGATCCGCCTGCTCTTCCACCTCATCGGCGAGGCCCTGAAGGAGGAGGCCCCGGCGCTCTTCGGCGACTACACCGTCGAGGACGGGGCCTGGGTTCCCCAGTGGCGCAAGGTCTGAGCGACCCCGGACACGGCCCGCCCCTCGGGGCGGGCTTTTTTTGTGCACTCCGGAACCAGGGACTTCCCTTTCCCCAGGAGTGCGCGGCAGAACGCCGCGCCGAGGAATCCGGCCGTGGCCGATGGCCTCCGGTGCTCCGGTCATCCGGACATCACCTGAAACAGTGGTAACGATAACCTCTTTCGTCTCTTGTGTTCCGGGTCGAACTGTGCTCGGGTCGGAGGCCCGACGCACCGATACACGCGCCTTCCGGTCGATAACGGAACTCAGCGGATGATCTTCCGATCATTCGCTAACCACCGAAAAGCTCCCTTTTCTTGATTTTCCCTCCTCTGTGTTTTCTTCTTTTTTGTGGCAAGTAGCGGCGGTCCGAAATTGGCAGTGAATCTGTCCTCGCATTGGCCATTGCCGATACTGAGGGGGCAGTATGGCTGAGGTTTCTCCGTGGTGCCGCTGATATGTGCGGACCGAGTGGCCGTGTGGGAACCAGGGCCGGACTGGTCCTTCCTGTCGCCGAACGGCGAAAGGAGAAGCCCGCCGGTCCGTCGGCGGGAGAAGTCGTGAAGGGTTGAATCGACAAGGGAGGCGAAAACGATGAGGGCATTCGTGTCCGCCGCGGCGGCGCTCGCGTTCGCGGTGGGCGGGGCCGTGGCGGGTGCCGCCCCGGCGTCCGCGGCGACCGGGGAGGTCGTGGTCTTCACGACCGAGTTCGAGGAACTGCGGCACTACCCGAATCCCCCGTCGGGCAGCTGCCACCAGCTTCCCGCGACCGCGCACGTCCTGGTCAACCTGACCGACGCGGACGTGAGCATGCACGCGGGCCCCGGGTGCCTGGGGCCGGGTGTCGTGGTCGCTCCGGACCGGGGCTGGCACGCCCCGCCCAGCGGGATGTTCAGCTTCTCGGTGGCCTGACCCGGACCGGTCCCGCGGTCGCCCGACGGTGTCCGCGGGGCCGCCCGAAAGGCCGTCGCCCGTGCCGCCGACCGCTGGCCCATGGCCGGAGGCCACCGTGGCGGAACGCGTTCCTCCCCGATTTCACGGAAGGGCGCGTTCCCTTTCCCACGGGTGTGGCTCCCTTGGTCCGAACGGTGTCCGAGGCGCGGGCCGAAAGCGCGTGGCCGTCGTTTTCCCAGGGGTGCGTCGCGTGCCGCGGAGAAGAAAAAGGGAAAGGTGTCCGTACGTTATGCTGCACACCCTCATCGTGGGCCTGGGCAGATCGGGAGAAGGGCTGCACCTGCCGTCGCTCGCCAAGGCGCGGGCCCAGGCCCCCGCCCTGTTCGCACCGGGTCCGGTGGTGGGGTTCGACCCGTTCCGGACGTCGGTCGACGGGGTGCTCATGGTCGGCTCCCTGGAGGAGGCGGCACGCTGGGCCCCGCCGAAGCGCACCGTGGTCCACCTGTGCACACCGCCGCACCTGCGCTCCGGGCCGCTGGAGCACCTGGCCCGGCTCGGCTACCGCATGATCGTCGTGGAGAAGCCGCTGGCCCTGGACCTGGTGGGGCTGGCCGCCGTCGCCCGGTTGCGACGGCGCTGGGACCTCGACATCACGGTCACCACCCAGTGGCTGGACAGCGCGCTCACCCGTCGGCTGCGCGCCGCACTGCGGAGCGGGGCCTTCGGCGGTCTGCGCTCCATCGCGGTGCTCCAGAACAAGCCCCGCTTCACCCGTACCGCCGAGGCGCCGGGCCATCCCACCGCCTTCGACGTGGAGGTACCGCACGCGCTGGCCGTGGTGATCGCCCTGGCCGGGGGAGCCGACATCACCGCGGCCTCTCTCGAGGACATGGCCACCGACCGGATCCGGACACCCCGTATGGGCCGCGCCCAACTCCACCTGGAGCACCACTCGGGGGTGCTCAGCCGGATCGACTCGGACCTGACCTCGCCCGTCCGCGAACGCCGGATCGTGCTGGAGTTCGACCAGGCCGTACTCACCGGCCACTACCCGTGCAGCGCGGCCGACCACACCGCCCAACTGTCGGTGGACGCCCTCGGCCACGCGGCCTCCCACTCGGTCTTCGCCGACGACGCGATCCCCGCGCTCATCCGGACCGCCTACGGCCGCTACGCCCGCTCCTTCCGCGGGGCCGGGACGCTCCCGGTCCAGGTCGAGGCGGTCCGGCTGCTCACCGAGGCCAAGAACCTGTGCGGGGCCGGCGCCCGCAGGCGGGAGGTGGGCAGTGCCGTCAGCGTGTGAACGACCCCCTCTCGCCGGTGTCGGGGACGAGGCCTCGCCCGGCATCGGGGGACAGCTCACCGCCCTCGGCGAACTCGGCTGGAACCGCCTGGAACCGCGTACCGTCGACGGGATCCCGCTCGCCGCGATGGAGGAGCGGGCCTTCGCCCGCGCGGCGGAGCGGATCCGCGAGGCCGGGGCCGACGTGGTCGCCGTCGCCTCCCGGATCGCCGACTGGTCCAGGCCCGCCACCGGTGACTTCTCCCTCGACGTGGCCGAACTGGAGACACTGGCGCGGCGCTGCGCCGTACTGGACACCCGCCTGGTCCGGATCATGTCCTACCCCTCCGGCGGGCTGGCCGAGGCCGAGTGGGCACACCGCGTCCGCACGCGCCTGCGCGAACTGGCCCGCCGAGCGGAGGACGCCGGACTGGTCCTGGTGCACGAGAACTGCGCGGGCTGGGCGGGGGACAGCGCCGAACGGGCGCTGGACCTGCTGGCCGAGGTGGACAGCCCGGCGCTGCGCCTGCTGTTCGACACCGGCAACGGCGTCGCCCACGGCTACCACGCCCCGGAGATGCTGCGGTCCCTCGTCGACCACGTGGCGCACGTCCACGTCAAGGACGCGGTGACCGGATCCGACGGCGAGGTCGGCTACGTGCTCCCCGGAACGGGTGAGGCCGGGGTCGAGGAGTGCCTGAGGCTGCTGGCCGCGCACGGCTACGCCGGAACCCTCTCCATCGAGCCCCACCTGCACCTGCGTCCGCACCTGCGGGCCTCGGGAGCCGATCCCGGCCGCGGCGACCGCGCCGCCTTCGTCGCCTACGGGCACGCGCTGGAGCGGCTCGTCGACCGGGCCTGGCACTCCGCGGACGGAATCCGCCACCCCGAGAACGCCCCCCCGGCGTCCATCGGACGCGTGCGCGCACACCGAGGAGGTGACCCGGTGACCACTTCCCACACACCCGCGTCCCTCACCCCCGGCGACCGCGNCCTGCTGTTGCGGCTGCTGGCGCTGCCCACCGCGGGTCCGCTGGAGACCGGCCCGGGCGGGCCCCCGCCGCGCCTGCGCGAGGCCCAGCTCCTCTACGCCGAGGCCGCCGCCGAGACGGGTCTTCGCACGGTCCACCACGCCCCCGCCGAACCCGCCGACATGGACCGCCCCGACGTTCCGGCCCCCGTGCGCGAGGCCCTGGCCCTCCCCGCGTTCCTCGCCTGCCAACCCAGCCTGGTGCTGCGGCTGGGACCGGACCTGCCCGCCGAGCGCACCGTGATGTTCAACGTGCACCTGGACACGGTCGCCGGTGACCCGCCGGTCGGCTTCGACGGCCGGGTCTTCCACGGGCGCGGCGCCATCGACGCCAAGGGCCCGGCGGTGGCGCTCCTGGCCGGGGTACGCGCCGCGTGCGCGAACCGTCCCGCCCTCGGCCGCGACGTCGGGGTGCTCATCCAGGCCGTGGCCGGTGAGGAGGGCGGCGCCATGGGGACCTTCGGCACCCGGCCACTGGTCGAACGCGGCCACACCGGTCGGCTCAACGTGTTCTGCGAGCCCACACGGATGCGGTTCCTCCCCCGCAGCACGGCGGCGATGACCGCCCGGGTGTCGGTCGACGGGGACGACGCGATCGACGACCGGCCGCACACCGGGCACAACGCCTCCGTCCTGCTGGGTTACCTGGCCCAGCACCTGGGACGCGCCCTCGACGCCCACGCCGGAAGCGGAGCGGTGTGCCTGGCCGGAGTGCACACCGGCACCCTGCACAACAGGGTCTACGGCACCGGATCACTGCTGCTCAACCTGTCCTACGCCGACGCCGCCGCGGGACGCGCCCTGGAACGCGCGCTGACCGACGCGCTCGACACGGGCATCGACGCGTTCACCAAGGAGTTCGCCGACACCGCCCTGTTCGGCCGGACCGCCGCCGACGCACGCGCCCTCACCCGCCTGGAGTGGACCAAACGCGGCCTGCCCGTGCTGGAGGACCGCGCCCCCGGAGGGCACGCCCTGGTACGCCGCGCCGGCATCGCCCCGTGGCCCGCCGACGAACCGGCCTTCACCTGCGACGCCATCTGGATGTCCGGGGTCCCCGACGCCCACACCGTGGTGCTGGGGCCCGGTGACCTGGCCGCCAACAACGCGCACGCCGACGGCGAGTTCGCGCGCGCCGCCGAACTCGACGAGTTCGCCGACGCCGTGGCCCGCGTCCTGACCGCCTTCACCGACGAGACCACCGGTGGACACGACCCCGGGGAGACCTGACGCGGGCCGGCCGGCGGCCAGGGAGGCGACGGAGACCCGCCACCGAACCGCCGCGAAACCCGTCCCCACCAGTCCGACAGTCCCTTCGGGGCTGCTCGGAACCGCCCACACACGAACGAGGAGGACGACGAGGACATGCGCGTACACCACACCCCTCCGCGCCCGCGACAGAGGGAGGTCCGGTGAACACCGCGGCCCCGACCCAGGCCCCACCGGACCGTGACACCGTGCGGGTGGGCCACGACGACCTGGTCGCCTTCGCCACCGGCGTGTTCACCGACCGCGGTCTGCCGCCCGGCCGGGCGGCAGAGGCGGCCCGCGCGCTGTGCCACGGCGACCTCACCGGCCCGCGCTCACACGGCCTGGCCAACCTGACCCGGCTCTACCTGCCGCTGCTGGACGAGGGCAGGGCCGATCCCGCCGCCGAACCCCGCGTCCTCACCGACCTGGGCGCCGCCGTGCTCCTGGACTCGCGCCGCGCGCTGGGGCTGTGGGCGGCGAGCGAGGCCATGGACCTGGCCGCCGACCGCGCCGAACGCCACGGCATCGGCCTGGTGTCCGTGCGCGGCGCCACCCACCTGGGATGCGCCGGGTACCACGCGCTGCGCGCGGCCGAACGCGGCATGGTCGGTCTGGTGGCCAGCAACTGCGGCGGTCAGCGCATCGCCCGGCCGCCCGGCGGCGCGGTGGCCATGCTGGGCACCAACCCGCTCAGCGTCGCCGCCCCGGCCGGTGAGCACCCCCCGTTCCTGCTCGACATGAGCACCACGGCCGCGCCCACGGGCCGGATCCGCCAGGCGGCCCGGGAGGGCCGCACCCTGCCGGAGGGGCTGCTCCGCGACGACACGGGAGCTCCCGTCACCGACCCCTCCGCCTTCGACGCCGGACGGGCGNGGCGGTGAGACCGGCCGCCACAAGGGGTTCGGCCTGGGACTCATGGTGGAGGTGCTGGCCGCGCTGGTGCCCGGTGCCGGCCTGGGGCCGCACCCCGACGCCCTCGCCGGGGACGGCGGCCCGAGCGGCCGCGACGACGACATCGGTTTCCTCGTCGCCGCCATCGCCCCCGACGCCCTGCGGGAGGGGGCCGCGGCCGACGCGGACGGACTGTTCGGCGCGCTGCTGGCGTGCCCGCCGACCGATCCGGACGACCCGGTGCGCTACCCGGGCTGGCACGAGTACCACCGGGCACGGGAACGGCGCGGCGGGGGCGTGCCGCTGGAGGCGTCGCTGTACACCGAGCTGGTGGAACTGGCCGCGCGCGTCGGGCTGCCCTTCCCGGCGGAGGTCGCGTGATGGACGGGCCGCTGCGGATCGGGGTGGTCGGCCTCGGCGTGATCTCCCGCTTCTACCTCGCCGCGCTGCGCACCGTGCCGGGGGTGGGCCTGGCCGCGGTGTGCGACCGCCAGCCGAAGGTGCTGGACGCGCACGCGGTCGGCGTGCCGGGCTACACCGACCACGCGCGGATGCTGGACGAGACCGCGTTGGACGCCGTGGTGGTCACCGCGCCCAACGACGCCCACGCGCGGATCTGCGCCGACGCGCTCGGACGCGACGTGGCCGTGTGCGNCTGGACGCCGCCCAGGCCGAGCCACTCGCCGCGCTCTCCCGGGAGCGGGGCGTCACGCTGTTCACCGCCTTCCACCGCCGGTACAACTCCGGGGTCGCTCGGCTGCGCGCGGAGCTGGCCGGGCGTCGCGTGACGGAGATGACCGTGCGCTACCTGGAGCGGATCGAGGAGCACGCCGGAACGGACACCTGGTACCTGGACCCGGACCGGTGCGGCGGGGGATGCGTCGCCGACAACGGGCCGAACGCCTTCGACCTGGTGGAGTCGCTGCTCGGCCCGGCCGAGGCGGTGGCGGCGCACGTCACCCGGGACGCCGCGGGCACCGACCGGCAGGCCGGGATCACGCTGCGCGCGGGGGACGCACGCGCCAGGGTGCTGCTCGACTGGTCCCACCCCGGCGAGCGCAAGGACGTCGAGGTGCGCACGGCGGACGGCGCGGTACTGGCGGTGGACATGCTGGCGGGCCACAGCGAGTTCAAGGGATCCCTGTGGCACGAGTACGTGGGCGTGCTCGCCGATTTCGAGCGGCGGGTGCGCGACGGCCTGGTCGAGGACCCGGGCGGACCGTCCGCGCTGCGATTGGTCGGGGACGCCTACCGGTTGGCGGGGGAACGCACGAGGGAGGGAGTGGGATGAACCCGTACGAGGACGGCCCCAAACGGGAGGTCGGCGCGACGCTGGTCAAGGTCCTGGTCCACCGCAGGGACGAGCGGGGCATGCGGCTCGAACCCCACGCAAGCCGGTGCGTCCGCGCGGGGGAGGTGCACGAACTGGTCGCCACCGACCACACCGAGACCGCTCCGGGAGCACGCATCGACAGGGTGGGTTTCCTCGGGTTCGCCGAGATCACCTCAGCGGGGGTGGTGGACCGGGGCGACGAGGTGTGGATCGGCCCGCGCCGGGTGGGGGTGGTGCTCGGCTTCGACGCCTGCCACATGCCCAACCACTACAACGTGCTGATCCGGGCCGAGCCGGTGCCGACCGGCCGGGACCTGGGGCTGGCGGCGGGGGAGCCGCTGGTGTTCCGCCAGGGCGCGCCCGGGGCCGCGGAGCCGTTTCCCGCGTCGGTTCCCGAGGTATCCGGTTTTTGCTCATAAATGTCCGATATAAAAATCAAATAGCATCAGGGAATTCCCCTGAATCCCTTTTGGGGGGCGTGCTGCGTCGTTACTATTTGGGTGTGGGGAGGGTCCGGACGGATTCGGCCGGAGAATCCTTCCCGTGCTCGAGCAGAGCATCGTACGTCTGTTTTTCCGTGTAAATTGAGAGGGAAAAGTCATGACGACTGCCACCAAGGCCAACAGCCGCCTCGAAGAGCGCTTCCGCCTCTGGGACGCCAACGGCAACGGCGTGATCGAGCGCTCGGACTTCGAGACCGAGGCGAACGACATCGTCTCGCGTCTGGGGGCCGAGGGCAGCGCCAAGGGCGACCAGCTGAAGCAGGCCTACCTGGCCATGTTCGACCACCTGGCCCAGGCCGCCGGCACCCAGCGGATGAGCCAGGAGCAGTTCGTGCAGGCCGCCGAGCAGGAGATCATCAGCAAGGGCGACGCGGGCTTCGCCTCCGTCGTCCAGCCGACGATCCAGGCCATCGTCGACGTGCTGGACGTCAGCGGCGACGGTGAGATCAGTCCGGAAGAGATGCAGAAGTGGTTCGCCGCCATCGGCCTGGAGGGCGCCGCCGCCGACCGCGCCTTCTCCGAGCTGGACACCGACGGCAGCGGCAAGCTGTCCACGGCCGAGCTGGTCAGCGCGGTCCGTGACTACCACCTCGGCCGCAACGACATCCCCCTCCTCGGAGCCTGACCCCCTCCCCCCGGTCACGGCCGAACGGCCGTGGCCGGGGCCCGCTCCCCGGCCCCTCCACAGCGTAGAAACGTAGAAACGTGAAGAGAACGCTTTCGCCTCCCGAGGTCGAACCCACGGGGAGAACGCGCTTTCCCATCCCCTTCTTCGACCAGTCCGAGACCTTCAGTAAACTGTGGCCGGAAATACGCGGTAACTGTCTTCGTGTCATGGACCGGGGAAAGTACTCGCACGGCTCCATGGTCGCCGAGTTCGAGCGTGAACTGGCCCGGTGGACCGGTGCGCGCCACGTGGTCGGCGTCAATTCCGGAACCGACGCGCTGGTGCTCCTGCTGCGCGCCGCCGGACTGCGCCCCGGCGACGAGGTGATCGTCCCCGCCTACACCTTCGTCGCCACGGCCAGTTCGGTCGTGCTCGCCGGGGGCGTCCCGGTCTTCGCCGACATCGAGGAGCACGGGTACGGCATCGACCCGGCGTCGGTGGAGGCGGCCGTCACCCCCCGCACCCGGATGGTCATGCCCGTGCACCTCTTCGACCGCCTGGCCGACATGGAGGGCGTGCACGAGGTCGCCCGACGGCACGGCCTGACGGTGCTGGAGGACAGCGCCGAGGCGATCGGCATGCGGCTGCGCGGAACGCACGCCGGACTGCTCGGCGCCGGAGGGGTGCTGTCGTTCTTCCCCGCCAAGACGCTCGGCGCCATCGGCGACGCGGGAGCCCTGCTCACCGACGACGCGCGCCTAGCCGAGACCGCTCGGGCACTGCGCCACCACGGCCGCTCCGGGCGGACCCTGGACGCCTTCCCCGGCATCAACAACCCCACGGTCGTCGCGGGCTGCAACAGCAAGATGGACGACCTCCAGGCCGCCGTGCTGCTGGCCAAGCTCTCCCGGCTCGACACCGACATCGCCCGCCGCGCCGAACTGTCCGCGCGCTACGACGCCCGCCTGCGGAACACGCCCGGCGTCCGCGCCGTGCCCAGCGGCGCGGCCCCGCACCCGGGCGGCGGACGGGTCGTCTACGTCCACCTCATCGAGGTCGAGGACCGCGACGGCCTGGTCGCCCACCTGGCCGCGGCGGGGATCGGGACCGAGACCTACTACCCCGTCCCGCTGCACCTCCAGCCCTGCTTCGCCCACCTGGGACACGCGCGGGGCGACTTCCCGCGCGCCGAGGCGGCCTGCGAGGCGGCGGTCGCGCTGCCGCTCCACGCCGACCTGACCGAAGCGCAGGTGGACCGGGTCTGCGACGAGATCGAGGACTTCCACACGGGGAGGCGCGGATGAGCACGACGACCACGCGGAGCATCCCCTTCTTCGCGCCGGACCTGTTCGACGCCGACCGCGACGCCCTGCTGGAGGCCGTCCACGCGACCGGGACGGCCACCGCGCAGAAGTTCATCCTCGGTGAGCGCACCGAACGCCTCGAGCACGCGCTGCGCGACCGCCTCGCCGCGTCCGACGTCGTCGCCTGCTCCAGCGGGACCTCGGCGCTCACCCTCATCCTGGCCGCGATGGAGATCGGCCCCGGCGACGAGGTGGTGGTCCCGGCCTTCGGCTGCGCGCCTCTGGCGAGCACCGTCATCGGGTGCGGAGCACGCCCGGTCTTCGCCGACGTCGACCCGGCCGCGCTGACCATGGACCCGGACGCGGCCGAGGCGGCCGTCACCGCGAACACCCGTGCCCTGATGCCCGCGCACGTGTTCTCGGTGATGGCCGACATGCCCCGGTTCCGCGACCTGGCCACCCGGCGCGGGCTGCGCCTGGTCGAGGACTCCGCGCTGGCCCAGGGCGGAACCCTCGGGGGACGTCCCGCGGGACTGTGGGGCGACGCCGGGGTCTACTCGTTCGTCCAGGTCAAGACCTTCGGCATGCCCGGCGAGGGCGGCGTGGTGATCACCGGGGACACCGAACTCGCCACACGGGTGCGCATGCTGCGCAACCACGGCCAGGACGGCGTCCACCGCTTCCTCCACCACCGCGTCGGCTCCACCAGCCGCTTCGACGAGGTGATGGCCGGTTTCCAGCTGTACCGGCTGGACGGGCTGGACGCCCGCCTGGCGCGCCGGGCCGAGATCTCCACCTACTACTCCACCCGGTTCGCGCCGCTGGCCGAGGCCGGGATCACGGCACCGCCCGTCGGCGGAGACGGGCGCTGCCACTACGTCTACACACTCCTGGCCGAGCGGCGCGACGAACTCCGCGCCCACCTGGCCGCACACGGGGTCGACACCCACGTGTACTACCCGCGGACGCTGCCCGCGCAGCCCGCGTTCGCCCCGCACGCCCCACCAGGCGCGCACTGGCCGAACGCGGAGTCGGCGGCCCGGCGCAACATCTCCCTGCCGCTGTACCCGCACCTGGACGACGGTCAGGTGGAGCACATCGCCGACACCGTGTGCGCGTTCGCCGACAGCGCCGACCGTAGAAGGACGGACAGATAGATGACCGACCTCGCCGGACACGAGCCCACCACCGCTCCCGCGCGCGGCTCCCTGGCCGCCTACGCGCGGCTGGCCAAGCTCGACATCGTCGACTACTACATCGGCCTGCCCCTGGTGCTGGCCATGCTGGCGCCCGCGCTGCGCTGGCAGCCGGGCACCCTGGGGCTGCTCGCCCTCATCCTGCTCGCCGAGGTGGCCGTGGTGGCCGCGATGGTCGCCTTCGACGACGTCACCGGGTACCGNGGACGCGGCCCGCCGCAGGCTGGCCCGCAAACCCCTCGTCGCCGGGACGCTCACCGAACCTCAGGCCCTGCGCTTCGCCTGGGCGGCGACCGCGCTGAGCGCGGTGCTGTGGGCCCTGGTCATCGTGGCCGCCCCGCACCAGCCCGTGTGGGCGGTCGCCGTGGCCACCCTGTGCGTCGTGGCCTCGGTCCAGTACTCCTGGGGACTCAAGATCAGCTACCGGGGCTTCCAGGAGGTCTTCCTGATCGGCCTGGGCGTGGGCTGGGTCCTGGCGCCCTACGGGCTGCTCACCGGGGAGCTGAACGGCTTCGTCGTGGTCCAGGCGCTGCTGTTCGGGTTCGGCCCCATGCTGTTCGGCCTGTACTCCAACACCAACGACGCCGACGGCGACCGCGCCGCCGGGCGGATCACCGTCGCCGCGCTGGTGCCCCGGCGACTCAACGCCACCTTCATCATCGCGGCGACCGCGGCCGAGAGCCTGCTCATCACCGGTTCGACCCTGGCCGGGATCTCACCCTGGTGGTTCCCCGTCGTCCTCGCCCCCGTCTTCCTGATGCGGGTGGCCCAGCTGGTGATCGGCTTCGTCATGGGCGACATCCTGCGCGCCCGGCGCCTGGCCATCCACACCCACCGGGTCACCGTGGTCATCCTGATCGCCGCGAACCTGCTCGCTCCCCTCCTCCTGGGAGCCGCCGTATGAGCGGGGACCTCGACGTCGCCGTGGTCGGTGCCGGTCCCGCCGGACTGGCCACGGCCCACGCGCTGACCCGGGCGGGGTGCTCGGTGCGGGTCCTGGAGGCCGCCGACGCCGTGGGCGGACGGATGCGCACCCTGCGCGAACACGGCTGCCTCATCGACACCGGCGCGGAGATGCTGCCCCCGGCCGCCGCCTACCCGGCCACCTGGAAGCTGATCCGCGACCTGGGCCTGGACGACGACCCGGGTGCGGTGCCCCGCGTGCGCGGCGCCCTGGCCGCGTGGCGCGGCGGCCGGGTCCGACCGCACGTGGGCCGCCCCCTGGGTCTGCTCACGGGCGCCGGGCTGTCCCCCCGCGCGCGGGTCGACCTGCTGCGCCTCCAGACCGAACTGGCACGCGCCGGGCTGGACCCCGAACGCCCCGAGCGCTCACCGCTGGGCGCGCGCACCCTCGCCGAACTGCTCAGCTCCTACCATCCGGAGCTGCGCGACCGGCTGCTCGGACCGCTGGCCTCCGGATTCTTCGGTTGGGACCCCGAGCGGACGGCCGCCGCGCCCTTCGCCGCGCACCTGGCCTCCGCGGGCAGCACCGCCCACTGGCGCACCTACCGCGACGGCATGGACACCTTCGCGCGGGCCCTGGCCGACCGGCTCGACGTGGTCACCGGTCACCCGGTGACCGGTGTGGCCGTCGAGGTGGACGGGGTCAGGCTGGACTCCCCGGCGGGCGCGGTCACCGCACGCGCGGCCGTGCTGGCGGTCCCCGCCCCGGTCGCGGCGCGGCTGCGCCCCGACGCGCCCGGCATCGAGCGCGCCCACCTCCAGGCGTGCGAGTACGTGCCGATGCTCCGCCTCTCCCTGGTCCTGGACCGCCCCATGGAACCAGCCGGGGCGCGCGGCGGCTTCGCCACCCTGGTCCCCGCCGTGGAGGACCCGGTGCTCAACGTGGTCACCGTCGACCACAACAAGCACCCGGGACGGGTCAGCGCGGGGAGGGGGCTGGTCTCCCTGATCGCCTCGCCCGGGGCCGCCGCCGACCTCCTCGACGCTCCCGACGACGAGGTGGCCGACCGGCTCACCGCACGGGCCGAACCCCTGCTGCCCGGACTGTCCGAGCGGATCGAGGCCGTCCACGTCCACCGCTTCCACCACGGCCTGCCCGCCGCCGGCCCCAGCGCGCTGCGGACACGCGCCGCCTTCACCGTCCGCCCGCCCGCGGCCGTGGACTACGCCGGGGACTGGATCGCGCTGCGCCCGTGCAGCGAGGGAGCGGTCTCCTCCGCCACGACGGCCGCCGAGCGGATCCTCGCGTTCCTCACCCCGAGGACCGCGACCCCCGTTCCGACCTCCCTGGAAGACTGATGACCCTGTTCACCAAGCCCATCCACCTGGGCACCCTCTTCGACGACGTGGCCGCGCGCGGCGCCGACACCGCCGTGCACCTGAGCAGGCCCCTGGACATCGCCCCCGGCCTGGGCACCGAACTGGACGTGCCCGGGGTCGGGGCGCTGGTGCGCGAGGTCGCCGGATGGTTCGCCGCGGCCGGTGTGCGGCCCGGTGACCGCGTGGCGATCGCCAAGCGCAACCACTGGGACTACGTGCTGCTCAACTGCGCCGCGGCCCGCTTGGGCGCGGTACCCGCGTCGCTGTCGGCCCGCCTGGAGCCTGAGACCCTGGAGGTCCTGCTCAAGCGGCTGGACCCGGCGCTGCTGGTCACCGACGCGGCGCTGCTGGCGGCGGCCCGGGACGCGGGGGCCGACCCCACGGTGCACGCCACCCGCACCCTGGTCGTGGACGGCGCGGCCGGAACCGGCGGTCCCTCCGGGCACGTCCTGCGCCCGGACGACGTGCGCGGCGCCTCCGCCCCGCCGCCGCGCAGGCCGCACCTGGACGCTCCGCTGGCGGTCATGCACACCTCCGGTACCACCGGGGTTCCCAAGCTGGTCACGCACTCCACCCACACGATCATGCGCCGCCTGGCCGGGTTCGAGTCGCACCGCTGGCCCGTGCTGGGCAGCCGCCCCAGCGACACGGTGACCTCGGCGCTCTCCTTCGCGCACGGCCGCGCGCTCGCCTGGACCGCGGGCGTGCTGTGGTTGGCCCCGGGCGCGTTGTCGGCCGTCACCAGCGAGGACTGGGACGAGGCCGGCCCCCACCTGGACCGGCACCGCCCCACGACCCTGGAGGCCTCTCCCGCCACCTTCGTGCGCTGGCAGCACCGGGCGGCCGAGGAGAAGTCCCCGTTCGACCGGGTGCGGCTCTACGTCAGCACCTTCGACGCCGTGCACCCGCCGACCGTGCGCACCTTCCTCGACGCCACCGGGCACCGGCGTCCGGTGTGGATGCAGGGCTGGGGTCAGACCGAGACCGGGCCGCTGACCTTCCGGTTCCTCACCCGGCGGGCGATGGCCGCCGCACGCGAACGCCACCCCACCACCCGTCACCTGGGCCATCCGGTGCCCACCCGCACCCGGCTGCGCGCGGTCGACCCGCGGACCATGCGCCCCGTCCCGGCGGGGGCTCCCGGTCTGCTGTTCTGCCAGACCGAGGCCCTGTGCCTGGGCTACGTCGGCGAGGAGGGCCGCTGGCGCTCCAAGCTGGTGGGGGAGTGGTGGAACACCGGCGACATCGGGGTCATCACCCGCACCGGCGGGGTGCGGTTGGTGGACCGCGAGGTGGACGCCCTGCGTGAGGGCGGCTGCCTGGAGGTCGAGGACGTCGTGGACGACCGTCTGCCCGAGGTGCTGGAGTGCGTCGTCCTGAGCGTTCCGGACGGCCCTCCGGTGCCGGTCGTGGTGACCGGGAACGGAGGACTGGACGTCCTCGCGTGGCGCGACGCCGTCGCCGACCTGCCCGAGCTCGCAGACCCGGTGGTGATGACCTGGGACGAGCTGCCGCGCACCGACACCGGCAAGGTTCGCCGTACCGCGCTGCGTGACCAGTTGGGACTGCGCCCCGACACCTGCGGGACGGGCCGGTGGACGTGACGCGGCGAACGGTGGACGTGGCCGTGCCGCCGTTGGCCGGGGCCGTCGTCCACTCGGTGGGCGACTCGACCGCGTTGCGGATCGCGGTGGCGCGCCTGCGGGCGCTCGGCTGTGCCGTCTCCAGGGCGGATGGTTCCCCGCCGCCGGACGCCCCGGCCGGGTGGGTCGGTCTGGTCAGCGTCCCCGAGGGGGAGGGGACCCGCGCGCTTCCGGTACCGGTCGGCTGCGCGATCAGCTGGTCCGGTCCGGTGGGGACGCCCCTGGAGGGGGAGCGCGACGTGCAGGCCGCGTGCGGGCTGGCGCATCTGCACGGGCGCGCCCGTGGCGGCCCGCGGTTCCTCGGTGTGGACTATGCGTCGGTGTGCGCGGGGGTGCTCGCCGCGCAGTCGGTGGCGGCCTCCGCGCTGGCCCTGGCGCGCGGCGGACCGGCGTTGGTCGGGTCCGTCTCGGCGGCCCAGGCCGCCCTGCTCGCGGCGGGCCCCCATGTCGCGGCGGCCACGGCGTCCGGTCGGGAGCCCGGTGTCCACGGGGGCGCGGGTGCCGACGCGCGGCGGTCCGGGCGGGAGACCGCCCCGCCGTTCCGCTCCGCGGACGGAGCGCGCTTCGAGATCGAGACCCTGGACGCCGAGGCCTGGCTGCGGTTCTGGACCGGACTGGGGGCCGCCCCGGCCGCGATCGCCGCCGGATGGCCGCCCTTCCAGGGGCGTTTCGCCACCGCGGTGTGCCCGCTGCCGCCCGAACTGCCCGCGGCGATCGCCGCCGTGGACCTCGCCCGGGTGCGTTCGGCCGCCCGGAACGCGGGCGTGAGCGTCGCCCTGGTCCGCACCGCCGAAGCCGCGTGGGAACCGGA
>NZ_ANAX01000066.1:9358-25140 GCF_000341065.1 Nocardiopsis halotolerans DSM 44410 | reverse complement strand
CTGCGGCCCGCGGGCGGCACCGGGGGCCCGGCCGCCGGACCGCCGCCGCTGGGCCCCGGCGCCATCGCGCCCCTGGCCGGGGTACGGGTGGTGGAGGCCACCAACCGGGTGCAGGGACCGCTCGCCGGACTGCTGCTCGCCATGCTGGGCGCCGAGGTGGTGCGCGTCGAACCCCCGGGCGGCGACCCGATGCGCGGGGTGCCGCCGCTGGCGGGGGAGTGCTCCGCGAGGTTCCTCGCCCTGAACCGGGGCAAGGACGCGGTCGAGGCCGACCTCAAGACGCCCTCGGGGCGCCGCGCCGCACGGGAGTTGGCCGCCACGGCCGACGTCCTGCTGTACAACTGGCCGCCCGGCCGCGCCGAGCGGTTCGGGCTGGGCCCCGACGACCTCGCCGGGGACGCCCCGGGCCTGGTCCACGTCCACGCCGACGGGTGGGGCGAGGCGGCCCCCGAACCCGGCGCGCTGGCCACCGACTACCTGGTCCAGGCGCACGGCGGGGTGGCCGGTCTCCTGGCCGGACCGGGGGAGGACCCCTCACCGTCCCTGCTGACCCTCACCGACGTACTCGGCGGGATCCTCGCCGCCGAGGGGGCTCTGGCCGCGCTGCTGTCCCGTGTCCGCACGGGCTCGGGGGCGCACGCCCGGACCGCCCTGGCGGACGCGGCCCGGCTGCTGCGCCGCGCCGGACGCGGTACCGCGTCCGGGGAGCGGGGAGGCCCGGCCCCGTCGGAGGACCTGGTGGCGATGGCCGCCGCACCGGAGTTCGCGGCCGCGTTCGACACGGTCGACGGCGCGTCCTGCGTCCGGGCCCCGTGGTCCTTCGCGCCCGCCGCCGCGCGGGTCGGCGCGCCCCTGGCCGCACACACGCTCCCGGAGGCACGATGACCTGGACCTCGTCCAACGGACTGGCGCTGCCCGACCTCGTCCCGCCCGAGCTGCGCGCGCGGTGGACCGCCCTCGGCTGGTGCCCGGACCGGGACCTGTACGCCCTCTTCCACGACCACGCTCGAAACCACCCCGACCGGGCGGCCGTCATCGACGAGCACGGAACCCTCGACTACGCCGGACTGGACGCCCGGGTGCGCGGCGCCGCCGCCGCGCTGGCCGCCGAGGGGACGGGAGAGCACGACGTCGTCGGGATCCTGCTGCCCAACGGACGGGACGCGGCCGTGGCCGAACTCGCCGTCGCCGCCGTCGGCGCGGTCTCCCTGCCCGTGCCCGACGGGCGTTCCGAGGCCGACGTGCGCAGCCTGCTGTCCCGCTCCCGCGCCGCCGCCCTCATCACCACCCCGGACAGGGTGGAGGGGATCCGGCGGACGGAACTGCCGCACCTGTCCCGGGTGTGGACGTTCGGCCCGGCCCGCCCCGGGGCGACCAGCCTGGACCGACCCGACCCCGGGGCGGTCCGGGACTGGCGTCCGGCGCGGCCCGACCCCGAGGCCCCGGCCCGCATCCTGGTCTCCTCCGGTTCCGAGGGCGAACCCGGGATGGTCGCCTACACGCACAACGCCATGGCGGGCGGCCGGGGCAACTACGTGGCGGCGCTGCACACCGGACCCGGGCCCATGCGCAACCTGGTCCTGGTCTCGCTGGCCTCGTCCTTCGGTTCCTGCGGGGTTCCGGTGACCCTGGCCCGGCACGGCGGAACCCTGGTGGTGCTGTCCCGCTTCGATCCGGCCGCCGCGCTGCGGGCCGTCGAGCGGCACCGCCCCACACACCTGGTCGGGGTGCCCACGATGCTGCGCCGCGTCGCCGCGCTGCCCGAACGGGCGGACACCTCGTCCCTGCGGACGGTGGTGGCCAGCGGGGCACCGCTGCACCAGGAGGTCCACGACGCCTGCGTGGAGCGCTTCGGCAGGCCCGTGGTCAACGTCTACGGCTCCACCGACGGGGTCAACTGCCACACTGCGCGCCGCCCCCGCGACTGGAGGCCCGGCATGGCCGGGTACCCGGCCTCCGACGTGGCCGAACTGAGCGTTCGCGATCCCGGAGGACGGCCGGTCCCGGCGGGGGAGACCGGCGAGATCTGGGCCCTGGGACCGATGACGCCCCTGTGCCACGTCGCCGCGCCCGACCTGGACGCCGAGCGCCGGGCCCCGGGCGGCTGGGTGCGCACCGGGGACCTGGGCCGCTTCGACCCCGACGGCGCGCTGCACGTGGTGGACCGCCTGCGCCGGACGGTGATCCGGGGCGGCGTCAACATCTTCCCGGCCGAGGTGGAGCGTGAGCTCGGCGCCCACCCCTCCCTCGCGGAGGCCCACTGCGTTCCCGTGCCCGACCCCGACCTGGGCGAGCGCGTGTGCGCCTGCGTGTCCCCGGCGGCGGGAGCCGCCGTGCCCACCCCGGGAGAGCTCATCGCCTTCCTGCGCGACGAACGCGGCCTGGACACGCGCAAACTCCCCGAACACGTGGTCGTCCTGCCCGAGCTGCCGCTCGGCCCGACCGGGAAGGTGTGCGCGTCCATCCTCTCCCGTGTCGCGGCGGAGGCCGTGGGCGCGCACCACTGACCACACGACACCGAAGGAGACCCCGGTGACCGACACCGCCGTCGAGGACCAGCGCTACGTCTTCGACAACCACAGCGAGCACGCCTTCGACCAGCACCGCTTCCTGGCGGCCGCCTACGACCCGATGACCACCGAACGCCTGGAGCAGACGGGTGTCGGCCCCGGGTGGAACTGCCTGGAGGTGGGTGCCGGGGGCGGCAGCGTCGCGCTCTGGCTGGCCGACCGGGTCGCCCCGGGCGGGAGAGTGCTGGCCACCGACATCAAACCCGAACGGATCCCGGCAGCCGAGGGGGTGGAGGTGCTCCGGCACGACGTCGTCCGCGATCCGCTTCCCGAGGCCGCCTTCGACCTCGTCCACTCCCGGTTGGTCCTGCTGCACCTGCCGGAGCGGATCGCCGTCCTGGACCGCCTGGTGCGGGCGCTCAAGCCCGGCGGGGTGCTCCAGCTCGACGAGTTCGACATCACCTACGGTCCGGCGCTGCTCATGCCCGACGCCGAGTCCCGGAAGCTCTACGAGGAGTTCCAGGAGGCCAAGACCCGGTTGATGATCCGCGCCGGTGCCGACCCGGCGTGGGGACGCAACGCCGCCGAGGCGATGCGCCGCGCGGGGCTGGTCGACGTCGACCCCCGGCCCCGGCTGGAGCTGTGGGAGGCACGGTCCCCCGGCGTGCACCTGATCGCGCACCACACCCGCCACCTGCGCGACGCGTTCGTGCGCGAGGGGATGACCGACGAGAAGCTCGCCGACGTGCGCGCGCTCCTGGCCGACCCCTCCTTCCGCGCCTCCTCGTGCGCGCTCTACTCGGTCCAGGGCCGCCGTCCCCGTTAGTGACCGGGCCCGCGCACGTGACGGACGTCCCGCCGAGGGCCCGCCCCCACCACGCCGGACGGCACCGGGCCGGTCCGCGTGCCCGCCGTCCGTCGGCGGTGTCCGTTAGCGTGCTGGACACAACCGTCGCATGGGTGAACACGAGGGGTCCGACCCGCGCTGATCCTGTGTGGCGGCGGAGCGGTGGGCGTCTTCGGTCACGGCACCGAATTCGCACACGTTGGACACGTTCGGGGAAGGGTGACGGCCATGGGCCAGGCGGAACAGCGCGTCGACCGGGGAAGCAGGACCGTTCGGGCGTCCGCGGCGGCGGTCTACGCGGCGATGACCGAGCCGGACGCCCTCGCGGCCTGGCTGCCGCCGGAGGGGATGAGCGGCCGGATCGACCGCTTCGACCCGCGGCCCGGAGGCGGGTTCCGCATGGTGCTGACCTACCTCGATCCCGCGGCCGGACACGGCAAGACCTCGGAGGCGGAGGACGTCAGCGAGGTCGGGTTCACCGAGCTGGTGCCCCGTGAGCGCGTCGTGCAGCGGATCGTCTTCGATTCTCCCGACCCCGAATTCGCGGGGACCATGACGATGACCTGGCGGCTCACCGAGCAGCCGGAGGGCACGTTGGTGACCGTCGAGGCCACCGACGTGCCCCCGGGCATCTCCCAGTCCGACCACGAGGCGGCCTTCACCTCGACCCTGGCCAACCTCGCCGCCCACGTCGAGCGGTGACCGCCCGTGCGCCGGAGGGCCGGGACGGCGCGGTCCACCTCGCCGGACACGTCGGCGCCGCGCCACCCCGGTTCACTCGTCGGTGCCGGTGGCGCCCCCTCCCAGGTAGGCCAGGATCCCGGTGACCGCGGCCCGGCTCCCGGTGGTCAGCGTCGGTTCCATGACCGGGCCGAAGTACGGGGAGTGGTTCACCGGGGGCTCCCCGGCGTCCGGATCGAACCCGCCGAACATCCAGTAGACGGAGGGCACGCCGATGGACTCCGCGAGGTGCCCGAAGTCCTCGCTGCCCATCACCGGAGCGTCGACGACCACGTTGTCCTCCCCGAGTTCGGCACGCAGCGCCGACTCGACGCGCGCGGTCGCGGTCGGGTCGTTGTGGCAGCGCGGGAAGGTGTAGACCTCCTCGATCAGCGGTTCCGGGGCGCCGGAGACGGCCGCCTCGCCGGTGATGATCCGCCGCACCGCGGCGAGCACCCGGTCGCGCACCGGCTGCTCGAACGTACGGATGTTCAGGGTGAACTCCGCCCGGTCCGGGATGATGTTCTCCTTCAACCCGGCGTGGAAGGTCCCGACGGTGACCACGGCGGGGGAACGCGGGTCCAGCTCGCGGGAGGCGATCGTCTGCAACCGGGCGACCACGTGCGCGCCGAGCACGATCGGGTCGATCGATGACTGGGGCTGTGAACCGTGGGACTGCCTGCCGTACAGGGTCACCCGCAGCGCGTCGGCCATGGCCATCGCGGTGCCGTGGCTGAGCGTCACCGTTCCCGCCCGCAACGGCATCACGTGTTGGCCCAGGACGACGTCGGGGCGCGGCGCGCGCTCCCACAGGCCGTCGTCGACCATCGCCCGCGCGCCCTCCGCGGTCTCCTCCCCCGGCTGGAACACCAGGACCAGCGTCCCGCTCCACGCGTCGGTACGCGCCAGCAGCACTCGTGCGGCCGTGAGCAGGGACGTGACGTGGGTGTCGTGCCCGCAGCCGTGCATCACGGGCACCACGGTGCCGTCGGAGAGGGTGCCGGTGGCCGTGCTGGCGTAGTCCAGTCCGGTGTCCTCGGCGATGGGCAGCCCGTCGGTGTCGGCGCGGAAGGCCACCACCGGGCCCTCGCCGTTGCGGACGACGCCGACCACCCCGGTGCCTCCGCAGCGGAAGTGTTCGACGCCGAGGTCGTCCAGTTCGGCGGCGACGAAGTCGGCGGTGGCGTGTTCGCGCATGGACAGTTCGGGGTGGGCGTGCAGGTGCCGGTAGATCCGGTGCATGCGTTCGGTGTCCAGACCGGCCATGAGGGAGCCGGGAGCGGTCTCGGGTGGGGTGGTCATTCAGCGGCCTTCCTTCGAGGGAGTGGTGTCCCGGGAGCCGTGGGGCTCCGCGGGGGAGGCGGGGGCGGTGGCCTCGTCCTGCCCCGGGACCTCGTGGACGACACGGCGGCCCCGCAGGAACCAGGCCAGGACCATCGTCACCACCACGCACAGGGCGGTGGAGAACGGGGCCAGTCCCGGGACGGTGGGAACCAACGCGAACTGGATCCCCAACGCGGTCGCGACGGCGATGGCGGCGGTCCGGGGCTGGCGCATGGTGACGAAGCACTGCACCAGCACCGCCCCCATGACGGCGGGGAGGATGTACAGCCGGGCCACCTCGATCAGCGCGGGCGGCAGCGCGGAGACCAACCAGGTGCCCAGCAGCCCCACGCCGAGCAGGAGGGAGGTCAGGTGCACGGTCGCGGCGCCGCAGATGGCCAGAACCGCGGTCAGGTCGCCTCGGCGCGTCCCCGGTCCGGCGTTCACGCTGGCCTGGGCGACGACCGCCGCGGGCAGCAGTTTGTTGGAGATGTTGCCGACCATGAAGGCCTGGTACATCGCGGCCGGTCCGAGGACGGGGAAGTAGGTCAGCGGTTCCAGGACCCAGAACACGCCGAACGTGGCGGCGACGGCGATGAACGCCACCCAGATCCGGGCCGCGTCGAGGTCGAGTCCGCCGAACACGACCAGGTAGGCGGGTCCGGCCAGGGAGAGGGTCAGGCCGACGAGCATGGTCAACCGGCCCCACCGGGACGTCGTGTTCTCGAATCTCGCCATTTCGGCCTCGGCCCGCCGAGGGGTGTCCGCGCTCATACTCTCTCCTTCTCCGTTCCCGGGGTTCACGCTGCGTGGAGCAGGTAGGCGACCGCCAGGGCCGCGACGATGGAGAAGCCGAGGGCCCACTCCTTCAGCCAACGCGCACCGAGGAGCCTGGCGAGGTACAGGCATCCGGCCATGACGGCGGCGGAGACGACGACGGTGACCGCGTGGACGCCGGACTTGGGCGTCTCGGTGACCGCCAGCATGCTGAACGCCCCGAACAGGGCGGCGCACGGGATGATCGCCATGACGGCGGGGTTCACCGCCCCCAGCTTCTTCCCGCCGCGTTTGAGCAGGGGGTGAGCAGCAGGGTGGCGAGCATCCACATACCGCCGGACAGACTCATGGCGATGAAGGCCAGGGCGAAGACGGACGGGTCGTAGCCGGGTCCGCCCAGGGTCACTCCGACGGTGCCCGTCGCGATACCGGCCGACGCGACCTCGGTGCTGGCCGACCCGATCAGCCCGACGCGCACGAGCACGGCGGGCGTGCCGAAGAGCGCCAGCAGGGCGACGGCCACCAGGACGACGGCGAGCGAGGGGCCGATCGAGGCCACGGCACCGGCGCGGTAGGCGTTCCTGAGGTCGGCCCGGCTCATCCCGACCTCGGGCCCGGCGGTGCGGGCGGCCCGCATGTAGACGAGGCTCTGGACGAAGATGGCGGCGAAGACGCCGAGCGCGCACAGCCAGATCACCGGGGAGTTGGCGACCGCCAGGATGTCGGTGGGTCCGTCGGCGCTCGGCGGCGCCTGTTCCAGGGATGCCATGGCTTCGAACGCTCCTTCTCATGTGTGACGGGGGACACTCTCCGGCCCTGATTTCGACCACCCTCGGGTAGGCGCGCAGCAGGTGGCAATACCTGGGAAAAAACGACATAAAAATGGCCGTTTCCCCCAAAGTGCGCTGCATCACCCGGGCACTGTTCCGCGACGCCCCGCCGCGTCGGAGACTTGGGCGCGGCAGTCCGGGAGAGGCCGGAACGGTGAGGAAGACGGAGAACGGTCCATGAACGACATCCAGCAGATGACGGCGACGGCACTGGTCGACGCGATCCGCCGTCGGGAACTCTCCGCGCGGGAGGCCGTCACCGCGCACCTGGAGCGGATCGAGGAGGTGAACCCGGCCGTCAACGCCGTGGTCACCGTGGAACCGGAGCGGGCCCGCGCGGCGGCCGACGCCGCCGACCGGCTCACCGTCTCCGGAGCCGAACTCCCGCCCCTGCACGGACTGCCGATGACCCACAAGGACACCCACGCCGTCGCCGGGATGCGCGGTACCAACGGCTCACGGGTCCTCGCCGACCACGTGTCCCCCGAGGACGACCCGATCATCGCCCGGTTGCGCGGCGCGGGCGTCATCGCCACGGGGAAGTCGAACGTTCCCGAGTTCGGAGCCGGGTCGCACACCTTCAACGAGGTCTTCGGCACCACCACGAACCCCTACGCCCCCGCGCTCAGCGCGGGAGGGTCCTCCGGCGGGGTGGCCGCGGCCGTCGCCGCCGGTGTCCAGCCGCTGGGAGAGGGATCGGACATGGGCGGCTCGCTGCGCATTCCGGCGTCGTTCTGCAACGTGGTGGGCTTCCGCCCGTCCCACGGTGTGATCCCTTTCCCCTCGGCGGACAACGACTGGGCCTGGCTCGGCCGCACCGGCCCGATGGCCCGCGAGGTGTCCGACATCGCCCTGTTCATGTCCGCGGTCGCCGGACCGTCGGCCCGGGTCCAGCCCCCGGCCCCGCTGACGGGCGCCGACTTCTCCGGCCCGGTGCACGGGGACCTGCGCGGGGTGCGGATCGGCTGGAGCCCCGACCTCGGACTCGGGATCCCCGTGGAACCCGGGGTCCTGGAGGTGCTGACCAGTCGGCTGCGCGTCTTCGAGGAGGCCGGGGCGATCGTGGAGGAGGCCGCCCCGGACCTCACCGGAGCCGACGAGGTCTTCCGCGTCACCCGTGCCCTCGACTTCGCCACCAACCTCGGCCCGCTCGTGCGCGAGCACCGCGCCCTCGTCAAGCCCGAGGTGGTCTGGAACGTGGAGTCCGGTTGGGAGCTGACCGCCCAGCGGATCATCGACGCCACCGCCGCGCGCACCCGGCTGGCCGCCGCCGTCCGGGAGTTCCACGCGCGTTACGACCTCCTCCTCAGCCCGGCCGCGCAGGTACTGCCCTTCGACGCGCGGCTGCGCTACCCCTCCGCGATCAACGGAGTCGAACCCGAGACCTACCTGGACTGGATGAGCTCGGCCTGCGCGCTCTCCGCCACCGGCCTGCCGGTACTGGCGATGCCCGCCGGTTTCACCCCGTCCGGACTCCCGGTGGGCTTCCAGATGTCCGTGGACCACTACCGGGACGCGGCGCTGCTGCGCTACGCCAAGGCCTTCGAGGAGCGCACCCGGTGCGTCGACCGGCGGCCGGAGATCGGCGCGGGCATGGGACAGGACGTGCGTCCGGTGACGACGGTGGCCGCCGGATAGGCGGGGTACCGGGGCTCTCAGCCCGTGGCCAGCATCCTGCCGCCGCGTTTGCGGGCGTGCAGCAGCAGAGTGGTCTCGATGCCCTCGACCCGGGCGGCCCAGGGCGAGTCGGTGACGAACCGGTAGAGCGAGGCGCTGTCCGGGAGGGTCAGGTTGGCCACGATCTGCTGGTCGCCCGCCAGCGCGGCGGCGTAGCGGACCTCCCGCGTCCCGGCCAGCTCCCGGCCGATCCCGTCCACCCGGTTCGGCGCCGCCCGGATCCAGAGCATGGCCTCCACCGGGAGTCCCACCAGCGCGGGTTCCACCAGGGCGCGCAGGTGGACGTGTNAAAAAGCCAGTCGGTGCGGCGGCTCGCCGTGGTCTCGGAGACCCCGGTGCGGCGGGCGATCTCCTCGAAACCGGCACGGCCGTTCTCCGCCAGCACCTCGGCGATCCGCAGGTCCTGGGCCGTGAGTTCGTCGCCGTCGGGGAACTCGGTGTGGTCGGGTGAGTACTCCGAGGTCAGCGCGGCGGTCTGGGTGGGGGTCAGGGGGCCGAAGCGCCAGCCCCGGATGGTACGGAAGTACCGCAGGACCGGATAGGTCACCGCGGCCTTCAACCCGACCGTGGCGGGGATCTCGGTACCGAGGACCTGGGGCAGCATCCCGGCGTCGAACATCAGCTCGGCGACGCAGTCGGTGGTGCCGGTGGTCATGTAGGCGAAGTTGCAGTCGGCGCGTTGGGCCAGCGCCTCGGTGGTCGTGCGGGCGGTACCGGGCGCGCAGCGGACCCGCAGCACCACGGAGTCCGCGTGGGGGAGCATCCCGGCGACGGTGACGTCCCCGGAGGCCAGCAGGTGGTTGCCGCGCCGGGCGACGGTGCGCTCCGGTTCGGCGAGCACCGCGGCGATCCTGCGCCACGAGGCACGGCCGTCGACCTGGAGCGCGGCGGCGATGCGTTGCTCCAGTCCGTCCAGGACGCGAGTCATCTCAGTAGGCCTTCCGGGGAGTCCGACCAGGATCCGAGCAGGGGAGGACGACCGTACCGGGTTGACGTGGTGTGATGGAGGGCCGGGGCGTGCTCAGCCGTCGGCGGTCATGTGGTCCAGGCGTTGACTGATCTCCCGTGCGCGGGGATCGTCGTGGTCGCGCAGGTAATCCAGCGCCGCGCCCAGCGCTTCCCGTGCCTGGGCCGCGTCGCCCTGTTCGGCGTGGGCACCGCCCAGGCCGAGCAGGGCCGTCGCGCGGCTGTCGGCGTCGTCGCGTTCCTCGAAGACCGTGATGGCCTTCCTGTACTCCGCCACGGCTTCGGTGGCGTGCCCCGAACCGGTGAGGACCCGTCCCAGGGTGCAGCGGGACCAGGCCACGGTCCACACGTCGCCGATGGCCTCGAACTTCGTGATCGCCATTCGGCAGTGGTCGAGGGCTTCGTCCCAACGGCCGAGGTCCGCACCGAAGTCAGCCAGGCTCAGCAGGCCCATCGCCTCGCCGCGCTGTTCGCCCGTCTTCTTGAAGACCGTGATGGCGCGTTCCACGTGCTTGACGGTGTCGTCGCCGCGTTCGCCGCGCTGCCAGGCCACCACGCCCAGTTGGCGCAGCGCGAAACCCTCCACCCATGAGTCACCGGCCTGGCGGTTGCTCGCCAGGGCGAACCCGTAGTGCTGCACGGCAGCGTCGAGGTCGCCCAGGAGCCACTGGGCGTCGCCCATACCCAGGTGGTTGCGGGCGGAACCGAAGGCGTCATCCGCGTCGTCGGCCGCCCGCAGCCCGATCGCGTGCAGGTCGCGCCACTCGTGCCAGTGCCGGTGCAGTTCGAACAGTCCGTAGACGCTCGCGGGCAGCCGCCAGGCGGTGTCGTGGTGGCCGCGCTCCTGGGCGGCTCGCGCCACGGCCAGGAGGTTCGTGCGCTCGGTCTCGAACCAGGCAAGCGCGTTCTGGACGGAGGCGAACTCGGGCAGCTCGTGGGGCTGCTCCTCCCCGGGAACGACCGGGAAGTTCGGGTGCTCCACGAGCTGGGCCCGCGCGGCTGCGTGCGTGTACCACCGCGCCACCCGCCCAACGGCCTCGCTCTTCGCTTTCCTCCCCTCCTCGGCGTCGACCCGTTCGACCGCGTAGAGCCGCACCAGGTCGTGCAGGCGGTAGCGGCCTTCGCGTGGCCGTTCCACGAGGTTCGCCCGGGTCAGGCGATCCAGAAGCCTTCGGGTCTCCGGCAACGAGGTGTCGGTGAGCGCGGCGGCGGCACCCGGGGAGAACTCCGGACCCGGATGGAGGCCCAGGAGCCGGAAGAAGCGTGCGGTGTCGGTGTGCAGGTCCTGATAGGACGCCGTCATCACAGCGCGCAGATCACTCAACTCGTCCTCCTCGGCAAGAGCGTCCAGACGGGATTCCTCGGTGGCCAGTTCGGCCACCAGATCGCTCAGCGCCGCGTCCGACCGGTCCAGGAGCCGCTCGGCGACCACCCGGAGCGCCAGAGGAAGGCGGGCGCAGTGCTCGGCCAGTTCGTGTGCCGCCCGCGGTTCGGAGTCCACCCGCGCTCCGACCGTGCTTCGCAGCAGGCTCACGGAGTCCTCGATCGGTAGGACGTCCAGCGGAAACCTCTGTGCACCCTCGCGTGCGACGAGCCCGGGCAGCGTGCTCCGACTGGTCACCACGACCATGCAGCCGGGCGAGGCGGGCAGCAGCGGCCGAACCTGTGCCGCGTCGAGCACGTCGTCGATGACGACCAGGAGGCGTTTGTCGTTGATCTCTGAACGATAGAGAGCCGAGCGGCCGTACACATCCAAGGGGATGCGGTCGGGAGGGACACCGAGTGCCCGCAGGATCGCGTCGAGGACCTGGGCGGCTTCCGCGCGGGGGCCGGGTACATGCCCGTGGACGTTGGCGTAGAGATCGCCGTCAGGAAAGCGATCACGTGCCTGGTGTGCCCAGTGGACGGCGAGGGCGGTTTTTCCGACACCCGGTGGACCGGCCAGTACGGCGACCGGGACACCCGTCCCGGCCTCCCGCGCCAGTGCGTCCAGCTGACGTAGGTGTGCCGTGCGGTCCACGAACCCGGTGGCGGGCAGTGGTAGCTGGCGCGGGATGGAGGCGGGCGGCTGGGTAAGCCCGGAAACGATGTGGACGTCACCGTGCACGGCTCTGGTCTGAACCAGGGCCGCAGGGTTGCCCTGCACGGTGTTTGTGGTCTTGTCGTTGTCGGTGTCTGTCACAGGGGTCGCATGTCAGCGTCGAAGCGCTTTTCGTACTCAGAAAACGGAATGGACATGTGCAGTGCCCGGTCGCGCACCGCGTTGGCCCGAACGATCTGTTCGGGATCGGTCACCAGCTCGGGAGTGAGCATGGTGCCGTCCGGGGCGTAGTTCATCCGCACCAGCTGCTCGGAGTCGAACAGCCAGTAGTCGGAATGTGGGATGCCCTCGGGCCAGACGCCCTCATTGACGGGCAGGATGTTGACGTCCTCGCCCGCCTTGACGCTGGACCGGTAGCCCCACACGCATTCGAACCGCAGGTAGTCCGTGAGGGGCTCGGTGATCACGTGAACACGGCGAAACTGCCGTCCACTGCCAACCAGACGAGCCCACTCCTCGTGGGAGTCGGTGGTGATCACCTCTCCACCAGCCAGGAAGCGTCGAAACGCCTCCTCCTCATAGCCGACGTCGTAGACCTGGAGGGTCTCCAGACGGAAGGCCGTGTAACGGCATTCCTCGAAGAAGCGGTCGAACTCGTCCTCGCTGACGGGCCGCGATCCACTGTCCTCAGAGGTCACGCGTTCCTCCGCTGGTAACGCTCGACAGCGGCGAGGACGATCTCGGGGGAGATACGAACCGCGGTCTCGCCCGGCAGGGGGTTGGCCAGCTTCGCGAAGTCGGCATCGTTGAGCCCGGCGCCCTGGACGACGAACTCGCCCGTGTCACTGAGGTAGACGGAGGGGCAACCCTTGTTCGCCGACTTGTCGTCCTTGGCGAGCATTTCCAGTTCCATGGCTCTCCGATCGGGCCTCGCAGGAACGTTCCTCGGACCCTGAAACTAACACGGAAGCCTTGCGCCGTAGGGCTTGTGGCCATGTTCGGCCTACCCGTCCACGTACCTTCGGCGTATCTGTTCCACTTCGTCCCCGTCACCCTCACGCGACGCTCGCACGAGCCGCTTGATGTCTGCGGCGGCGAGCGCGTCGAGCAGGGCCTGAGCAGCCTCTTCCGGGGCGCTTTCGCCATTCTCGTGGTTCATGGTTCCCAGCAGACCACACACGCGGTGCCTTTGGGAAAACCATGAAAGCGAAGCTCTGGGCTTCGCGAGCCTGAGAGCGTCGGTGCCGGGTGGTACGGTCCCCTCGTGCTCAGCGCGGAACTGAAGAACAGTGTCGTCCGCCTGTGGGCGGCCTTCGATGCCGAGGGCGCCTACCCCCGAGACGTGATCGAGCAGGTCACGTACCTGGTGTTTCTGCGCCGTCTGGACGAGATGCAGGACCGCAGGGACCGCCAGGCTTGATGGGGCCATGCGCAGCCCTCGCTCTTTCCCGAGGGCACGGGGTCGCGACTGCGGTGGAGTCACTTCAGGAGCGAGTCCCCGGAAGCCATGCACACGACCGTTCGGGACGAGGTTTTCCCCTTCCTACGGGAATTGGGTGAAGGTGCTGACACGCACCTCCACCACCTACGGGATGCCCGTTTCACGGTGCCCAGCCCCGGACTGTTGGACCGTGCGGTGCAGATGGTGAACTCCCTGCCGTTGAACGACAAGGCCGTGCGGGGAGCGCTCTATGAGTACATGATCGGCAAGGTCGGGAAGTCGTGGCAGAAGGGACAGTTTCCCACGCCATCTCATCCGACTCATCGTCGAACTCATGGCTCCTGGTCCTCAGGATGTGTTCTGCGATCCCGTCTGCGGAACTGCGGGTTTCTTGGCGGAGTCGGCCGCCTACGTGTCGCGGGAGTACTCCGATGCTCTGGTGAGCGTCGACGATAGGCGGCACTTCGACGGCGCCATGTTCCACGGGTACGACTTCGAACCGACCATGCTCCGCATCGGCGTGATGAACATGCTGCTGCACGAGGTGGAGTCCCCGGACATCCGCTCGGGGGATTCGCTGGCGGAGAGCGCCGAGGATGTGCACGAGGCGGGCCGGTACTCGCTGATCCTCTCCAATCCGTCCTACTCCGGCGGCCTCGTCCCCGACGGGGCCCTGTCCAGAGGGGGCAGGTTTATAGGAACATCCGGCGGATGCTGGTGGAGGAGCATCGGCTCGACGGTGTCCTCAAGCTTCCCAGTGGCCTTTTCAGCCCTCAGAACAAGGTGTCCACCGCCGTCCTGTTCTTCACCCGTACCGACAGCGGGGGAACGGACCGCGTCTGGTTCTACGACGTCCGTGCGGACGGTAGGAGCCTGGACGACCACCGCAGGGCCCTGTTGCCGGAGGACCGGTTGGGCGTGCGTCCCGAAGGCGGTCCCCTCAGCGCGCAGGAGCATGAGCACAACAACTTTCCCGATGTCCTCGCCCGCTGGCGAGAGCGGACCGCGAGCGAACTGGGGCGGGCACGTACCGAGCAGAGTTTCTGCGTTCCCAGGGACGAGATCGCCGCGCAGGACTACGACCTCAGTCTCAACCGGTACAAGGAGATCGTCTATGAGGAGGTCGAACAGCGGCCTCCCGGTGAGATCCTGAGCCAGATCAAAGCCTTGGACCAGGAGATCCGGGATGCGGTGACCGATCTGGAGGGTTTCCTCGGGTGACGCCGGGTCGTGGAACCGGTTTCTTCCCTGTCCTCGCAGCCCGCTAGCTTTGGGTTGTCCTTCACAGCATGGCTATGGAAAGGGGACTGGTGTCCGAACTCGCGGGCAGGGTCAGCGAACTGGAACGGGCTGAGAAGCGCCTGGAGGCGCTTGAGGAGCGGATCCAGACGGAGATCGAAACGATCGAGCAGCAGCTCGTCGACTTCTGGGATATGGCCTGCACCTATTCCTTTGAACTCGACAACCTCATGGCGGAGCGCAACCTCCCGGCGATTGAGGAGTATGTCGGACTCTACACGGCCCTAGCCAAGCAGATGGATGCCTCTGAGCTGGCCGAGTGGGCTGCTCTGGCTCGCGTGCGCGATGGCGTGGACGGCACGTTGCCCAACGACTTTCCAGACATCCCAGTGCGCGGGGTCGCGGACGGAATGCCTCCCAGGCCGATTGAGGGCATTGACGAGGAGGACTACCTGGAGGCGTGTGCCGACAGGACGTGGCATTGCCAGAGGTACATCGAGAGTTCCGATGACATGATCGAGGACTTTACCGAAACCGCACGCAAGGCCGCTGAGGCGGGTAACTCCACGGTGGCGATGCGCGAGTTCGGCAAGGCCCAAGCGGTGTGCGCCCAGGTCCAGGCGGCATATCAGGAGTGGTGGCATGCTTTGGGGGAGTCGTCCAACTACGGGACGGCTCTGCTCGGCCCAGTGCTGACCGACAATATGCGCGCTGCTTCTGCGGCTCTGGGTGTTCCGGACATCGGACAGCACTGACGTAGCGGAACGCCGCAGCCCGGGAGGGCTGCGGCGTTCGTTGTCCTCGGGGAGCTGGTGCTACGGCAGGCCCGGGACGCACTCGCGGGCCACGACCGGGCGCCAGGCCAGGTCACGTTCGACGACGCGCACCGGACCGCCCGGGCGGGACACCCGGAGGGTTTCCAGGCGGGTCATGTCGATGCGGCCCCACTCGCCGCCGTTGGGATCGGTGAGCAGGCGGGCGAACCCGAAGGCCCACCATCGGCCGGGCTGCTCGCTGTCCTGCCACAGTTCGGTGATCCACCAGTCGGCGGCGGGGGAGAAGTAGTGCAAGTGCACCACCGCTTCCTCCGGCTCCACTTCGTCCTGCCCGTACTCGCCGGGAACGCTGGCGCGCTCCGGTTCCGGCGGGAGGAAGGCGTGGCCGCGCAGGGAGCGGTCCACTTCGATCGGTTCGGCAGATTCGTGAGGTCGGTTTGGTTGGGCTGATCGGTGTGGTCGGCTCGGGTTGGTCTTCTTGGCCATGATGTGGCTTCTCTTCGTGGTCGTCTGCGGGTTCGGCTGGCGTCAGCGGAGCCCGGAGGAGTTGGGCGGCGTCCAGGGGGAACGCGGGCGGGGTGGTCCGGTGACGGACGCGATCGCCTGGAGCAGTTCCTCGGGGGTGTCGGCGCAGA
>NZ_ANAX01000066.1:0-9352 GCF_000341065.1 Nocardiopsis halotolerans DSM 44410 | reverse complement strand
GGCCCAGTATTGGCGGGTGTGCTGGCCGAACCAGGCCGTCCAGCCGTGGCGGCGCAGCGCCGTGAGCTGTGTCCTCGGTTCGAGCGTCGGGGTGGTGCCGGGAGCGGGTTCTGGCCAGGTGACCGGGCTCGACCACCGGGGGAAGACCTTCGGCCGCTGGGGCCTGTCCATGGTGATCACCTCGCGGTCCTCCGCTCCGGGGTCAGGGCGCGGCGCAGGTCGGCCACGCTGGTGGCGGTGACCAGGTCGGCCGGGCAGGGGCAGCAGCGGCGGGCCAGCGTGGCGACGAACACCGGCCGTCCCGCCTCGTCGTGGAACTCGCAGATGAGGTGGTCGGGGAAGTCGGTCCGCAGCCGCTGGACCTTCCGGCTGGGATAGAGGGCGTAGCCGGGCACGGTCACCACCCGCCCGGGTGCCGAAGCGCCGTGCGGGGCGCGGGAACCGTCGAGGGCTGGTGGAACGGCTGGGCCTGGTGCCCGTGGTGGGTCCGCGAGGCCTGCCGGGGGAGCTGGGCCTGCCGGGAGGGCTTGGGCGGCTGCTGTGAGTCCCATTCCATGGTGAAGAAGACCGCTGGGCCGCGCTGGGTGTTCTCGACGCCCCAGGTACTGGCCAGGGCATCGATGAGGAAGAGGCCGCGCCCGTGCTCGGATTCGGGATCGGCGGAAACGGCCTGGAGGGCGGGGGAACGGGTGTCGCCGCTACCGCGTACGGAGATGCGCAGGCACTGGGCGGAGACGAACACCGAGACGAGGAACGCCCCGCCGCGTGCTCCGGTGGGGGAGTGCGGCAGGGCGTTCGTGGCGAGTTCACTCAGGATCAGCAGGGCGTCCTGGGCGGAGGAGTCGGGTATCTGGGACAGCTTCATGCGGCGGGACAGCCAGTCGCGCGCGTCCTTGACGGAGGTCAACGCGTTGGGGAAGCGCCCAAGGTAGCGGCGCAGCTCGGGCCGCCGAGGGGCCGGGGCGTAGGGGCACTACGCTCGTACATAGGTCCTCACCTGTCCTTGCAGGTTGTGGGCTCAGGCCCTGGTCAGGTGTGTCCGCACCCGGCCAGGGCCGTTTTTGTGGGCACAGCAGCCGGAAACTTCGCCAAGGCCCCTGAGCTGTGCTCTTGGTCTCTATCATCAACACTACAGGCGGTAAGTGCAAGGGATCTTTAGTAGTTCGTCGCATTTTTAGTCCTCGCGATGAGGCTGGAGGCTGGCAAGATGGGCCGACGTACAACGGATGACGTCATGAGTGGAGTGACTATGAGGACGCGGCTCAGCCTGTCGGTGCGGGGGAAGCGCCTACTGCGCGAGCTACGGCGTCTTCGCGACGAGCGGCGCATGAGTCCTGAGGACGTGGCCGGGCAGCTCGGGTGGCACAAGACGAAGCTGTACCGCATCGAACGCGGCGAGAGTCGGCTGATCCTCGACGACCTGGACGAGCTGCTGGAGCTGTACGGCGTGTGTTCGCCCGAACGCGAGTCGCTCTTCCAGCTGGGCAAGGACGCCTGGAAGCGCGGCTGGTGGCTGGCCTACCGGGACCTGTACCAGGGCGAGAGCTTCTTCGTGATGGAGAACGATGCGGCCAAGATCAGCGTCTACGCGCCGAACCTGCTGCCTGGCCTGCTCCAGACGGAGGACTATGCGCGTGCTTCGATTCAAGCCATGCACGCGACTGGCGACGTTGGAGAGATGGCGCGGCAACTGTCCGTGCGAATAGAGCGTCAAGGGATTCTTGCTCGCAAGAGCCCGCCTGAGGTGCTTGCGGTACTTGATGAGGTTGTGCTTCGGCGGACTGTTCTGGACAAAGAAGTGCACAGAGACCAGCTCAACAGGCTGATTGAGCTCGACCAGAGCCCCAACATCACCATCCAGGTGGTCCCTTTCTCGAAGGGGGTGTATACGGGGCAATCAGGTCAGTTCACCATCTTTGAGTTCCCAGATCCTGAGGATGCTCCGGTCGCCTACCAGGAAGGGCTCTTCGGAGATGTGTATGTGGAGGATGCCAACGATGTAGCGCGGTATACCCTTGCAGCCGCGAGGTTCCGTGAGATGGCGCTAGATGCAGGTGCCTCCACTGAGTTCATCCGTGATCTGCTGAAGGAGACGGGATAGATGGCTGCCGACCCCACACAGGCGCTTTGGCGTACCAGTAGCTATAGCGGTACGGGCAAGGAGTGCGTCGAGGTGGCGGATGTGGAGTCCGGCGCGTACGTGCGCGATTCCAAGCAGCCCGAGCTGGGCCACCTGGCCTTCGCTTCAGCCGAGTGGCACACCTTCGTCACCTCGCTGAAGACGGTGGACGCCAACTCCTGACACCCCACAGCGTCGGGTCCCGGAAACCCGTCTACTTCCAGGGCCTGACGATTCCTCCCCCACCTCCCAGGGGGATCGTCGACCGCGCGGTGCCGCGGCGTGAACGACGTCAACGATGTCACGGGCCGAGCCCCGCGCCGTCGCGACGGCGGGAGGGTCACGATCCGGAGCGCCCACCCGGCCCGTCGAGGGTCCTCTCCAGGCCGTCGAGAATCAGGTCCAGACCGGTCTCGAACTCGTTGGCGTAGGCGTAGCCCGGGCGCAGGGCGTGGTCGGTGATCATCTCGGTCAGGTGGGGGTACCGGTCGGCCGGGAGCCGTTGGCGGATCGTGTCCGCCACGTCCTCCAGTTCCCCGGCCGTGTCGAACGGCAGGTTCGCCTCTTGGAGGACGAACCCGTAGACGTAGCTGTCCAGGGTCGAGAACGCCTGGGCCGCCGTCGCGATCGAGAACCCCGCCCCGCGCAGGCACCCGATCACCCAGTCGTGGTGGCGCAGCGTCGCTGGTCCAGGGTTGCGGCGCGAGTCCATCAGGCCCAGCGCCCAGGTGTGGCGCGAGAGCGCCGCGCGGGCGGAGAGCGCGCGCCGACGCATGGCGCTCCTCCAGTCGACCGCGTCGTCCGGCAGTTCGATCTCGGCGAAGACCAGATCGACGATCCCGTCGAGGATCTCGTCCTTGTTGGCCACGTGGTGGTACAGCGACATCGCCTCGATCCCGAGGTGCTCGGCCACCTTGCGCATGCTCACCGAGGCGACGCCGCGCTCGTCGGCCACGCGCGCGGCCCCTTCGAGGACACGGTCCCTGCTCAGGGACGAGCGGGACGCGCGCTGTCGTTCGGGGGTCGGTGTCACCTGTGTTCTCCGTGGGCTACGTGGACGCCTCGCCGCCTCTCCTTGACGGCCTTACAGGTGTAAGGATAGCCTCCAAGTACAGCCTTACAGGTGTAAGGGAGAAAGGTCGCGGGCGCGCCGGTGGCCCCGGGAACCCCCGTCGGCCGGGCGGAAGGGAACGGGAATGGAACAGGAGCGGGAGAGGGCGGGTGGCGGGGACCCGCTGAGGGTCTGCGTCGTCGGGGCCTCGGGCAAGCTCGGGCGGTACATGGTGCGGCATGCTCTGGACCGCGGTTACGAGGTCGTGGGCGTGTGCCGGGAGAAGAGCGTCGGGAAGCTGGCGGAGTTCGCGGACCGCATCACCGTCGTCCCGGGGCAGACGGACGACCGGGAGGTCGTCGGGCGCGCGGTCGCCGGGTGCGACGCGGTGCTCACGGTCCTGGTCCCGTGGGGTGTCCGCGGGTACTCGTCCGGAACGGCCCAGGCCGTTCTCGACCTGGCCCCCGAGGGGGCGCGGCTGGTCTTCTCCTGCGGCTGGCACATCACCCGCGACGGTGAGGACGTGTACTCGCGCCGGTTCCGCGCGACCGTCAGGGCCGTGACCGTGCTGGCGCGGCTGGCCCGCGTCATCGACGTCGACGACCAGGTGGAGGCGTGCCGCCGGGTGTTCGACAGCGGAACCCGGTGGACGGTCGTGCGCGGCAGCGACCTGGAGGAGGGCGAGAGCGAGGGGCTGCCGGTGTGGAGCCGGCACGTCGGTGATCCGGTCCTGGCCAGCAACCTCACACGGCGCACCGACTTCGCGCTGTTCATGGTGGAGGCGATCACCGACGACGCGTTGGTCCACGAGGCTCCGGCGATCGTCGGACGCCGCACCCCATCGGCACGCGCGCACGCCCGGACGTCGCGCCCCCACGGGTCCCAGGAGGCCCGCTGAACCCACGGGCTTCTGGCGCGACGCATACGCGCCCGGCCCATGCGGTGCCATGACGCCCCACGGCGCCGAGCCCCGGAGGCCCCACGGTCTCCGGGGTTTCGTGGTCCTCGGCGCGGCTCCGGTCCGCGGAACCCGGTCCGGGCGCTCTCGGCGGTCGCCGGTCCGGACAATCCCGGCAGGGCGAACGATTTTCCCACCCGAGGCCTCCTCCGTGGGGAGGCGCGGGCACGGACGTTCCCCGGCCGTCCGCGCGGCGTCCGCCCCTCTGGTGGTCGACTCACTGCGCCGACGCCAGGTCGGGAACCTCTCCGCGGCACCCGGTTCCTTTCTGACCGTAGTCGCACGGCTACCGTAAAAACGTTTTTCGTGTTAACTTCCCGTTGCATGGGAGCGCTCCCTAACCCTCACCCCTCCGGACACCGCCGTCCGGGGATTCGCACATGAGGAGCAACAGTGCCCATCAACCCCCCGAACCCCCGTGGCACGGCCCGGACCGCGCCACCACCCCCACGCACGTTCCTGCCGCGCCTGCGCCGGTTCCTGTACGCGACCCTGGCCGTCGTCCTCTGCACGGGCGGCCTCTCAGCGGCGGCGATGACCCCGGCACAGGCCGCGGACATCGACACCGGCGCCCACTACGTCCTGCGCAACCACCACAGCGGCCTGGTCGCCGACGTCGAGAGCGCCGGGACCGAGGACGGCGCCCGGATCATCCAGTGGGAACGCACCGACCGCCCCTGGCAGCAGTTCCGTTTCGTTCCCACCGGCGACGGCTACTACATGATCGTCAACCGCAACAGCGGCAAGGCCATCGACGTCTGGGAACACTCCACCGCCAACGGCGCCGAGATCCGCCAGTTCACCGCCCACGGCTCCCCCAACCAGCAGTGGCGCCCCGTCGACACGGGCGGCGGCGTCCAGCTGATCAACCGCAACAGCGGCAAGGCCCTGGAGATCTGGGAGTGGAGCACCACCCCGGGCGACCGCCTGTCCCAGTACGACTCGCTCGGCGGCGCCAACCAGGTCTGGGACCTGGTCCGCGTCGACGGCGACGACGGCGGAGGCGACGGCGACTGCGGCAGCGGTTCCCACCACGCCGAGGCGGTGCGGAGCGGCTCCACCTGGACCGCCCGCAACGGTGGGAACACCGTCTACACCGGCGGTGACATGCTCGCCGCCATGCGCGCGGCCGTCGACAGCCTCTCCCCGGGCCGCACCTCCCAGGAACGCGTGGTCGTGCGCGGCTCCGGGTCCATCCCGGGCAACGCCTCGCTGGACCTGCCCAGCCACACCTCCCTGGAGGTCTGCGGCACCATCGACGTGACCGGGTCGGCCACCGGGAACAACGCCGCCGTGCGCATCAGGCACGCCCGGGACGTCTCCGTTCCGCACCTGTCGGTCACCGGCTCCCCGTACTTCGGCGTCTACGTCCGGACCTCGCAGAACGTCCACTTCGGGCAGATCGACCTGCGCCTGTCCAGCGGTCTGGGCATGCGCATCGACAGCCGCGACAACGACGCGGTCCGCGAGGCCCGCGACATCAGCATCGACGACGTGTACGTGTCGGGCACCGACAACCACGGTGTGGAGACCTACGGGGTGGACGGCCTGACCATCGGCACCGTCACCGCGCGCGACACCGGCTACTCGGGCCTGCTGCTCAACGACACCGTCAACGCCACGGTCGGCCTGGTGGACGCCGAGGGCGCCGGAACCGGCACCGGTTACGCGGCCTTCCGCATGGCCAACCGCAACGGACGCCTCAACGGCGACCACCCGACCAACATCCGGGTCGGCGAGGTCCGCGCCCGCGGTGGCGGCCGGGGGATCTTCTGCGTCTCCGAGAGCGGCGGCGCGGTGATCGAGCGCGTCGACATCGCCGACACCGGCAACAACGCGGTCCTCATCGAGAACTGCCACAACGTCACCATCGGCGAGCAGGGCGGCACGATCGCGGGACCGGGCACCGTCCGGATCGCGGCCCGCTCGGAGTTCGCCAACACCTCCGACGTCACGTTCCAGAACCTGACGCTGGTCGACACGGCGCTCGTCGAGCGGCCGTGCTCGGTGAACCTGACCGTCCGCAACGTCACCTTCCAGAACAGCAGCGACCAGACCTGCTGACCCGGGATCCACCCACCAGCGACGTCGGGGCCCGGCCCCCTGGGGCCCCGGCGTCGCGCACCGTTCGGCGCCCGCGTGCCGCTTGGCCGCCGTCACCAGCGGAACGGAGGCCGCGATCGTGGCGGAGGCCGGGACCGGGGCCACGAGGAGGGCGGAGGCGGCGCGTATGGGACAGGTCCCCAGGGAAGACGGCAGGACACCCGTTTCACATCTTTCCGGAATCACTTGATCACCCGTGGTGGCCGTCCTGTGGTGCGGACGTCTCGTGCGGGTAGGGGAACGCAAGTCCGGCACCAATGACGGGGGCCCGGAGGAAAAACCCCGCCAATACTCGTTCACACCTGGTTAGTGGAGGGCCTGTGGTGCTGTTCTCCCAGTTCGTGGCGGGTAGGGGAGTGTGCGGACAGCGTTGGGGAGCTTCAGTGGCCCCGCGTCGACCGCACAACCATGGGGGGACATCGTGGCACGCGATCGCACACCCGCAGACCTGATCGGGCACAACGTCCTCGATCAGGAGGGTCACAACGTCGGCAGGATCAACCAGGTCTACCTGGACGACAACACGGACCAGCCGAGCTGGGTGTCCGTGCACACCGGCCTGTTCGGCAGGCACGAGACCCTCGTTCCGCTCCAGGGCTCCCAGCCGGTGGAGGAGGACATCCGGGTTCCCTACGACAAGAGCACGGTCAAGGACGCCCCGCACATCGACGCGGACCGGCACATCTCCCCCGAGGAGGAGCAGACCGTCCGCGAGTACTACGCCCAGCACGGTGGCGTCATGGGTCGGCAGGGCACCGAGGCCGAGGCCGGACCGGGGCCGATGGCCACCGGCCGGACCGACATGGGCGCGGGCGAGCGTGACGACGCGGCCATGACGCGCTCGGAGGAGCGCGTGGACATCGGTGTGGAGCGGCGTGAGAGCGGCCGGGCCCGGATGCGGAAGTACGTGGAGACCGAGCAGTTCGACGAGTCGGTGCCGCTGCACCACGACGAGCTCCAGGTCGAGCGGCGCCGGATCGACGACCCCTCCGCGGTGCCCGAGGCCAGGGAGATGGGCGAGGACGAGGAGTCCTTCACGCTCTACGAGGAGCGGCCCGTCGTCTCCAAGGAGCAGGTCCCCGTCGAGGAGGTCCACGTCCGCAAGCGCGACGTCACCCGTGAAGAGCACGTCCAGGGTGAGCGCCGCCGCGAGCGGATCGACATGGAGAACGACGAGGGGGAGCCGCCCATGGGTGGTGACCGCAACGCCTGACCCGGGCGCCTGACCCGCACGTCCGGTCCGGACTCCGGGCCGGACGTGGAGGGAGAGCGGGTGTCGTCCCCGGACATCGGTCCGGGGACGGCTTACAGTCGCTGCTGTCGGGCGCCGACACCGGAGGGGGAGGTACATGACTGACCCGGGGGACGTCAGCGAGGGGACCGAGGAGACCATCGGGGGAGAGGACGGGGAGGAGGCGCGCGTCTCCCCTCCGCGCGGGCGGGAGGCCGAATCCGGGCGCGGGCACACCATCGTGGTGGGCGCGGGGCTGGCCGGGCTGGCCGCCGCCGACCGGCTCGCCGAGGAGGGTGAGCGCGTCACCGTCGTGGAGGCCCGTGACCGCATGGGCGGACGCATCCACTCCGTGCGGGGGTGGGGCGACTCGGCCGCCACCCTGGACGTGGGCGCCTCCTGGATGCGCGGTGACGAGAACAACCCCCTGGCCCGGCTCGTCCGCGAGATCGGTGTCCGCACGGCCGTGTTCAACCGCTCGACCGAGACCGCCTACGACCCCAAGGGCAGGCGGCTGCTCTTCGACCGCCACCGCCGCAACATGGAGGACGTCAACCTCCTGCACGAGCACATGTACTGGGACACCGTCGGCGCCACTCCGCAGGAGTCGATGGAGGAGGGCATCAAACAGGCCCTCTACGACGCCAACCTGGTACGGGCACGGGCACGCGACGCCAACGAGATCGTGCACCGCCTCGTCGAGGCCGACCACGGCGCCGACGCCGACCAGGTCGCCTTCTCCGCCGTGGCGGCCCTGCACGAGTTCAGCGGCGACGACGTCGTCTTCCCCGACGGCATGGCGCAGGTCACCGACCACCTGGCACGGGGGCTGGACGTGCGCCTGGAACACGTGGTGCGGTCGGTGTCCCACGACGACGACGGCGCCGCCGTGCACGTGGACACTCCTCGGGGGGAGGAGGTCCTGGCGGCCGACCGGGTCCTGGTGACCCTGCCCCTGGGGGTGCTCAAGGCCGGACGGGTCGACTTCGATCCGCCGCTGCCCGATGACAAGCGCGACGCCGTGGAACGGCTGGGCAACGGCCGCCTGGAGAAGCTGTTCCTGCGCTTCGACGACGTGTTCTGGGGAGACGCCGAGGTCCTGGTCCACCTGGGCACCGAGGAGGGAACGTGGTTCCACTGGTACGCGGGCCAGCGGGTCCTGGGCGCGCCGATCCTGGTCTGCCGTAACGGTGGTAACGCGGCCCGGTTCCTGGAGGGCTGGGACGACGCCGACGTCGTGGGGCACGCGATGGCCTCGTTGCGCGGACTGTTCCGCAAGGCGCCGGACCCGGTGGACCACCTGCGCACGAACTGGGCGGACGACCCGTTCGCCCGGGGGAGCTTCTCCTACACGGCCGTCGGTTCGGGGGACGGCGACCGGGTGGCGTTGGCTTCGCCGCTCGGCGGGCGGGTGTTCTTCGGCGGGGAGGCCACCGAGATCGAGCACACCGCCACCGTGCACGGCGCCCTGCTCTCGGGCCTGCGGGAGGCCGACCGCATCCTCACGCTCTGAACCCTGTGGCCCGCCCGATCCAGTGGGCCGGGCACCCGGTTGGCCGGTGGGTCGGTTGCCTGGGCGGCCCGGTCACCTGGTTCGTTTTGGGTGCCCAGGTGCCCAGGTGCCCAGGTGCCCAGGTGCCCAGGTTCCTGGGTGGCCCAGGTGGTTCAGGCGCCCGGGCGCCTGGCTGTCCCGGGGGGTGAGTCCGTCGGGTGAGGCGTGGGGAACGCGCGCTGGGGTGCGGCCACCACACAGGGAACCCGTGCGGGCGGGCGCGTCCCGCCCCGTCTGAGCGGACAGTGGGCACGGGGCGGTTCCGTGCGGACGGGACTCGGGCCTTCGGGGATCAGCTTCTCATGCGGCGCTCCACGACCCTGACCCCCGCACGGCAG
>NZ_ANAX01000065.1 GCF_000341065.1 Nocardiopsis halotolerans DSM 44410 | reverse complement strand
GCGCAGCCGCTCCAGCAGGCGGTACGGGCGCGGGTCGGGGTCGGGGCCGCCGTCGGCTTCGGCGACCGCCAGGGTCTGCCCCGACAGCGTTCCCGAACGCGTCCAGCGCTCCCAGCGTTCGAAGTCGGGGCTGGCCTGGTGACCCATCACCAGGGCCCGTCGTCCGCCCCGTCCGCCCGGTTCATCCTGTTCGGCCAGCTCGCCGCCGTCGCGCGACCACAGCTCCACGCTCTCGCCCGGACCGGCCGACCAGTCCCGTGCGGTGACCACGTCCACACGCACGTCGGAACCCAGTTCGCGTACCAGCAGGGCGTCCTCGGCGCGGTCGCGCCTGCGCACCTCGTACACCCGCTCCACCTCGGGCAGGGTCACCAGGGCGCGCGCCATCCACCACCAGTTCTCCTTGCGGGCCATCAGGCTCCCCGCCCTCAACCGGGTCGGCGGGTGCTTGTCCGCCTCCTGCCGGACCAGTTCGCGGCCGAAGACGCGGCCCTCCGGATCCAGCCTGACCCGCACCGGGCCGACGCCGACCAGCCCGGTGTCCGAGCCCGGTGAGGGCGCGGTCAGGCTGAACGCGGCACGTGGGGCGAGCGTGTCCACCAGGTCCAGGTGGGCCAGGGGAAGGGCCACGCACGGCTCCTCCCCGTCCAGCAGCGGGACGGCCGGAACGGAGACGGGGCCGTCCGGGGCCAGCCAGGACAGCTCACCTGTGGCGGAGCGACGCCAAACCGTGGCGAAATCCTTCACATACTTCCTTTTCCGTGATGTACGGCTCATGTTAATTTCTCGGGACTGTACTCGAACCACCTGGACAGAGCACATGCCAGTCCCGTCCGTCACCCTGGGAGCCCGGAAAGAAGGAATCCCCCCATGCCCGCTGTAGCCGTACTGCTCGGCACCCTGGCGATCTTCGCGCTCGCGTATCGCTTCTACTCGGCCTACCTGGCCAAACGGGTCTACGCGCTCGACCCGGACTTCACCACGCCCGCGCACACGCTCAAGGACGGTGTGGACTACCTCCCCACCAACAAGCACATCGTCCTCGCGCACCACTTCATCTCGGTGGCGGGCGCCGCGCCCATCGTCGGCCCGGCGATCGGCGTGTTCTGGGGCTGGGGACCGGCGCTGCTGTGGGTGGTCCTGGGCACCATCTTCGGATCGGGCGCGCACGACTTCGGGTCGATCGTCGTCTCCCTGCGCAGCAAGGGACGCAGCATCGGCACCCTGGCCGGGGACGTCATCGGCGCCCGGGCGCGCATCCTGTTCCTGCTGATCATCTTCTTCCTGGTGACACTGGTGAACGCGGTGTTCGCCATCGTGATCGCCGGACTGTTCGTGAGCACGCCCGAGACGGTGCTGCCCGTCCTGGTCACCATCCCGCTGGCCATCGCCGTGGGCCAGGTGGTCTACCGCCGCCGCACCGCGGCGCTGATCCCGTCGATCATCGCCCTGGTCCTGGTCTACGCCTGCATCCCGCTGGGACAACTCCTGCCGATCAGCCTCGCGCCGGTGGCCGAGGCCACGGGGATCAGCGAGAACCTGCTGTGGATCGTGGTCGTCTTCGCCTACGCGTTCGTCGCCTCGCGCCTGCCGGTGTGGCTCCTGCTCCAGCCGCGCGACTACATCAACCAGCACCAGATGGTCATGGCGCTGGCGGTGATCATGATCGGCGTGATCGTCGGCATGGACACGATCGCGGCGCCGCTCTTCCGCGACACACCGGCGGACTCGCCGCCGATCTTCCCGCTGCTGTTCATCACCATCGCCTGCGGCGCGGTCTCGGGCTTCCACAGCCTGGTCGCCTCCGGAACCACCTCCAAGCAGCTGAACAAGGAGACCGACGCCCGGTACGTCGGTTACCTGAGCTCCCTGGGCGAGGGCACGCTGGCGCTGTGCTCGATCCTGGCGTGCACCGCGGGCGTCATGGTCTACTCCGCCAACAGCGGCACCGACTGGGGCACCCTCTACGTCGACTGGGAGGCCGCCTCCGCCGACCCGCAGGGCATGTTCGTCGAGGGCGTGGCGGGCTTCGCCTCCAACATCGGCATCCCCGAGAGCATGGCCCTGGTCTTCGGCGCCCTGGTGATCGTCAGCTTCGCCGTCACCACCCTGGACACCTCGGTCCGGCTCAAGCGCTACGTCATCCAGGAGATCGCCACGATCACCGCCGAGCGCTTCTCCTCCGGCAGCGCCTCACGCAGGGCGCTGTCCTTCCTGGCGCGCAACGTCACCCTCGCGACCCTCATCGCGGTGCTCATCCCGTTCGCGCTGACCATGGTCCCGGGCGACTTCGCCGTGGGCACCCTGTGGCTGCTGTTCGGCACCACCAACCAGCTCACCGCGGGCCTGGCCCTGTCGGTGATCGCGGTGTGGGTCACCAAGCGCCACCGCAACCCGGTCATGATCCTCATCCCGCTGGTGTTCCTGGTCATCATGACCGTGTGGGCGCTCGTCATCCAGCTGGGTGACTTCGCGGCCTCGGGCGACGCGATGCAGACCTTCCTGCTCGCGCCGCTGGACGCGATCATCCTGGTGCTGGCCCTGTGGATGATGGTCGAGGCCGCCATCGCGCTGTACAAGGCGTGGAAGAACCCGCCCGCCCCTGAGGGCGCCCCCGGGGGAGGAGCCGAGGGTGGCACCGGAACCGCGGGAGCCTCCGCCCTCACCGACGATTCCGCCACCGACGCCGGGAAGGACGAGGGTGAGAGCAAGTAGCCGTCGCTCCGAGGGTCCGAACCCGTGAGCGACACATGAGCGACGAACCGCGCACCGGCGCCGGGTCCACCCCCCTGGGGCGGGCCTGGCGCCGCGCCGTCACCGCATGGCGCCGCTTCGAGGGCTTCCACCAGGAGGTCTTCGAGGCGCGCTGGGGGCACGCACGCCAGCGCGAGGCCCGAACCCAGCAGGACACCCTGCGGGCCCTGCTCATGCTGGAGAGTCTGGGGGTGGACAACCCCGTCGCCTACGAGACCCTCGACCTCATCCCGTACATGGTCGCCGACCTGCACGAATGGCACCAGAGGATGGGGCGCAGGGAGTTCGGAGCACCCGGAGGCTGCTGTTGAGCGAACCCGTGTCCGATCCCGGGGGCGCTTCCGCCACCGGTTCCGGTTCCGCCGCCGACCCGGGTCCCACCGCCGCGCCGATCACCTTCGTCGGAGGCAAGGGCGGGGTCGGCAAGACCACCCTGGCCGCCGCACACGCCCTGGCCCTGGCCGACGCCGGGCAGCGGGTCCTGGTGGTGTCCACCGACCCGGCCCATTCGCTGGGCGACGCCCTGGAGGCCCCGCTCAAGGACGAACCCGTCCGGGTGGCCCCGAACCTGTGGGCCGCCGAGCCCGACGCCGACGCGGCCGTGCGCCGCAGGATCGCCCAGGTCGTCGAGGACGCGGAGAAGGCCGTCCCACCCGAGGTGATGCCCGCCGTGCGTCGTCATCTGGAACAGGCCGGAGCCAGCCCCGGTATGGCCGAGTCCGCCCTGGCCGACCTGCTCGTGGACCGCATGGAGCAGGTGGGGCGGCGCTGGGACGCCCTGGTCGTGGACAGCGCGCCCACCGGGCACCTGCTGCGTCTGCTCAACCTGCCCACGCTTCTCACCCCCTGGGTGGTGGGCCTGACCCGCCAGCGTGAGCGGGCCCGCCGGGCCGAGGCCCTCGCCGACGTCGTCGGTGACTCGGAGGAGGAGGCCGATCCCCTGGTCGAGCGCCTGCACGCCCGTCGCCACCGTCTGGAGGGCGCCGCCGACCGGCTGCGCCGGGACGCCGTGGTACGTCTGGTGACCCTGCCCCGCCGCATGGTGCTCGCCGAGACGGCACGGGCGGTCGAGCGGCTCAGCGAGGCGGAGTTCCGGCTCGACCCCGTGGTGGTGAACCAGATCCCGGCCGGGGACGCGGCGGGACCCGACACCGCCGAGGCCCTGGCCGCCACACGTGAGCGCTTCGCCCGCCAGGGGACCGTGGAGGTTCCGCTCCAGGACGCCGAGCCCACCGGCCTGGAGTCCCTGCGCCGCCTGGCCGCCCACCTGGCGGCCCGGTAGGACGCACCCGTCGACCGGTGGGGCGCGCCCGTCGGCGGGCACCCGTCGTCCACAGGTCCGAGGAGGGACTGGTGGGGGGAGGGGGCGGTTCAGACTGGATGTCGGGGGCGCCACACACCACCGTCGGGCCGGCGCGCCGCCCCGACACCGGGTGTTTCCCGCCCCGCGACCCCCCACGGGGACCCGTGCGTGCCCGGGGACAACCAGCTCGTTGGGTTCCAAGCCCCAGAACACGGCCAAGGACCGCGCGCCCGTGGACAACGGGTGGTCCCGCACCCTCTGGTCACCTGCGGGCGAAGGTGCGTGCACGCCCGTGGACGACGGCGGCCACCCCCCGGAACGACGCCGACCGTTCCCCCGACGGTCCCGGGCGGCCCGTTCGCCGACTCCGGGGAACCCCGCCGCGCCGCTCCGCGTTGGTGGGGGAGAGGCGTACGCGGTGAGAGGCGCCAAAGCGTACGGGGTACGATTGGCCTGCGGCGGTCCTCCGCGCACGTCGGCGCCGACGGACCCACGATGGCGGGAAAAAGATCCTCCCGCCCGTTATCGTTGGCGCCATGGGGCGATCCGCGGAAGATGGCAGACACACGGCGGGGGGCGATGTGGCCGGACCGGCGGTCAGCGACCGCATCTGGACGGTTCCCAACCTACTGAGCATGCTCCGACTGGTGGGCGTGCCCCTGTTCCTGTGGCTCGTCCTGGTGGCCCAGGCCGACTGGTGGGCTCTGCTCGTGCTGGCCCTGGCGGGCCTCAGCGACTGGCTCGACGGCAAGATCGCCCGTGCCTGGAACCAGGCTTCGCGCCTGGGCGCCGTGCTCGACCCCCTCGCGGACCGGCTCTACATCTTCGTCGCCCTGCTCGGCCTGGTCATCCGCGGCATCGTGCCCTGGTGGCTGATGGCCATCCTCGTGCTGCGCGACGTCCTCATCCTGGGCGCCCTGCCGATCCTGCGCCACTTCGGCTACGGCCCCCTCCCGGTCAACTTCGCCGGGAAGGCCGCCACGCTGTGCCTGCTGTACGCGTTTCCCCTGCTGTTCATCGCGGGGTACGACCTGATCGTCGCGGATGTGGCGAGAATTATAGGTTGGGCTTTCGCACTCTGGGGAACGGCTCTGTACTGGTGGGCCGGACTGCTCTACGCCGTACAGGGACTGCGCCTGATCGCTCAGACCCGCCGCGACGTCAGCGCTGATCGCTTCGGCGGCCCCAGGGCCGTCGAGGACAGCGACCCCGTGCGCGGGCACACATCGGCGAACGCTGACGGCGATCACGGCACGGTTTCCGAGGGCCCGGACCAGGGCCGGACCGGCCCCTGAGTCGCCGGCGAACCGGCTCACCACGAGTCCTGTCGGATCGAAAGGGAGTGTCGTCTCCGTCATGAGAACATGTCCCACCCTGCGCGACCACGCGCGTCCCTCCGCCGACGGCTCAGCCGTACGGAGGTACCGGCGATGAGCCAGTCCACCACGCCCCCCATGAAGGCCGTCGTGATGGCGGGCGGCGAGGGCACCCGCCTGCGCCCCATGACGGCCAACCAGCCCAAGCCGCTCCTGCCGGTGGTCAACAAGCCCATCATGGAGCACGTCCTGCGCCTGCTCCGCAAGCACGGCTTCACCGAGACCGTGGTCACCGTGCAGTTCCTGGCCACCCTCATCCGCAACTACTTCGGCGACGGCGAGGAACTGGGCATGAAGCTCAGCTACGTCGCCGAGGAGGTTCCACTCGGCACCGCGGGCAGCGTCAAGAACGCCGAGGAACACCTGCGCGGCGAGCCCTTCATCGTCATCTCCGGTGACGCGCTCACCGACATCGACCTGACCGACATGGTCCGCTTCCACCGCGAGAGCGGCGCCAAGGTCACCATCGGCCTCAAGCGGGTGGAGAACCCGCTGGAGTTCGGCATCATCATCGTCGACGAGCAGGGCCGCGTGCAGCGCTTCCTGGAGAAGCCCACCTGGGGCCAGGTCTTCTCCGACACCGTCAACACCGGTATCTACATCATGGAGCCGGAGGTCCTGGAGCGCGTCGCCGAGGGCGAGGTGGTCGACTGGTCCGGCGACGTCTTTCCCCAGCTGATGGAGGAGGGCGAGCCGATCTACGGCTACGTCGCCGACGGCTACTGGGAGGACGTGGGCACCCACGAGAGCTACCTCAGCGCCCAGGCCGACGTGCTCTCGGGCAAGGTCGACGTGGAGATCGACGGCTTCGAGGTCTCCCCGGGGGTGTGGGTCGGCGAGGGCGCCGAGGTCCACCCCGAGGCCGTCCTCAAGGGCCCGCTCTACGTCGGTGACTACGCCAAGGTCGAGGCGGGCGCCGAGCTGCGCGAGTTCACCGTGGTGGGCAGCAACACCGTGGTGCGTTCGGAGGCCTTCGCCCACCGCACGGTCCTGCACGACAACGTGTTCGTCGGCCGCGGCGCCAACCTGCGCGGCGCGGTCATCGGCAAGAACACCGACGTCATGGCCGCCGCCCGCATCGAGGAGGGCGCGGTCGTGGGCGAGGACTGCGTCGTCGAGTCCGAGGCCTACCTCCACAACGACGTCAAGGTCTACCCGTTCAAGACCATCGAGGCCGGGGCGGTGGTCAGCACCAACGTCATCTGGGAGTCACGCGGGCAGCGCTCGCTGTTCGGTCCCCGCGGCGTGTCCGGCCTGATCAACGTCGAGATCACTCCGGAACTGGCGGTGCGCCTGGCCAACGCCTACGCCACCACCCTGAAGAAGGGCGCGATCGTCACCACCTCGCGTGACGTCTCGCGCGCCGCCCGCACGCTCAAGCGCGCCATCATCAGCGCGCTCACCGCCGCCGCCATCGAGGTGCGCGACCTGGAGGTGGTGCCGCTGCCCGTGGCCCGCTTCCACACCTCCCAGAGCGGTGTCAGCGGCGGTATCACGGTGCGCACCACCCCGGGCGACCCGGAGTCGGTCGACATCCTGTTCCTGGACGGCGACGGCGCCGACCTGTCACCCGCCGCCCAGCGCAAGCTCGACCGGGTCTTCTCCCGTGCCGAGTACCGCCGGGCCTTCCCCGGTGAGATCGGCGAGCTGACCTTCCCGTCCCGCAACGTGGAGAGCTACTCGCACGAGCTGCTGCGCAGGGTGGACACCTCCGGCGTCGCCGAGGCCGAACTCAAGGTCGTGGTGGACTGCGCGGGGGGCAGCGGCTCCCTGATCCTGCCCTCGCTGCTGGGCCGGATCGGGGTGGACGTGCTCACCGTCAACAACCGGCTCGACGAGGCCTCGCCCACCGACACCGTCGCCAGGCAGAACCGTGACCTGGGGCGCCTGGGCGAACTGGTCGCGGGGTCGGGCGCCGACTTCGGCGTGCGGTTCGACCCCGTGGCCGAACGGCTCTCCATCGTGGACGAGAACGGCGAGCTGGTCCACAGCGACCGGGCCCTGCTGGTCGTCCTGGAGCTGGTCTGCGCCGAGTACGGCACGGGGACGGTGGCGCTGCCCGTGACCACCACACGGGTCGCCGAGACGGTGGCGGCCTCGCACGGGGTCAAGGTCCACTGGACGGCCACGGCCACCGACGAGCTGACCAAGGCGGTCCAGGCCGAGGACGACATCATCTTCGCGGGTGACGGCCGGGGCGGGTTCATCGTGCCGCGGTTCAGCCCCACCAGCGACGCCATCGCCGCCTTCGTGCGCCTGCTGTCCCTGGTGGCACGGACTCGCCGCTCGCTGAGCCAGATCGACCGCACGATCCCCCAGGCGCACCTGCTGCGCCGTTCGGTGCCCACCCCGTGGGCGATCAAGGGGAGCGTGATGCGCGCCGTCGTGGAGGCGGCTGGCGGCCGCGAACTCGACACCACCGACGGCGTCCGGGTGATCGAGCCGGACGGTAGCTGGGCCCTGGTCCTCCCCGACACCGCGGAGGCCGTGACCCATCTTTGGGCCGAAGGTCCCAACCCCGACACCGCGCACCACCTGTTGGACGAGTGGGCGGCCGTCGTGGAGCGGGCCGAGGGCTGACGACGTGCCGTGCGGGCGCGGGCCGATGGCCGCCCGCGCCCGCACGGCGCATACCGGATTCGTCACGATGAGTGTTCGGCGGCGGCCCCTACCGAGAGTGACGTCGCTGGCTAAACTGGACATACAGGCAGGTCGTGGCCTCCGGGTGAATCCGGTGAGAATCCGTGGCGATCCACGGCGAACCAAACCCGCCAGAGGGGCATCAGCAACAGGGCAGGTGTGTTTCTCCGACCGGGTCGGCCACCGGCCCCGGGCGGAGCCCGGGGCGGCGGATCCGCCGCCGACAGCGCGTTCGCGGCGCGGTGTCCACGGCGGGCCGGGCGGAGCGAAACCCTTCCTGGACAGGGATATGGTTTAAAGTCGAGTGTTCCCCGGAGCGCCGCGTCGCCCACCGGGCCGGGTATCCCGGCAACGGCGGACACCCTCACCGGGGGTGACAAGGAGTACAACATGGGGGATGAGACCGAGCGACCGACAGTGTGAGGCGCGCCGCTGCCGCGACAGCGGACCGTCTCGCGGCGTATCGGGCGGTGTGCGGGCCGGGTGCCCGTCCGACGTCCGGTGCGTGCCACCGACCAGCCGAATCAAGCACCGCCCCGTGCGGTAGGAGGCCGAGCCGACCTATGTCGAGCGTTTACTGCACGCAGTGCGGTCACGCCGTTGCGGATGATGCCCGTTTCTGCTCCCACTGTGGAACTCCCGTCCGCAGGGCCGAGAACCAGGGCTCTCCACCCGGCGCTGGCAAGGACTCCGGCGGAGACGTCACGTCCACGATCTCCCTCTCGGGAATACAGGCCCTGGAGGAAGAGGAGTCCGGCGACGAACTGGGCGGCGAAGACCCCGCCAACCCCGACGCGCTGCCTCCGGGCACGGCTCTGCTCGTGGTCAGGCGCGGTCCCAACGCCGGGAGCCGCTTCCTGTTGGACAGTGACGTGACCACCGCCGGGCGCCATCCCAACAGCGACATCTTCCTGGACGACGTCACCGTCTCCCGACGCCACGTGGAGTTCTTCCGGCGCGGCGACGGGTTCGGTGTCCGCGACGTGGGCAGCCTCAACGGCACCTACGTCAACCGCGAGCCGGTCGACGAGGCCCAGCTCGGCGGAGGCGACGAGATCCAGATCGGTAAGTTCCGAATGGTCCTGCTGACCAAACCGCGTCGCTGACCAGCGGAGCGGCGGCAGGAGGGAGCGGTGGGTGGGCCGATGAGGTTTGCGGCCCCCCGCCGCCGGAGAGCTTTGTATCGAAGGGTGCCGATTTCGCCCTCGGGTCCTGATCCACAGGGGGAGCAGGGACGAGCGCCCATCCGGCATGACGACTCGTGGGACGGAGACGCTGTGAAGCACATGGAGGTCGTCGGCGTCCGGGTTGAGATGCCCTCGAACCAGCCGATTGTCCTGCTCAAGGAATCCGATGGGGACCGCTACCTGCCGATCTGGATCGGTGGCGTGGAGGCGACCGCGATCGCGCTGGCCCAGCAGGGCGTCGCACCGGCCAGGCCGCTCACCCACGACCTGTTCCGGGACGTGCTCGACGCCCTGGACACCGGGCTCACGACGGTGAACATCACGGGCCTCAGCGACGGCATCTTCTACGCCGAACTGGTCTTCAGCAACGGTGTGGAGGTGAGCGCGCGCCCCTCCGACTCGATCGCCCTGGCATTACGGACGGGCACACCGATCTACGCCCACGAGGACGTGATCGAGGAGGCCGGGATGCCGATCCCGGACGAGCAGGAGGACCAGGTCGAGGCGTTCCGGGAGTTCCTGGACAACATCTCACCCGAGGACTTCGGCAGGCGCACGGAGTAGGCGGGACGAGGAACGTACCTCTCCCGGGGCCCGCGCCCAGGCGCGGGCCCCGTTTCCGCCGGTGCCGGAGCCGCCGGAAACGGGGCGCGGTCACGGGGGACACGCCGCGACCTGCGATTTCGTGTGCGGTGCCGGTGATAGATTGGGTAACGGAAATGGCCGTAGTGAACAGGGCCGAAATCCCCGCGGGCGCGCAGGGCGCCACCGGGGCGGTTCCGGACACCAGCGCCGCGCGCACTTGGCGACGCGCCGCGTGGTGTCGTTGACGCTGCCGGTCGGCCGTCCTACCTTCAGTGCAGTAGAACCCACGGCGCACCCGTTCCCTGAGTGGACATCCCCTGTCGAAACCGCCGTGGGACGAGAAGCCGGAGGTCGGCGTGGCGGTAGCGAGCGGCAAGCGGGATCCCCATGACAGGCGGTCCGCGCTGCGGCTAGCGGGGCAGCAGGGCCTACTGTGCGAAGAGGACGTGGTGGCGCTGCCTATGGACGTCGGGTATCGGGGCCCCGCGGCGTGTACCGCCGCCGGGATCAGCTACCGCCAACTCGACTACTGGGCCAGGACCGGCCTGGTGGAGCCGAGCGTGCGCACCGGAGCCCACAACGCCCCCCTGTACAGCCTTCCCGACATCCTGTTGCTCAAGGTCGCCAAACGGCTCCTGGACACCGGGATCTCCCTCCAACAGATCCGCACCGCGGTCGACCACCTGCGTGGTCGTCCCGCCCCCGACCTGGCCCGCATCACCCTCATGAGCGACGGCGTCAGCGTCTACGAGTGCACCTCGCCCGAGGAGGTCGTGGACCTCATGCAGCGGGGGCAGGGCATGTTCGGTCTGGCCCTGGCCAACGTCTGGCGCGAGCTGGAGGAGGCACTGGGCGTGGTGCCCGCCGAGGAACGGACCGACCTGCCCGCGACCGCGCCCCAGCCCGTGGACGAGCTCGCCAGGCGCCGCAGGGAACGCCGTACCGGCTGAGGGCGTACGGCCTCCGTCGGGTGCGTACGGAGGGCGTGAGCCGGGTGGGCGGCCACGGAAGCGGGCCGGGAGGTCCGTGGAACCCGTTGGGCACGGAGACGCGGTGGGGGTGACCCTCCGGAAGCGGTGACCCCTGGCAGGTGCGCGCGTGGCCGTTCGTGGGAACCCACGAGGCCGGGGCGCGGTCCGGGGAAACACCTGCCCGGACGCGGTGCCCGGTGCGTCCATCGAGTACCGTCGTAGTCACAACGGGGATGAAAACCGACATTCGCCCTGCTTGTATACATGTACAGACTGTCAGCAGGCTGTCGATACCGCGCGAGAGAGATCCCGGAACGGGGCGCCGACGGGGCAATACTCCCCAGTAACCTCTCAGGCACCAGGACCGCGTGGAGGAGGCCGCTCTGAAGCCTGGGCACCACCGTGCCCGGTGACAGAGGGGGAGACCGTCAGGAACACCGCCGACCAGACTCGGCCCTGTCACCAGGAGGTCTCCGTGCCAGACCAGCCCGTGCACACCCCGGGGACGCCCGCCCGGGGGTTCGCCGACCGCCACATCGGCCCCACGCCCGCCGAGGTCCAGGAGATGCTCAAGACGGTCGGCTACGGCTCCACCAGGGAGCTCATGGCCGACGCCGTGCCCGAGTCCATCCTCACCGGCCCGGGCCAGAGCGCGCCGCTGGACCTGCCCGAGGCGATCGGCGAGGCCGAGGCCCTGGCCGAGCTCCGTGACCTGGCCTCCCGCAACGACGTGCGCACGTCGTTGATCGGCCAGGGGTACTACGGCACCTTCACCCCGCCGGTCATCCTCCGCAACATCATGGAGAACCCCGCCTGGTACACGGCCTACACGCCCTACCAGCCCGAGATCTCCCAGGGCCGCCTGGAGGCCCTGCTCAACTTCCAGACCATGGTCTCGGACCTGACCGGCCTGCCCGTCTCGGGCGCCTCCCTGCTGGACGAGGCCACCGCCGCCGCCGAGGCCATGACCCTGGCCCGCCGCGCCTCCAAGAGCAGGGCGGACGTCTTCGTCGTCGACTCCGACGTCTTCCCCCAGACCCTCCACGTGCTGCGCACCCGCGCCGAACCGCTCGGTATCGAGGTCGTGGTCGCCGACCTGTCCGGGGGCCTGCCCGAGGGCGAGTTCTTCGGCGTCCTGGTGCAGTACCCAGCCTCCAGCGGTGCCGTCCGCGACCCCGGCGCCCTCATCGCCCAGACGCACGAGCGCGGAGCCCTCGCGGTGGTGGCCGCCGACATCCTCGCCCTGACCCTGCTGCGCAGCCCCGGCGACCTGGGCGCCGACATCGCCGTCGGTTCCACGCAGCGCTTCGGTGTCCCGCTCGGCTTCGGCGGCCCGCACGCCGGGTACATGGCCGTCGGCGAGAAGCTGCGCCGCCAGCTGCCCGGCCGCCTGGTCGGCGTCTCGGTGGACGACGCGGGCAAGCCCGCCTACCGTCTGGCCCTCCAGACCCGCGAACAGCACATCCGTCGCGAGAAGGCCACCAGCAACATCTGCACCGCCCAGGTGCTGCTCGCCGTGATGGCCGGTATGTACGCCGTCTACCACGGTCCCGACGGCCTGCGCGCGATCGCCCGCAGGGTGCACGCCCTCACCGCGGCCCTGGCCGACGCACTCACCGAACGCGGCTTCGAGGTCGTCCACTCCGCCTACTTCGACACGCTGCGCGTGCGTGTGCCCAGTGCCGCCCGCGTCGTGGAGTCCGCTCTGGAGGCCGGGTACAACCTCCTGGCGGCCGACGAGTACACGGTCGGCGTGAGCGTGGACGAGAACACCACCCAGGCCGACCTGGAGAGGGTCCTGGCCGCCTTCGGCGAGGCCGAACGCGGTTCCTCCCGGGTCCGGCTGAACGTGGACGGGGACGCCGACCGCGTGCCCGCCGGCCTGGCCCGCGCGGTGGACTACCTGACCCACCCGGTGTTCAACACCCACCGCAGCGAGACCTCCCTGCTGCGCTACATGCGCCGCCTCTCCGACCGCGACCTGGCCCTGGACCGCACGATGATCCCGCTGGGCTCGTGCACCATGAAGCTCAACGCCACCACGGAGATGGAGCCGGTCACCTGGCCCGAGTTCTCCGGCCTGCACCCGCTCGCGCCGCTCGACCAGGCGGCCGGGAGCGTGGCCCTGATCCGCGACCTGGAGGCCTGGCTGACCGAGGTCACCGGCTACGACGCGGTCTCGCTCCAGCCCAACGCCGGGTCCCAGGGCGAGCTCGCCGGTCTGCTGGCCATCCGCGGCCACCACCGCTCGCGCGGCGAGGCCCACCGCGACGTGTGCCTGATCCCCAGCTCCGCGCACGGCACCAACGCCGCCAGCGCGGTGATGGCCGGTATGCGCGTCGCCGTCGTGGCCTGCGACGACAACGGCAACGTCGACCTGGACGACCTGCGCGCCAAGACCACCAAGCACGCCGACGACCTGGCGGCCATCATGGTCACCTACCCGTCCACGCACGGCGTGTACGAGAACACCATCACCGAGGTGTGCCGCCTGGTCCACGAGGCGGGCGGCCAGGTCTACGTGGACGGCGCCAACCTCAACGCGCTGCTGGGCTGGGCCAAGCCGGGCGAGTTCGGCGCCGACGTCAGCCACCTGAACCTGCACAAGACCTTCTGCATCCCGCACGGCGGCGGCGGTCCGGGCGTGGGCCCGGTCGCGGTCCGCTCCCACCTGGCCGGGTTCCTGCCCAACCACCCGGGCCAGCCCGAGGCGGGACCGCACACGGGCGTGGGTCCGGTCTCGGCCGCCCCGTTCGGTTCGGCGGGCATCCTGCCCATCTCGTGGGCGTACGTGCGGATGATGGGGGAGGAGGGGCTGCGTTCGGCCACCGAGACCGCGGTCCTGTCCGCCAACTACCTGGCCAGGCGGCTGGAGCCGTACTTCCCCGTGCTCTACACCGGTGAGGACGGCCTGGTGGCGCACGAGTGCGTCATCGACATCCGCCCGCTCCAGAAGGCCAGCGGCATCAGCAACGAGGACGTCTCCAAGCGGCTCATGGACTACGGCTTCCACGCGCCGACGATGTCGTTCCCGGTCAACGGAACCCTCATGGTGGAGCCGACCGAGAGCGAGAACCTCGCGGAGCTGGACCGCTTCGTTGAGGCGATGATCGCGATCCGCGGCGAGATCGACAGGGTGGTCGAGGGGACGTGGGACGTCGAGGACAACCCGCTGCGCAACGCCCCGCACACCGCCGAGGCGGTGACCGCGGACGAGTGGTCGCACGGCTACACCCGCGCCGAGGCGGCCTACCCGCTGGCGTCGCTGCGCACGGACAAGTACTGGCCGCCGGTCGGCCGGATCGACCAGGCCTACGGTGACCGCAACCTGGTCTGCTCCTGCCCGCCGCCGGAGGCCTTCGAGTTCTAGGTCGTTTTTGGCTCGTTCCGTGCTCGCGGCCCCCGGACCGGNGCCGGTGACGCCCGCACGGCCAACCGGGCCGTGCCGCGCGCCACGTCCCGCGAGGGATGGTCGGGCCCCGCTGCGCGATGCTCCCGAGCCCGCGAGGCAGGGCACAGCGGGGGCGAGGCCCGCTCGCGGTGTGTCGGCTCCGCCGACAGGGACGAAAAGCATCCGGGAAAACACTCCCCGGTGCGGTGACCGCCAGGGTGCACCGGCAGTCACACCGGTGACGTAGCCGGTCGGCCCACGAGGTCGTGAGGAGGGGGTGTCGGCCCATGGTCCGACACCCCCTCCGTGCGGTCACCGGGCGGGTCGTCCGTGAGGCGCGTGGGGGCATGTGCCGCACGCGCAGGGAGCGGCGCGTGTCCGGAGGCGGGGTCTCGGGGCTGACCGGCGGTCCGTGGTGTGCGGAGCCCGTGGGAGTGGTCGGAAGCCGTGCGCGCGCCTCGACCGGGGAGGGCGGCCCGCGGGGCCGGGACGTGTGGTGTGAGGCCGGACTTCCGTGTTCCTCCGCGATTTTCCGGACATAAGTGAATCTACGTCGTAAAGCAGCGATATGTGTTCGCACGCACCTGGCGGGGGCAGGAAAAGGGGAGAACCAGCGGTCCCCGTACCTCCGGCGCGGACCACCACCCTCCGGCGTGTACCGCGTTAGGGTTGCGACGACACGGGTCGCGTTCCCAGCACGCGAACCGACGCCCCCATGGAAAGCGGAAGCATTGACCACGACGTCCGGACCTCCCGCGCGCCCTGGCCCCGCCGACCCGCCCCCGGCCACCGACCCCGCGGACACGGGGGAGCCCACGGCGCCGATCGGGCAGGGCGCCTCCGAACTGTGTGACCAGGCCCAGGACCTCGCGCAGAACGGCCACCTCAAACGCGCCGCGAAGCTCTACCAGCAGGCCGTGGCCGCCAACCCCCACCCGCGCGTGCAGGCCCGCGCCCTGCTCGGTCTGGCCGTGGTGGAGGACCAGCGCGGCGACCTGCCCGCCGCCCGCGAGGCGGCCCGCCGCGCGCTGGCCACCGGCGACTCCCGGTACGGCCCGCGTGCCGCCTACCACCTGGCCCTCTCCCTCGAACAGGACGCCGAGCACTCCGAGGCCGAGCGCGTCTGGCGCCGCCTGCTCGATCTGGGCGGTCCCGCCTACGCCGCGGTGGCGCACCACGGACTGGCCCGTGCCGCCGAGGCGCGCGGCGACACCGACGGTGCCGAGGAGCACTGGGAGGCGGCGCTGACCCCGCCGTCCGACGCGGGAGAGATCAGCCGTCTGCACGCCACCACGGTGGTCGACGCCTCCAGGGACCTGGCCGAGCGCCTGTTGGGCCGGGGGCTGCCGGGGGCCGCCGTGGCCGCCGTCGAGCGCGGGCTGTCGGTCGCGGACGACCCGGGCCTGCGCATGCTGCGGGCCGCCGCCCACCTCGAACACGCCGTGGCCGACGTCGGCGCGGTCGTCGATCCGGTCGAGGGCACGGGGGAGGGCGGGAACGCGCCCGCGCCGGGCACGTTCGCCGCCGCTGTGGAGCTCCTTGCGGGGCTGCTCGCCCTGCGGGGGGATCCCGTGGCGGCCGAGCGGGTCTGGCGCCGGGGACTGGAGGACCGGGATCCGGACACCGCGGGGGAGGTGCGCTGGCGGTTGCGCCGGGGTTTCGCCCCCTCCGAGGAGGAGGACGGCGGGGCCGGGACCGCGTGGTGGGAGCCCTACCTGGAGGAGGCCGCGGCGACCGCGAGCGCACCCGCGCTGGCGGGTGAGCTGTTCGCCGTCGTCACCCAGATGCACGCCCTGCTGGCGCTGCCGGTGGTGGAGGGGGAGACACGTCCCGCCGCGTTGCGGGCCGTCATGGAGCAGGCCCTGCGCACACCGAGCGAGCTGGTGTGGGGGCCCGACGTGCACGCCGACTTCCGGCGTCGGCTGGGTGAGGCGATGGGCGGCCGCGACGTGTTGCCCGAGGGGTGGCCCGAACACGGTCAGGGGTGAGCCGCGCCCCGGGGCCTGGCCGGGTCCTGCGGCTGTGGGTGGGGCGCTCCCCTGGGGGTGCCGCCCCACCGGCCTCGGTGTGAGGGTTCGCCCGTGCGCGGCGCCTCAGGCGGCGACGCGGGGCCGGTGCGGGTCGACGACCACACCGTCGGGGAGCAGTTCACCGGTGTCGTCGAAGAGGACGACGCCGTTGCAGAGCAGGCTCCATCCCTGCTCCGGGTGGCTGGAGACGACCCGAGCCGCCTCGCGGTCGGTGTCCTCGAAGGACGGGCAGGGAGGTTCGTGGCTGCACATGGGACAGGCCTTTCGGTCCAGGGGTGCTCGTCGTTGAGCTGACGCCAAGGGTAGTGGCTGACATCACATGCTTGTTGCGGTTTGGGTCCGATGCGGCGGGGCCGTTGTCGTGGTCCGCTCTCAGCCAGTGGGATACGCCCAGCGCAGGAACGGTTCCCGGTCTGTCCGGGTCCGGACAGAAGGAACTCAGTACCCGCCGCGTGTCCGGCGTGCCGCCGGGCGGCTGCGCATGCCCGCGCCCGCCAGGCCGCCGTGCTGGAAGACCCGTACCAGCTCGCCGCCGAGGTTGACCCCGGCGCCCAGTGCCAGCCCCACCGTGACCGCCTCGGCCAGGCTGAGCAGGCCGTTGACCGGCTCGCCCTGTGTCAGCTCGATCAGGCCCCGGTACAGGATGCTGCCGGGCAGCAGCGGCGCGATCGACGGGACCAGGTACGGCAGCACCGGTCTGCGGGTGCGCCGCGCCAGCCAGTGGCCCACCACGCCCACCGCCATCGCGCCCGCGACGGTGCCCACCACCGCGGGTACGTCCAGCAGTTCGCGCAGGTTGGCGTAGATCAGCCAGATCATCACGCCCAGCACGCCGATCATGGGCAGCATCCTGGGTGGTACGGCGAGGGAGATCGCGAACGCCATGGCGATTCCCGCGGCGCCGATCAGGACGAGGGCCTCCACCGAGGTACCGGCGCTGGGAAGGTCCTCCAGGTCGATGTTCACGCCCAGGCGCAGGGCGGTGTAGGCGACCGCCGCCACGCCCGACACGATCGCGCCC
>NZ_ANAX01000064.1 GCF_000341065.1 Nocardiopsis halotolerans DSM 44410 | reverse complement strand
CCGCCGACACGTAGGTGCCGCTGATGCCGTCCTGGAGGCTGGCGACCAGTGGGCGTCCGGGCAGCAGGGCCATGATGTTACCGGTGATGATGGCTCCGGCCTGGAGCCCGAGTTCCAGGCTGGTGCTCACCCACAGCAGGGCCAGACCGATCGTGGCGGCCACCACCGCGGCCGCCGCCATCTGGTAGAACTCCGCGACTCCGCGCTTGGCGAGGAAGACGGCGGTGCGGTCGCCCGTGACGGTGGCCAGGAACGCCACGGTGGCCACGATCAGGNCCCGCCCCCCCCCCACCATGAGGCTCGCGCTGGAGGCGATGAGGCCGAACCCGACGGCGATGAGCCAGTTGGGGTAGGGCATGCGCGCGCGTCGGATCTGCGCCAGGCGGCCCGCGGCGTCCTCCAGTTCCAGGAGTCCGAGTGCGCACTGCTCGACCAGGGTGTGCAGTTCGTTGACGCGGAAGTAGTCCAGGGTGCGTCGGCGTACGACCCGCTCGCCGGTGATCGGGGGCTGGTCGCCGCCGGGGTGGGTGGACAGGGTGATCGTGGTGAAGGTGACCGAGACCTCCGAGCGGGGCAGGTCGAAGGCGACCGAGAGGCTGAGCATGGCCTCGCTGACGGCCTCGGTGCCCTCGCCGCTGGCCAGCATCAGCTCGCCCACCCGCAGGACCAGGTCGATGGCGCGGGCGTCGGGGAGGTTGACGTCCTCGTCATCGTCGAATCCGTCGGGGGTCAGTTCGTGCTCGTGTGCCGCCCGCCAGTCCCGCATTCTGCTGAGCAGGCGGTCCTCGCTCGGGGGCACGGGCCGCTCCCGCTTGCTTGGCATCCCTGTCTCCGTTCCCTCCCCGCCTGTAACCGTGGTGGTCGGCGCGATGATCAAACCCTTGAGGGGACGCGGCTCCAGGTGGCGGGGTTCGCCCGGAACGGGGTGAGCCGCCGGTGAGTTCGATCACCAGTGCATCCTGTCAAGCCCCGACGTGCTCCGACAGCGACGCGCCGGGGTCGCCGGTGGAGGTGCTGGTCGTCACGGAGCCCGTCCTGGTGTGGTTCAGGAGGCGGGTCCGGTGTCGTGTTCGCCGGGTCGGACCAGTCCGTGTTCGTAGGCGTGGACCACCGCCTGGACGCGGTCGCGCAGTCCGAGTTTGGTGAGGATGCTGCCCACGTGGGACTTGACGGTGGTCTCTCCCAGGACGAGGTGGGCGGCGATCTCGGCGTTGGACCATCCGCGTGCGAGCAGGCGCAGGACCTCGTGTTCGCGGGCGGTCAGGGGGTCCTCGGTGGCCTCGGTCTCGGGTGCGGTGGAGGGGAGGAGCGGGGCGAACCGGTCGAGTAGGCGGCGTAGTACCTGGGGGGAGATGGCCGCGGCTCCGTCGGCGACCACGTCGACGGCCGAGAGCAGTTCCGCGGGTGGTGCGTCCTTGAGGAGGAACCCGGAGGCGCCCGCGCGCAGGACCTCGACCGCGTACTCGTCCAGGTCGAAGGTGGTCAGGGCCAGGACCCGTACCTGGTGGTCCAGGGAGCGCGCCCACGAGACGATCTGGCGGGTCGCCTCGATCCCGTCCATGCCGGGCATGCGCACGTCCATGAGGACGACGTCGGGCAGCAGGCTCCGGGCGGCGCGTACCGCCTCGCGTCCGTCGGAGGCCTCGCCCACCACGGACAGGTGCGGGGCGGACTCCAGGATCATGCGGAACCCGGCGCGGACGAGGGGCTGGTCGTCGACCAGCAGTACTGAGACGGACACACGGGTGATTGTGCCGTATCGCGGGTGCCGGGGTGGTGTTCCGGCCGGGCGTGCGGATGCGGGTCGTGGGTTGCGTGGGCTCAGGTCCGGGGGGAGGGCGTGGGTTCGGGCAGGGGAGGCGGGGTGCCGCCGAACTCGGGGCACAGCGCCTGGTGTTCGCACCAGCCGCAGAGCTTGCTCCTCCTGGGCTGCCAGACCCCGGCGCGTCCGGCCGCCTCGATCTGGGCCCAGATGTCGGAGATCTCCGCCTCGGCGGCCCGTAGTTCGTCCTCGGTGGGGTCGTACCAGCGCACCGCGCCGTCGCCGCCCAGGTAGACGAGTTGGAGGCGGGTGGGGACGATGCCGAGGTCGCGCCAGATCATCACCGCGTAGAAGAAGATCTGGAACCGGGCCTTGTCCTCGAAGCGGGGGGCGGGCGACTTGCCGGTCTTGTAGTCCACGATCCGGATCTGGCCGGAGGGGGCGACGTCGAGGCGGTCCAGGTACCCGCGCAGCCTGAGGCCGGTGGGCAGGGACACGTCCATGCGCATCTCGCGGTCGCGGGGCTCCAGGGTGGTGGGGTTCTCCAGTTCGAAGTAGCGGCGGACCAGGTCGCGGGCGGACTCCAGCCAGGTGTCGCGTTCGGCGTCGTCGGCGAACAGCTCGTCCAGTTCGGGCTTCCCCTCGCGCAGTTTCCGCCACTGGGGGTCGACGAGGCCGAGGGCGTTGCGGGGGGTGCGTGACTCGGCGGGGAGTTCGTACAGGCGCTCCAGGCAGGCGTGGACGAGGGTGCCGCGCAGGGCCGCCGCGCTGGGTGCCTCGGGGAGGCGGTCGATGGCGCGGAAACGGAACAGCAGGGGGCACTGGAGGAAGTCGGAGGCGCGGGAGGGGGAGAGGGCGGACGGAAGGAGCGCGGTGGTCATGGGGCAAGCCTAGGAGAAGGTCGTGACAGGTGGTGTTCCGCTTCCACCGTTTCGGCGCGGGTGGCACAATCCTTCACCATGTCCTTCGACGATCTGCCGGACCGGCTTTCGGACTGGTGCGCGGAGCAGATGGGGGACGAGCCCGTCAACGTGCTGTTCGAGCGGCGGTCGCTGTCGGCGGTGTTCGGACTGCGGTTGGCCGACGGGCGGGACGTCGTGGTCAAGGCGCGGGAGGACGACGGCCGGGCCGCGTCGTGTGTCGCCGCGCAGGTCCGGTTGGCGGAGCGGGGGTTTCCGTGCGCTCGGCCGCTCACGCCCGTGGTCGGTGTCGGCGCTCTGGCCGTGCACGCCGAGGAGTTCCGGCCCGGCGGTGTACTCCTGTGCGGGGACGCGCCGGACATCGCCGTACGCTACGCGGCCGTGTTCGCCCGGCTGATGGCCGAGCTGGCCGACGTGTCCGTCGCGCCGCCGCTGCCGAACCCCCGCTGGGTGCGGTGGGACCACACGGACGCGGGGCTGTGGCCGACGGTCGGGGAGTTGGACGACCGGGACCAGGGTGCCGTGCCCGCATACGTCGTCGGCACGGCCAGGCGGATCCGTGGGCGGCTCCTGGCCGCCGACCTGCCGTGGGTGCTGGGCCACGCCGACTTCGAGGCGCGGAATCTCCGCTGGCACGACGGGGAGGTGGGGGCGGTGCACGACTGGGACAGCCTGGCGTGGCAGCCGGAGGCGGCGCTGGCGGGTGCGGCGTGCGGGGCGTTCGCCAGTGTCTCGCCCCCGACCCTGGCTCCGGTCGAGGGTTCCGCCGCGTTCCTGGAGGCCTACCAGGAGTGCCGGGGACGCCGGTTCACCGTGGAGGAACGGGAGGTCGCGTGGGCGGCCAGCCTGTGGCCCGCGGTGCACAACGCCCGGTGGGAGGCCGTGCACGGCGACGCCCCGGTGTGCTGCGACGCCGTCCGCGCGCAGGCGGCCGAACGCCTGCACCGGGCGAACGCCTGAGTACCTTCGGGGACACCATCGGCCTCCAGGAAACACCGGTGGCCCGGAGCGGCGCCAGGGGGAGCGCGCGGTCGTGGACCACCGGGTCCGGGGTGCCGGTGGGTCGCGGTCGACGGGCCGTAGGCTGGTGGTGTGACGACCGCCAGTGATCCATCAGCGCCCCAGCCCCGTGGCCGTTCCGCGAGGCCGGGGTTACTGATCGGGCGGCCCTTCGGCATCCCCGTCTACGTGATGTCCTCGTGGCTGCTCGTGGCGGTGCTGATCACCCTGGTCTACGGCGGTGTCGTGCAGGGTCGTCTGGCGTTGGGGCCCTCCGCCTACCTTCTGTCGTTCGCCTTCGCCGTGCTGCTCTACGCCTCGGTCCTGGTGCACGAGCTCGCCCACGCGGTGGTCGCGCGCATGTACGGCCTTCCGGTGCGGCGCATCGTGCTGTACGTGCTGGGCGGTGTCTCCGAGATCGAGCGGGAGGCGCCGACTCCGGGGCGTGAGTTCTGGATCGCGTTCGCCGGTCCGCTGTTCTCGCTGTTGCTGGCGGCGGGCGGGTTCGGCCTGTACCTGTTCACCGAGCCGCGCAGTGTGGTCGGCGAGCTGCTGTTCCAGCTGTGGATCGCCAACCTGCTGGTGGGTGCGTTCAACCTCCTGCCGGGGCTCCCCCTCGACGGTGGGCGGTTGCTGCGCGCCGCGGTGTGGAAGGTGACGGGCAGGCCCTTCTCGGGGAGTGTGGCCGCCGCATGGGGCGGTCGTGCGCTGGCCGTGGTGGTCGTGGCGCTGCCGTTCCTGCTCACCTGGTGGGCGGGTGGGCGGCTCAGCCCCTGGAGTGTGGTGTGGGGGTTCGTTCTGGGCGGTTTCATGTGGATGGGCGCGAGCGACGCGCTGCGCTCCGCCCGGACGCGCGAGCGGATTCCCCGTCTGCGGGCCCGTGACCTGGTGCGGTCCGCGGTGACGGTGACGGCCGACACGTCCCTGGCCGAGGCCGAGCGCCGGTCCGGGGGGGCGGGGGCGGCGGAGATCGTGGTGACCGATTCGGGGGGTGCGCCGACGGCCGTGGTGCATCCGGCGGCGGCCGCGGCGATTCCGGTGGAGCGCCGGGCGTGGGTTCCGGTGTCGGATGTGGCGCGGGCGGTGGCTGAGCATGCGCTGGTGCCGGTGGGGTTGGAGGGGGAGGAGTTGCTGAAGGCGCTCACCGGTCATCCGTTGCCGGAGTACCTGGTGGTGGACGAGGACGGCGGTGTGCGCGGGGTGCTGCGGGCCGCGGACGTCAACGCGGCGGTCTCGGGGCGGGGCTGAGCGGAGCTCAGCGGCGGGCGCCCTGGGGCCACAGCACCGACACGGGGCGAAAGAGCGAGCGTGCGTAGGCGACCACGTCGGCGGTGCCGCCGCGGCCGCGTGCGGGTTGGCCGTCCCAGACGGCCACCAGCTGGTCGCAGCGTTCCACGAGCAGCTTTCCGGCCTCCATGTGGGCCTCGGAGGTGGACGCGGTGTGCGGTAACGCGTGGACGAGTACGGCCTGAGCCAGGAGGCGGTCGTAGACGGGGTGGTGTTCCTCGGGCAGCGCGTCGCGGTAGCCGGAGGCGGGGATGACCGCTTCCAGGGGCGCTCCGGCGGCCACGACCGCCTCGGCGAAGACGGCGTCGGCGCCGTCGGCCAGGCAGGACAGGCCCACCATCTCGCAACCGTACGGTTCCAGGTGGGCGGTGATCAGCGCGGCGACGGTGCTGCTCACCTCGGGGGTCAGGCCGCGGTGGCCGGTGACTCCGATACGGATCACGAAACCTCCCTGATGGTCGCTTCGCGGCTTTTCTACCCCGAAGTAGTGATACCGGTAACTAGTGACAGAAGTCGGTCGTCGAGGTCGGCCACGCAGCGCGCCCGCGGTCCCGAGTACCGGCGTCGGAACCCCCGCACCCGGCCGACGACCCGTTCGGACTCGAAGCGGATCCCCGTGGTCAGCGCCTCGTGGGCCAGACGGAACGCCTCGTCCACGTCGCCCGCCTCGGCGTGCGCGGAGGCCAGCTCCACCTGGAGGACCGCGGACTGCTTGGCGTTGGCCCTGCTGGGTGTGAACGCCTCCGCGAAGGCCCGGCGCGCGTCGTGCGGCTGGCGCAGCCGTACGCCCACCAGGGCGCGGTAACCGGCGACCTTGGTCTCGTCGAAGGCGAACACCCACGGCCAGGGCGGGTCGGTGTTGCCCGAGCGCGACACCTCCCTCTCCGCGCGGTCGATGGCGCGCGTGGCGGCCGCGCGGTCGCCGGTTCCGGCGTGCGCGAGCGCCCCGACGCAGGCGAGCCAGGCGCGGGCGGTGGGGTGCGCGGCGGCGCCCAGGGTGTGCTCGGCCTCCTGGACCAGCCCCAGACCCAGGTGGGGGTCCTCCGCGGTGTCGGTCTCGAAGGCCGCCAGGGATCCCAGCATGTACACGTCGAGCAGGCGCATACCGGCCTGGCGTGCGCGTACGACCGCGGTGCGGTAGTGCGAGCGGGCCGAACCCATGTCGCCCCGGTCGGCGTGCAGCCAGGCGGCGAAGCCCGAGGCCTCGCTGGCGGCGGCGCTCAGCTCCGTGTGGAACGGTGTCCCGTGCGCCTGCCCGAGCATTTGCTCGGCCAGATGCACGTGCGCCACCGCGCTGGGCAGCAGGTGGCGGGCGGGGGAGGTGGCGTCCATGCGGCGCTGGCCGCCGGTGATGGCGCGCAGGGAGGAGGCGGTCGTCTCGTTGACGGGGTGCGCGCCCGGGGCCGGTGGGGTCGGGGTCGAGGGCACGCCGGTGGTGGCGGTGAGCAGGGCTCCCGCGGCGACCGCCCGTCCGAAGTCGCGGCGTCTCGTGGTGTCCACCCCCTTCTCGGCGGAACCGGCCTGGGAGGGGCAGCCGCCGAAACGCAGCAGGTGCAGCGGGATGTCCAGGCGTCGGGCGAGGTCGTGTACCTGGCTGATGGTCAGCGACTGTTGACCGTTGACCACACGCGAGACCCAGCTCTGGGAGTAGTCGATCGCGCGTGCGAGGTCACCTTGGGACCAGCCGTGCGCGGTGCGCACGCCTTCGATGACCGTCGCCATGTCGCAGGTGGCCAGTGCGCTCGCCATGCGAGGCCGTGTCCACAGGTCCGGTGGAAGAACGCCGTCTGGTTGGGGCATGAGCTTAGGGTAGGGACTCCGGGCCGGGCCGGGGGCTATGTGCGAGAAAGAAGAGGGCATGCGTGATCCGCATAGGGCCACCCGTTTCCCCTCCCGGTGCGGCAGAGTGCAAGGGTCGTTGGTCCCCGGGGGCGTCCGGGGAGGGGAGGGGAGACCTGTGACCGTTGAGACCCCGCCGACGGGGAGTCCGAGCCTGAGGCCCGATCCTGGCGCGGTGGAGTCGGTGAACCGTGTGGAGTCGGCCGTGCTCGCCCTGCGGGGGCTGGCCGCGGAGTTGCGCTCCCGTGGGGTGGAGGTGCGCGAGGACGGAGTGTGCGGCGTGGTCGACGCCGGCCCCAGCACCCGGCCTCAGCAGGCCCTGCTGCGGCCCCACCGCGGTGGTCTGTGGTGGTGGATGCGCTGGCCGATCCAGGACGGCCTGCCCTCGGCGCTGGCGGGCGTACCCATCTCTCCGGTCACCCGGACCTCCGACGCCGCACGGCGGATCGTGGGCGCACTGTCCACACACGTCGGCGACGGCTGAGCGCGCGCGGGCCGCGAGCTGCCCGCGCCCACAGCGGGCGTGAGCGACGTCCACGCCCGGAAGGCGGGCGGGGCCCGGGTTCTCCCCGAAACCCAGTCTCCCTCTGCACGGGGCCGCCCGGCTCCGCCCGCCCTCCACGGGGCCTATCCCCTCCGTTCGACCCCGGCGCCGTCCAGCGGAACGGCGTCCTCCCCCGCCGCGCGGAACACCCCCGGGGTGATCCCGTAGTAACGGGAGAACCAACGGGTCAGGTGGCTCTGGTCGGCGAACCCCACCCGTGCGGAGGCCTCCGCCAGCGGCGTCCCCGCCGCGATCAGCTCAC
>NZ_ANAX01000063.1 GCF_000341065.1 Nocardiopsis halotolerans DSM 44410 | reverse complement strand
TAGTCGCTGGGCGCCATCCCCCGCACCGCGCGGAAGGCACGGTAGACCGCGAACCTGCTCCGCCCCGCCGCCGACGCCAGCTCCTCGGCGTCCACGTCCTCGGCGAAGCGCGCACGCAGCACGCCCTCCGCCCGCGCCGCCACGCGTGCCGCGTCGGGGTCCGACACCCGCGCCACCACCGGCGGACCGACCGCTCCGCCGCGCACCATCGCCATCACCGCGCCGCGCAGGGCCTCGTCCACGGCCAACCGCGAACGCCCCCGCCACAGTGCCGTGTGCAGTCCCCGCAGCGCCCCGGCCAACCGCGGGTCGCCCACCACCGGATCGGCGAACAGCGGCAGCCCCGCGCTCCCCTCGGCGGCGTCGGCGAGCACCTCCCGCACCAGCTCCGGCCCGATGTGCACGATCCGGTACGTGAACCCCGGTTCGCTCCCCGCGTGCCCGTCATGCGGGTCGTCCGGGTTGAACGCCAGCACCATCCCGGACACGCTCGCGTGCGCGCCGCCCCGGCAGTTGAACGCCTGTACCCCCGACTCCGTCACCCCGAACGAGTACGCGTCGTGGCTGTGGCGGTGGTAGGCGTGCCGCTCGAAGTGCGCGTGCATCGCCTCCAACGGCCGCTCGGGGGATCTCCAGTACCGGGCCCAGTCTCCTGTCACCCCACCATTGTCGACCAGGCGCCGCGCACGGCGGAAGGCGCCGCGCACCAGCGTTCAAGACCGCGCCCGCACCGCTCCGCCACTCTCGGGGTATGCCTTCGAACACCAAGATCGCCGTGGCCGTGCGCGAGGACCTGGCCGTGTGGCAGAAGCTCAACGTCACCGCGTTCCTCAGCAGCGGCATCGCGCACGAGCGCCCCGAGACCATGGGCAAGCCCTACGAGGACGCGTCGGCCAACACCTACCTGCCGATGTTCGGCGAGCCCGTCATGGTCTACGCCGCCGACGCGCGCACCCTGGCCCGCACACTGAACCGCGCCCGCTCCCGGGAGCTGGCGACGGCGCTCTACACCGAGCAGCTGTTCGCCACCGACAACGACGACGACAACCGCGCCGCCGTGCTCGCCGTGGCCGCCGACGACCTGGACCTGGTGGGGGTGGCCGTCCACGGGCCCCGGGCGGACGTCGACAAGGTGGTCCGGGGACTGCGCCTGCACCCCTGACCGGGGCCGGAAGAGGTGGTCGGAACCCGCGGGGGAGGAGACGGGAGGCCTCCGCGGACCACGCGGACCCGTCGGCGCCCCGCGGGCGCCTCCGGACCCGCCCGGGGCAGCCGTCCTCCCCGGTACGGTGACCGGAAAGGCCACCGGCCCGCTCCCGTTCGCCGCGGTCCCGTACTCATGGAGGGGGCGGAGCGCCGAGGCGCGCCAGAGGTACGGGACCAGCGCGGGTCAGGGCCCGCGCGTCGCACCAGAAACGCTTCCGGTCAACCCGGTGGCAGCCCGGGCCGGTCTCACGTCGACTCGGACTCGGCCGCGGCCAGGGCCGCGCCGACGATCCCGGCCGTGTTGAGCAGCGACGCGGGCACGATGGGCGTGCGGATGTCCACGAGCGGCAGGTACTTGTGCGCCTTGCGGCTCACCCCGCCGCCGACCACGATCAGGTCCGGCCACAGCAGGTCCTCCACGACCCGGTAGTAGCGGTGCAGCCGCTCGGTCGCCCACTCGCGGTAGGACAGATCCTCCCGCTCCTTGGCCCCCGAGGAGGCCCGCGTCTCGGCGTCGTGTCCGTCGATCTCCAGGTGCCCGAACTCGGTGTTGGGCACCAGGCGGCCGTCCACCACCAGGGCGGTGCCGATCCCCGTGCCCAGGGTGGTCATCAGCACCACCCCCGACACCCCCTTGGCCGCGCCGTAGCGGGTCTCCGCGACGGCCGCGGCGTCGGCGTCGTTGAGGACGCGGACCGGTCGGCCGGTGGCCTCGGCGAACAGCGACCGCGCGTCGGTGCCGATCCAGCTCTTGTCCAGGTTGGCCGCGGTGCGCACCACGCCCGCCTGCACCACGCCGGGGAAGGTGACGCCCAGGGGCATCCCCGCGGCCTCCGGGAAGTTCTCGGCGATCTCGTGCACGATCTCGGCCACCGCCGAGGGGGCGGAGCGGTCGGGGGTGAGGACCTTCATCCGCTCCCTGATGAACTCGCCGGTGGTCAGGTCGACCGGCGCTCCCTTGATCCCGCTGCCGCCGATGTCGATTCCCAGCCCCGTGGTCAGCTGTGACATGGGTCGTCGTCTCCCGTGGTCCTCGTGTGGTGGTTGGGCGTCGTCCCGGCCCCGCAGGCTGATACTGCCCTGGGAGCGGGAAGTTCGCACGTGCCGCGCTCGCCGTCGCCGGTGCCCGGCCGCTCCGCACCCGTTCGCCGCGGTACCGGGGGGCCGATAGCCTGGGCGACCGCCCTGCCAACCAATAGCGACGTGGGAAGACGAGAGCGACGTTGACCGGTATCCATGGCCGCCGCGGCCCCTTCACCGACGGCGACACCGTGCAGTTGACCGACCCCAAGGGTCGCATGCACACGATCACACTGCGAGAGGGCGGCGCCTTCCACTCCCACAAGGGCAAGGTCGAGCACGACGACCTCATCGGACAGCCCGAAGGCAGCGTGGTCCGCTCCAACACCGGCACGGCCTACGTGGCGCTGCGCCCCCTGCTGATCGACTACACCCTGTCGATGAAGCGCGGTGCCACCATCGTCTATCCCAAGGACGCCGCCCAGGTGCTGGTGGAGGCCGACATCTTCCCCGGTGCGCGGGTGGTGGAGGCCGGTGCGGGTTCGGGTGCCATGTCCAACTGGCTGCTGCGCGCGGTCGGGGAGCAGGGCATGGTGCACTCCTACGAGCGCCGCGCCGACTTCGCCGAGATCGCCCGGAAGAACGTGGAGAGGTTCCACGGCGGTCCGCACCCGGCCTGGAGGCTCACCGTCGGCGATCTGGTGGAGGAGCTGGACGAGACCGACGTCGACCGTGTCTTCCTGGACATGCTCGCCCCCTGGGAGTGCCTGGACGCGGTCGCCGGGGCCCTCATCCCCGGCGGCCTGGTGTGCTGCTACGTCGCCACCACCACCCAGTTGTCCCGTGTGGTGGAGGGGCTGCGCGAGGACCCCCGTTTCTACGAGCCGCGCTCGTGGGAGACCATGCTGCGCACCTGGCACGTGGAGGGTCTGGCGGTGCGGCCGGACCACCGCATGATCGGGCACACCGGTTTCCTGGTGGTCGCGCGCCGCCTGGCCGACGGCGCCGAGGCCCCCGAGCGGCGCCGCCGTCCGGCCAAGGGCGCCTACGGCAAGGACTTCGCGGCCTCGCGCGAGCAGGAGGCGCGTGCGAGGACGGGACGGGCCCCGGAGGGGACCCCGGCCGAGGACGCCGGGGCGCTGGCCACCGACGCGGCGGCTCCCGAGGCGCCCAGGAACGGGGAGGGCGACACTCCCGGGAGCGACGCCGACGAATAGCACACCCAGCGAGTGATCGGAGCCCGCCCGCGCAGGCCGTCCGCCGTGGTCCGCCCTCACGGTGCGTTTCGGCGCGGTCCCTTCCGGGACCGGCCCGGGCGGGCTTCGGCGTGTCCGGACAAGCCCGTTGACGTGCTGGGAAAGGATCGCCGACGGGGGAATCCCTTGCCCGCTGTCGGACCCGGAGGTTACTTTCTCATTACGTCGAGTCATGCGGTAGCACTCTGACCTGTGACGACGCAAGACCCGGGAATGAGGCCTACGACACTCGCCGGCCTTGGGAGGTTAGGAACGGGGCGAGGGTAGGTAGGCTCCGATGTAGTTCCTCATAGGGAGGTGGCGGACGTGGCTGAGCGCGACGATGAGCGTCAGAGCGACCGGGACCGTGAAGTCGAAGAACTCACGGCCCAGGTCTCCTACATGGAAAAGGAACTCAGCGTGGTTCGGCGTAAACTCGCTGACTCGCCCCGGCATGTACGCCTGCTGGAGGAACGGCTGAGGGAGGCGCAGGCCAACCTGGCCGCCACCACCGGCCGCAACGAGCAACTCGACGCCACTTTGAAGAGGGCGCGCGAGGAGATCGTGGCGCTCAAGGAGGAGGTCGACCGACTGGCCCAGCCGCCCTCCGGGTTCGGCGTCTACCTGGGGTCACGCGAGGACGATACCGTCGAGATCTTCACCAACGGCCGCAAGATGCGGGTCAACGCCAGTCCATCGATCGATCTGGACGACCTGCGGCCCGGCCAGGAGGTCATGCTCAACGAGGCCTTCAACGTCGTCGAGGTGGAGTCCTTCGAGACCGTCGGCGAGGTCGTCATGCTCAAGGAGATCCTTGAGGACGGCGAGCGGGCACTGGTGATCTCCCACCACGACGAGGAGCGGATCGTCCGCCTGGCCGACCCGCTGCGCGACGAGCCGATCCGCCCCGGCGACTCCCTGCTGCTGGAGTCGCGTTCGGGGTACGTCTACGAGCGCATCCCCAAGTCCGAGGTCGAGGAGCTCATCCTCGAAGAGGTCCCCGACATCGCCTACACCGACATCGGTGGCCTGTCCGGGCAGATCGAGATGATCCGCGACGCGGTCGAACTGCCCTACCTGTACAAGGAGCTGTTCTACGAGCACCAGCTGCGCCCGCCCAAGGGCGTGCTGCTCTACGGCCCTCCCGGGTGCGGTAAGACGCTCATCGCCAAGGCGGTCGCCAACTCGCTGGCCAAGCAGGTCGCCGAGCGCACCGGCCGTGACGTCGGCAAGAGCTTCTTCCTCAACATCAAGGGCCCGGAGCTGCTCAACAAGTACGTGGGTGAGACCGAGCGGCACATCCGCCTGGTCTTCCAGCGCGCACGGGAGAAGGCGTCCGAGGGCACCCCGGTCATCGTCTTCTTCGACGAGATGGACTCGATCTTCCGTACCCGCGGGTCGGGTGTGTCCTCCGACGTGGAGAACACGATCGTGCCCCAGCTCCTCAGCGAGATCGACGGTGTGGAGGGCCTGGAGAACGTCATCGTCATCGGTGCCTCCAACCGCGAGGACATGATCGACCCGGCGATCCTGCGGCCCGGCCGACTGGACGTCAAGATCAAGATCGAGCGGCCCGACGCCGAGGCGGCCCGCGACATCTTCGGCAAGTACATCACCCCGGACCTGCCGCTGCATGACGAGGACCTCGCCGAGCACGGCGGTTCGGCCAGGGCCACGGTGGACGCCATGATCCAGCGGGTCGTGGAGCGGATGTACACCGAGGGCGAGGAGAACCGCTTCCTGGAGGTCACCTACGCCAACGGTGACAAGGAGGTCCTGTACTTCAAGGACTTCAACTCCGGCGCGATGATCGAGAACATCGTCTCCCGGGCCAAGAAGATGGCCATCAAGGACTTCATCGACAACAAGTCCAAGGGCATCCGGGTCTCGCACCTGATGCAGGCGTGCGTGGACGAGTTCAGTGAGAACGAGGACCTGCCCAACACCACCAACCCCGACGACTGGGCGCGGATCTCCGGAAAGAAGGGCGAGCGCATCGTCTACATCCGGACCCTGGTGACGGGCAAGAAGGGCGCGGACTCCGGTCGGAGCATCGACACGGTGCCCAACACCGGCCAGTACCTGTAGAAACGCACTCCGAGAGCGCTCTGAGGGGGCCGACCGGACATCCGGTCGGCCCCCTTCCGCGCCGGTCGCGTTCCCGGTCCCCGTGACGGCGGATTCCCGAAGCTCGGACGAGCTGGGGAGGAGCCCCAACCGTCCTCTTGGTGTCACTGAAGGCAACCGACGAGGGTTGGTGCATGACTCCGAACAGACGAACGCGCGGCAGAAGCCCGCCGGAGAACGGCAGGCCCCACCCTGACGCGGCCCCAGACGTCCACCGGTCCGGGAGCAGCCACTCCTGAATCGCGGGTGAGCCGTGCTTCCCCGGCGCCGGCCCACCCTTCACCAGGTGCGCCAGGGCGTTCGTTCCAGGCGGGCAGGACCAACCGCACCCGGACGCCATCGTCCACGCAACGCAGAAGGACGTGGTCGCTCCCCTGGGTCTCGTCTGACCTGATCAGCGCCATCGCGTATGAGGGACACGACCTCGGCGCCGCCCCCGCGTGGGCGCCGTCGTGGACCCCACCCGGACGCGGTGACCTACCGGGCCGCGAGCGCGTCGGCTAGCTCCCCGAGCCGCAGCGAGTTCGCGCCCTTGACGAGCACCACGTCCCCCGCCCGGAAGTGGTACCGGCTCAGCCACTCCCCAGCAGCCGCCTTCGTCGGGACCACCTGCCCGTCGGGTCCGTACTCGGTGGCCAGCACGCGCGCGTCGCCCTCGCCCACCGCGACGAGCACGTCGACTCCGAGGGTCGCGGCGAGAGCTCCGACCTTGCGGTGCTCCTCCGCAGAGGTGTCACCGAGCTCGCGCATCTCTCCCAGCACCGCGATCGTGCGCCCCCCGTGCTCTCGCCCCAGCTGGGCCAGGGCGCGCAGTGCCGCGCTCGTGGAGTCGGTGTTGGCGTTGTAGGCGTCGTTGACCACCGTCACCCCGTCGGGGCGTTCGGTGACGCGCATCCGCCCCTCCGACAACGACTCCGCCGCGGTGAGCGCCTTACCGATCTGGGCCACGTCCATCCCCGTCGCCCCGGCCACCGCGGCGGCGGCGAGCGCGTTGGGCACCTGGTGCTCCCCGACCACCTGGAGGCGCACCGGAGCGTCCCCGGCCGGGGTGTGCAGAGTGAACGACGCCCTGCCCCGCCCGTCGAGGGTGACGTCGGTGGCGTACACGTCCGCGCTCTGGGACAGCCCGAAGGTGACCACCTGCGCCTTGGTGCGCGCGGACATCGCGGCCACGCGCGCGTCGTCGGCGTTGAGCACCGCCACCCCGCCCTCCGCTTCCGGGGGGAGCGCTTCGACCAGCTCGCCCTTGGCCTTCGCGGTCATCTCCGGGCCGCCGAACTCCCCGGCGTGCGCGGTGCCGACGTTGAGTACGGCCCCGATCCGGGGCGGGGTGATCTGGGTGAGGTGGGTGATGTGGCCCTGCCCGCGTGCGCCCATCTCCACCACCAGGTGGCGGGTGTCGGCGGTGGCTCCCAGGGCGGTGAGCGGGAGGCCGATCTCGTTGTTGAACGACCCGTGCGTGAACACGGTCGCCCCGGCGCGCTGGAGGACCTGGGCGATGAGGTCCTTGGTGGAGGTCTTTCCCGAGGAACCGGTGATCGCGACCACGTCCAGGTCCGCCAGCGCCTCGACGTGGGTTCGGGCCCAACCGCCCAGCGCGGCGAGCGGGTCGTCCACCACGATGGCGGGCACATCGAGTGGACGCGCGGCGAGCACCGCGACCGCCCCGGCCTTGACGGCGGACGGAGCGAAGTCATGTCCGTCCCGGCCCTCCTCTCCCCGGAGCGCGACGAACAGGTCTCCGGGGCTCACCTTGCGGGAGTCGAACGCGACCCCCGTCACCTGGGTCTGCGGGTCGGTGTTGGAGACCCGGCCGCCCGTGGCGGCGGCGATCTGGGCGAGGGACAAGGGCTGCATGACGGCCTCCGGTGTGCACTCGGGGTGAGGGTTCGACCGTACCGAGGAAGCCGGTCCGAGCGGGTGATTTCGGGGACGCCGCGTGACCCGGGCCCCGCGCCGGTGTTGGAGGTCGTCTTCCCTCGGCTGCGGCACGGTTTCGCGGCGCGGTTGGGCCGGGGTCGTGGGCGGCTCCCACCGACGAGGCGGACCGGGATCGCCTGTGCGCGTTCCTGGAGGCCGGCGTTCTGACCGGAGGCGGGAAGGGGGCGTTCAGGCGACCAGGGGGCGGTGGCCGGACTCCGGGGGCCTGCCGCCGTCTCACCGGGGACGCGCCCTGTGCCGCCCGGACCCCGGTGGTATCCCCGAATCGCGGGTGCGCCGTGCCTCTCCGTCGCCCCCGTCCCTCGCCCCTATGCTCGGGACATGGCGATTCAGCGGATGGACCACGTCGGCGTCGTCGTCGACGACCTCGAGGCCGCGGTGGCGTTCTTCGTCGAACTCGGCATGGAGCTGGAGGGAAGGACGCCGGTCGAGGGGCGTTGGGTGGACCGTGTCGTCGGGCTCGACGACGTCCGTGTCGACGTCGCGATGATGCGGACCCCGGACGGCCACGGCCGGATCGAGCTGACGAGGTTCCACACGCCGACGGTGATCAGCGCGGAGCCGGAGGACGCACCGGCGAACACGCTGGGCATACGCAGCATCATGTTCGCCGTCGAGGACATCGATGACGTTGTCGCGCGCCTGCGCGCCCACGGCGCCGAACTCGTCGGTGAGCTGGCGCGGTACGAGGACGTCTACCGTCTCTGCTACGTGCGCGGCCCCGGGGGCGCCATCGTCGCCCTGGCCGAGCAGATCAGCTGAGGGGAACCGGCGTCACACCTCCGGGCCCGACGGGCGCCCCCGCGAAGGAGGGCCGACCTCGGCAGGGTCGGCACGTCCGCGTCATCGAGGGCACCTCGTCCTCCGGCACCGAGCCGACGACCATCGCCGTCATGGTCAGGAGACCCGGTTCGGCGGTGGGCGGTGTCGTCCCGGTCCTCCCGGCCGGGTTCATGGCGCCTGCCTCCGTGATCGTCCGTGGTCCCGCCTCATGGCACGGTGCCTACCGAGAGAACCGACTTTGTTGCTCAGAGTGATAATCCAGGGTCCGTGTGTCCACCCTCTGTCCTCCTTCGGGGGGTCGGCGTGTTCTGCCGGCCGGACGACCTGGGACGGCCCCGCTCTCCGGGGCGGCCGGGGCGGTACGCGTCCCGCCCGCCGGTGTTCTCCAGGGTCTCCCACGGGCCCGTCGCGACCGCTGTGAACCCTGCGGGGAACGGCGCACCGCCACCGTGTGAAACGCCCGGGAACACGGCACTTGGGCCACAATTGGCGCGGAAGCGTTCAAGACCCGCCCACGGTGGATAACCTCTCACCATGAGTGTGCGGCGGATTATGGGTATCGAGACCGAGTACGGGATCTCCGTGCCAGGCAACCCCGGGGCCAACGCGATGGTCACCTCCACCCAGGTGGTCAACGCCTATCTGGCCGCCTCGGCGGCCCGGGCACGCCGTGCCCGCTGGGACTTCGAGGAGGAGAACCCGCTGCGCGACGCGCGCGGCTTCGATCTGGCGCGTGAGGTCGCGGACCCCACGCAGCTCACCGACGAGGATCTGGGGCTGGCCAACGTCATCCTCACCAACGGTGCCCGACTGTACGTGGACCACGCCCACCCCGAGTACTCGGCGCCGGAGGTCACCAACCCCATGGACGCGGTGCTGTGGGACAAGGCGGGTGAGCGGGTGATGGCCGACGCCGCNGGCGACCACCCCGGGGATCGAGCCGATCCAGCTGTACAAGAACAACACCGACAACAAGGGCGCCTCCTACGGCTGCCACGAGAACTACCTGATGAACCGGTCGACGCCTTTCGGCGACATCGTCCGGCACCTGATCCCGTTCTTCGTCTCCCGCCAGGTGGTGTGCGGAGCGGGCAAGGTCGGCATCGGCTCCGACGGGCAGGGCACCGGGTTCCAGATCTCCCAGCGCGCCGACTTCTTCGAGGTCGAGGTGGGGCTGGAGACGACTCTCAAGCGCCCCATCATCAACACGCGGGACGAGCCGCACGCCGACCCCGACCAGTACCGGCGGCTGCACGTCATCATCGGCGACGCCAACATGAGTGAGATCTCCACCTACCTGAAGCTGGGGACGACGGCACTGGTGCTGTCGATGATCGAGGACGGGTTCCTGAGCGTGGACCTGTCCCTGGAGACCCCGGTGGCCGACCTGCGGGAGATCTCGCACGATCCCGGCCTCACCCACCGGGTGCGGCTGCGGGACGGGCGGCGGATGACCGCGCTGGAGTTGCAGCGCGAGTACCTGGACCAGGCCCGCAAGTACGTGGAGGACCGCTTCGGTACCGACGTGGACCCCGACACCGCGGACGTCCTGGACCGCTGGGAGTCGGTGCTCAACCGGCTGGGGACCGATCCGATGGGCCTGGCCACCGAGCTGGACTGGGTGGCCAAGCTCAAGGTCCTGGAGGGATACCGCTCCCGGGACTCGCTGGAGTGGTCGCACCCGCGCCTGCAACTGGTGGACCTGCAGTACTCGGACGTGCGTGCGAACAAGGGGATCTACAACCGGCTGGCGGCGCGCGGGCGGATGCAGCGCCTGTTGGAGGAGGCGGACGTGGACCGTGCGGTCACCGAGCCGCCGGAGGACACTCGGGCCTACTTCCGGGGGCGCTGCCTGGCCAAGTACGCCGACGAGGTGGCCGCGGCCTCCTGGGACTCGGTGATCTTCGACCTGCCGGGCTACGACTCGCTCCAGCGGGTGCCCACCCTGGAGCCGCGCAGGGGGACCAGGGAACACGTGGGGGAGCTGCTGGACGCCTCCGAGACCGCGGCGGACCTGGTCGCGGTGCTCACCGGGGGCCGTTGACGGCCGGGTGCGGTGAGCCCCGGTCAGGCGTGCCAGGTGCCGTCGTGGCAGCGCATCGGCTCCAGGCTCAGCGCGGTCCACAGCTCCAGGCGGGTACGGGGATCGTCCAGCGTTCGGCCCGTGACCCGCTCGGCGGTGCGCAGCCGCGACCGCAGGGTGTTGCGGTGCACTCCCAGTTCCCGCGCGGTCGCCTCCACCTGGGCGCTGTTGTCCAGGTAGTGGCGCAGGGTGTGCCCCAGCTCCGTGCCGTTGCGCGCGTCGTGGTCGCGCAACCGCCCCAGCACCGCCTGGCCGAAGGCCCGTACCCCCTCGGCCGGGACCGAGGACCGCAGCAGCGCCCAGGCGTCGGTCTCGTCCACGTGCCGGTACCCCTCCGTGGCGGCCTGGCGCGCCCGTTCCACGGCCGAGGGCAGGTCGTCGGGCCCCCGGGCCCCGCAGGCGCCGGCGGCCCGAGGCCCCCCAGGCAGGTCGGACAGCACCGTGAACAGGCGCCTGCTCAGGCGCGCCCCGCCACCGCTGGTGGGCAGGACCGCCACCAGCACGTCCTCCAGGACACACAGTCCCGAGCGGCGGGCCGCCTCGGTGTCGCCGAGGACGTCGGTCAGCGCGTCCGCCGCCTCGTCCAGCAGCGGGGCGGGGGAGGCGCCCCGGAAACAGACCACCTCCCACGGGGGCGCGGGCAGGGCCAGCGGCGCCGGAGGTCGTCCCGTCACCGCGGCGAGCAGGACCGGAGCGCGCTCGCGGTACAGCGTCCGCCGGGCGTCACGCGAGTGCAGCAGGTCCACCGCCAGCAGTGACGCCGCGTGGTTGGCGAGCATCCGCACGTGCGGCGTCACCGTGAACGGGCAGCGCAGCGCCAGCCAACCGAGCGTCCGACCGGTCGGCCCCAGGGTCTGGAGCAGGATGGTCGCCTCCCCATCGGCCAGCAGCGTCATCCCGCGCGGCCGCCCCGCCAGGGCCGAGCGCACCAGCGCGTGCCAGGGCGGCTCGGTGTCGGGCACCGCCGCGCTCGTCATCCCGTTGCGGTCCAGCAGCAGTGACGCGCCGGAGGTCGCCGAGGACAGTTCGCCCATCACCCCGACCGGCCCCGAGCGCAGCGAGGCGCGTGCCATGGCGTCCTGCGCGGTGAGCACCCGGTGCTGGTCACGGGTCCGCTCGGCCGCGTGGTGGTCGGCCACCGTCTCCACCACCGCGACGAAGGGCGTCGCCCCCTCCACCTGGAGGATCGGCAGGCCCAGGGCGTCGCCCTCGTCCAGCACCTCGGGTGGAACCGCGCGCACCCACACGTCGACGGCGAAGGCCAGCCCCACGCAACCGGCCTCGTGCAGCCTGCGCACGTAGGCGCGGCGCTCCCGTTCGTCCGTGCCCAGTCCCAGACCGACGGTCAGCACCAGTTCCCCGCCGCGCAGCCACCGCACCGGGTCGGCCAGCTCGATCACGTGCGCCCAGCGGATCGTCCGGTCCAGCCCCGAGCGCCCCGCGACCACCCCCACCTCCAGGTTCGGGTCGTCCGTGATGTCGCGGACCGTGATCGACAACGCCTTCTCCCTCCGGTACGCCGGTTGTGCACTGTGCACATGTGTAACAGCTGGTGGGGTGCGGACCGTCCCAGCACGGACGTGGCCGCTGTGTCTACAGTCACAACAACATCCGAACCACCGGTTGTGGCCAGCGGCGCGGTCGAGCGCTCCGCGCACCGGCCGCACCGAACGCGCAACGGAGTACACATGTCACAACGGACTGCCCCCGCGTCCACGCACCCCGCGCGCGCGGCTCTGGCGGCCTTCGTCGGCACCACCATCGAGTGGTTCGACTTCTACGTCTACGCCACGGCCGCCAGCCTGGTGTTCGGCACCCTGTTCTTCCCGCCCGGCACCGATCCGGTGATCGGCCTGATGGCCTCCTTCGCCACCTTCTCGGTGGGCTTCTTCGCCCGGCCACTGGGCGGCCTGGTCTTCGGGCACTTCGGCGACCGCCTGGGCCGCAAGTCCGCGCTGGTCATCACCCTGCTGATGATGGGCGTGGCCACGTTCTCCGTCGGTCTGCTGCCCACCTACGAACAGGTCGGCTTCGTCGCGCCGCTGCTGCTGGTCCTGCTGCGCTTCGTCCAGGGCGTCGCCGTGGGCGGGGAGTGGGGCGGTGCCGTCCTGATGGCGGTCGAGCACGCCCCCGAGGAGCGCAAGACCTTCTACGGCTCCTTCGCCCAGCTCGGCAACCCCGCCGGCGCGCTCCTGGCCACGGGATCGTTCGGCATCATCGCCGCATGGGACGCGGACCTGCTCTACACCTGGGGTTGGCGTCTGCCCTTCCTCGCCTCGGTCCTGCTGGTCCTGGTGGGCCTGTTCATCCGGTTGAAGGTGGAGGAGTCCCCGGTCTTCGAGGCCATGCGCGAGGAGCAGGACGAGCCCGGGGAGATGCCGCTGCGCGAGGCCGTGCGCACCTCCTGGCGTCCGCTGCTGCTGGGCATCGGCGTCCTGCCGGTGGCCGTCGGCGGGTACTACGTCGTCACCACGTTCCTCCAGGGCTACGGCGTCACCGAGGTCGGCATCAGCGAACAGGTCATCCTCAACGGCCTGACCCTGGCCGCGTTCGTCGAGCTCGTCGCCACCCTGGGCGTGGCCTGGCTGGGCGACCGCTTCGGTACCACCCGCGTCGTCACCATCGGCCTGGTCGGCGTCATGGTGCTGGCGCTTCCCCAGTTCCTGGTCCTGGAGACCGGCAGCGCCGTCCTGGTCTTCCTGATGCTGTGCGTCATGCGCCTGGCCATGGCCGCGGTCTACGGACCCATCGCCCGTGTGCTCGCCCAGATGTACCCGCCGCGCGCCCGCTACACGAGTATCTCCATCGCCTACCAGGTCGCGGGGGCGCTCTTCGGCGGGCTGTCCCCGATCGTGTGCACCGCCCTGCTCGCGGCGACCGGCAGCATCCTGCCGGTGGTGGGCCTGCTCATGGCCATGTCCCTGGTGAGCATCGTCTGCCTGGCCAAGGCACCCCGCCACCGTGACGCCGACCTCGCCGCGGCCTGACCCGTCATGAGACCGACGCCGGGCCGATCGGCCCGGCACCCCGTTCACAGAGGAGGAACCGTACCCGTGTCCGGTCTGCTCATCCACAACGCCAACGTCCTGACCATGGACGACGCCAACCCCCGGGCCAGCGCCGTGGCCGTGCGCGAGGGCCGGGTCCGCCTGGCCGGAGGCACCGAGGCCGCACGCGCCGCCGCCGGCCCGGGCGCGGTCGAGGTGGACGCGGGCGGACGGACCGTCCTGCCGGGGTTCATCGACCCGCACAACCACCTGCTGTCCACCGCGGAGTCGCTGGCCGCGGTCGACGCCGGGTATCCCCGTGTGGGCAGCGCCGCCGACCTCGTCGCCGTCGTCGCCGCCGAGGCCGAGCGCACCCCGGCTGGTCAGTGGGTCCGCGCCTTCCACATGGACGACGCCAAGTTCCCGGGTGGGCGTCCCACCCGCCGTGACCTGGACGAGGCCACCAGCGAGCACCCGGTCATCGTCTACCACGTCTCCGGCCACCAGGCCCTGGTCAACTCCGCGGCCCTGGCCTGGAGCGGTATCGGGGAGGACGTCACCGACCCGTCGGGTGGTTCCTTCGTCCGCGACGAGGGCGGGCGCCTGACGGGCATGGTCCTGGACTCGGCCATGGAGATG
>NZ_ANAX01000062.1 GCF_000341065.1 Nocardiopsis halotolerans DSM 44410 | reverse complement strand
CCTGCCCGCCGAGCAGCTGCTGGGATGGCTGTCCGCCGCGGCCGACCCCTATCTGTCGGCCGGGGTCACCACCGTGTGCGACCCGCAGGTCTCGGCCCGCGAGCTGCGGGTGTACCGCGCCGCGCGCGCCGCGGGAACCCTGCCGCTGCGCACGTTCGGCATGCCGCTGTCCCACCAGTTGGACGCGCTCACCCAGGCCGGGCTGGCCAGCCCCTTCGGTGACGACTGGCTGCGGCTGACCGGTATGAAGTTCTACTCCGACGGGACCCTGCTGGGTGGCACCGCCAGGTTCAGCGTTCCCTACGGCGAACACGGCGAGTTCCCGGGCAGCCTCTACCACCACCCCGACCAGCTCGTGGACCTGATCACGCGCGCCGCGCGGGAAGGGTGGCAGATCGCCGTCCACACCCAGGGCGACGAGGCCATGGAGCACACCCTGGCCGCCATCGCCTCGGCCTCGCGCGTGTCCGGCCCCGACCCGCGCCCGCGCGTGGAGCACTGCGGCCACCCCACCCAGGAACAGGCCAAGCGCTTCACCGACTACGGGGTCATCCCCGTCAACCAGCCCAACTTCCTGCACGACAGCGGGGGAGACTTCCTGCGCCGTCTGGGGGACCGGGCCCACCGGCTCCAGCCGATGCGGGAGGAGATCGACCTGGGGCTGCGCCCGGTGCTCTCCAGCGACTCCTTCGTCTCCAGCCTGCGTCCGATGGACACCGTCGCCAACGCGGTGTGCCGCACCACCCGCGAGGGCGACCCGATCGGTGTCGACCAGGCCGTCACCCTGTACGAGGCCCTGCGCGCCCACACCCTGGACGCCGCCCACGCACTGGGCGTGGAGGACCGTCTGGGTGCCCTGCGCCCCGGTTACCTGGCCGACCTGGTGGTCCTGGACCGCGACGTCGAGACCCTGCCGCAGGAGAGGCTGCGCGAGGTCGGTGCGTGGATGACGGTGCTCGACGGCCGCGTCGCCCACCGCGCCGCCTGACCCCGGCACCGGTCGGTGCCGGGGCGGGGCCGCGCACCGGTCCCGTCTCCCGGACCGGCCTCTCCGCCCGGTCCGGTTTCCGCCCCTGGGCGGATTCTCGTGCCGGTCCCTCGGCTCACGGGTCCGCCCGCACACGGGGGCGTCCCCCGCCCGCGCCTGCGCGCGGACGGGGGACGGTTCGTGGGGATGGGTCAGGCGGGGATGTTCACGCCCCAGGAGTTCACCATCGGCGTGACCTCCTGGTAGTAGGTCGTGCCGCCGTAGGTGCAGTCGCCGGAGCCGCCGGAGGTGACGCCCTGGGCCTGCGAGCCGGAGATGAACGAGCCGCCGGAGTCGCCGGGCTCGGCGCACACGTTGGTCCGGGTCAGGGAGTAGACGGTGCCCTGCGGGTAGCGCACGGTCTGGTTACGGGCCTGGATGGTGCCGCAGTGCCAGCCGGTGGTGGAGCCGGAGCGGCACACCGCCGAGCCGGTCGGAGCCTGGCTGGTGCCGGTCACGGACTGGTAGCCACCGGAGTTGTAGCGGTAGACCAGGTTGTGCAGGGTGAAGTTGGAGGTGCCGCGGACGAAGGCGGCGTCGTTACCGGGGAAGACCGAGTTCTCGAAGACGCCGCGGCCGTTGCCGATGGTCACGCTGGTGCCCACGGTGCCGCAGTGGCCCGCGGTGACGAAACCGGGCTGGCCGGCGCTGTTGGTCGCCGGGAAGCCGACGGAGCAGCGCCCGCCCATGTAGTAGGCGTAGCCGCCGACGATGTCGGCGAACAGCTGGGGCGCCTCGCTGGTCTCCTCCACCTCGACCTCGGAGGCGTCCACACCGGCGTCGGCGAGCAGGGCGTCGACGTCGGCGTCGGAGCCCTCCAGCACCTCGACCACGATGGTGTCGTTCTCCACGTCCGGGTACCAGCCAACGACGCCCTCCTGGGCCTCGGCGTCGTTGAGGTCCTCCATGGCCTCGGTCAGGCCGTCGGAGCCCTGGGAGACGACGGTGGCCTCGGCACCGGTGGCCTCGACCGCCTCCACCGCGGCGGGGTCGGTGACCATGACGGTGAGTTCGAGGGTGTCGGTGTCGAACAGCGAGCCGCCGTAGGCCTCTCCCGCGGCCTCGGTGGCCTCGGCCTCGGTCTCGATGGCGGCTTCCTGCGCCGCGAGCAGTTCCTCGGCCTCGAGCGAGGAAAGGTCGAGGTCACGCTGGAGCGCCTCCATCATGCTGGCGGCGCTGTCGTCGGCGACGGGGGACTGGGGGGCGGTGGGAGCCGGGGCCGCGAGGGCTCCGGGGGCCATGGCCAGTGCCATGCCGAAGGCCAGTGCTCCTGTGCCCACGGCGGATATGACTGGGGAGGGTCGCATGGGGTTCCTACTCTCCAAGGGGGATTGACGGGGGATCCGGGGCCGGGGTTCCTGTGGGAACGGACGACCCCTTTCGGGAGGTCGGAGTTGGTCCGATTCCCGACATCTACCGAGACATCCGGTAAACGATCCCCAACGATAAGTGCACACTTTGACGCTGCAAAGACCCTCTTTGTGTGGATTCATTCAGGAGGAAAGGGGATGGTCCCATGACCCTTCGTTTTATGATGGCTACGGGTAGTCGTCGGGCGTGCCGACCTTGTGGTTTCCGCGTTCACGTCGTGACGGACCGGAGCGGGCGGATTCGCGCAAGGGGGGTTTCGTGGCCGGATGCGGACACTGGTACTGGATGCCATCCGTAACGAAACGGCTACATAGGTGTAACTTGGGAGGTCAGGGGTGGCCGTTGGGAGGGAGCGACCCGTGCGGTTTCCGGACGGGAGTGCGCTCCTGATGAATCCGGCGCGGACCCGTGCCCGAGTGCACGAACGCCGCGTCGGCGCCGGGGGACGCGAGTGCCGTGACCCGTTCCCCCGGCGGCTGGACGGGTGACTCCGCGCGGTGGGGAGTTCCCGGGCGGGGAGGGGAGCCGGGCCGAGAGCCCGACGGGGGCGTCGGACAGGAGCTGAGGGTGCGCCCTGCTGCCTCCGGTGGAGCCGGGGCCCGCGAGCGCGCCGGACCCCTCGTCCCGTCCGTGGGGAACCGGGGGAGGCCCCGACGAAGAGGGGCGCCCCCGCCCACTGCCGTGGACGGGGGCGCCCCGAACGGGACCGGGGGAGGTTATCCGGTCACCAGGGACAGACCCCACGTGTTCAGCATCGGGTTGACCTCCTGGTAGTAGGTCGTGCCGCCGTAGGTGCAGTCGCCCGAGCCGCCGGAGGTGACGCCTTGGGCCTGCGAGCCGGAGATGAACGATCCGCCGGAGTCGCCGGGCTCGGCGCACACGTTGGTCCGGGTCAGGTTCCGGACGGTGCCCTGCGGGTAGCTCACCGTCTGGCCCCGGGCCTCGATGGTGCCGCAGTGCCACCCGGTGGTGGAACCGGAGCGGCACACTGACGAACCGATCGGCGCCTGGGTGGAGCCGGAGACGGTCTCGGGGCTGTCGGCGACCCGGTCGGTCACGTTCCAGTTGGAGGTGGCCGCCACGAAGGCGCCGTCGTTGCCGGGGAAGACGGACTCCTGGAACACGCCGGAGCCGCCGCCGTC
>NZ_ANAX01000061.1 GCF_000341065.1 Nocardiopsis halotolerans DSM 44410 | reverse complement strand
CAGTGGCCCGCCGTCACGAAACCGCCCGTGCCGGAGGAGTCGGTCACGGCGAACCCGACCGAGCAGCGTCCGCCGCCCATGTAGTAGGCCTCGCCGCCGACGATGTCGGCGAACAGCCGGGGCGTCTCGCTGGTCTCCTCCACCTGGACGGCGGAGGGGTCCACGCCCGCGGCCTCGATGAGTCCCTCGGCGCTGGCGCCCTCGGCGACCTGGACCACGACGGTGTCGCTGGCCACGTCCGGGTACCAGCCGAGCACGCCTTCCTGGGCACCGGCCTCGTTGAGGGCGTCGACGACGTCGGCCAGGCCCTCCCGGCCGTGGTCGACCACGCCGGCCTCGGCGCCGGTGGCCTCGACCGCATCGACGGCCGAGGGGTCGGTGACCAGGACGGTGAGCTCGTGCGTCCGGGGGTCGAACAGGGAGCCGCCGTAGGCGTCACCGGCGGCCTCGGTGGCCTCGGCGTCGGTCTCGACGGCCGCTTCCTGGGCCCGGAGGAGTTCCTCGGCCCCGAACGGGGTGAGGCCGAGGTCCCTCTCCAGGGCTTCCAACATCGTGTCGGCCTGGTCCGGGATCTCCGGTGAGGCCGGGACCGCGGCGGCACTGACGCCCGGGGTCACGGAGAACGCCAGGCCGAAGGCCAGCGCGCCGGTGCCGATCGCGGAGATGGCGGGGGAGGGTCGCATAGATCCCTACTCTCCTTGGGGAAATGGACGGGGGTTGCGGGGCCCGACAGGCGCCAGGCCCCCGATGCCGGAGGATTCGCCATGGGGGACGGCATCCTCCGACATGTCACCGAAAGTCTTGTTACCAAGACGTTTGGTGAATGGTCACACACCATAAGTGCACAACTTGGATAGCGGAAGGGCGCAGAGCCGCTAATCCATTCAGGCGCCGAAGGTTTCATGGGATGATCACATCTATTGATGTATGTCACTTATTGTGACGATGTGTTTGACCTTGTAGTTTTATGTCGGTTTTATCTCGGGTTGCGGAATCGGCTCCGGCGCAAGGGGTGTTGTGTGGCCGGATGCGGTCACCGCGGTCGGGAGCCCTCGGTGGTGGTTCGAACACGCAGGCGCAACGCCCAAGGTCACGACGGTGACCCTCCGGTGGCTTCGGTCGCGGGCGGGCGGCGTCCGTACGGAGGGTTCGTGGGCCGTGGGCGGGTACGAAGGGGGCCGGAGGGAGCGGCCGCAGCGCGGTCCTCGGTGCCCTCCCGGTGGATTTTCGGTGACACGCCCGGGATGCACCGCACACGCGTACGAGCATCTGCACGCGCACATGGGACGATCCGAGGTAACTAGCGGGTATCGGGCCCCGGGAAGGGGGTTGAGCCGCGCGGTGTTGGGCCAAGATAAGGGCGAGAGCCCCGAACGGGGAGCCCGAACGGGAGGTAACAGGCTATGGCGACGAAGGACACGGGCGGCCAGAAGCACGCCTCGCGCCGTGATGAGGAGGTCGAGGAGACCGAGGCCTCGACGGACGTCCAGGAGCGCAAGGAACAGCTGGACGAGGACGTCGACGACATCCTCGACGAGATCGACGACGTGCTGGAGAACAACGCCGAGGACTTCGTCCGGCAGTTCGTGCAGAAGGGCGGCCAGTAGCCGTCCCGCGGCGGTTCGCTGACAGCGCACTTCGGCGCCGCCAGCCCCGCCGCGCACGGGACTAGGGTCGGTTCCAACGGTCGGCGCAGCGCACGACCGCAGACAACAAGGACAACAGGCGCCCCACCCGCCCCCATGCCGGGGTGGGGCGCGAGTGGAGGGAGTCGCGTGTTCGAAGGGTTCGAGGGCGGACGGTTGCCAGCCGCTTTCATGAGTGCGGGGACCTCGTCCTTCACCGAGTTTCTCAGTTCGGTCGGCCCCGAGATGCTGCCCGGACACAGGCTGCCCGAGGGTGGCGGGACCGAGCACCTCACCCCCGACGCCACGACGATCGTCGCCCTGACCTTCCCCGGCGGTGTTCTGATCGCGGGAGATCGGCGGGCCACGCAGGGCAACGTCATCGCCAACCGCGACATGGAGAAGGTCTTCCGCACCGACGAGTTCTCCGCGGTCGCCATCGCCGGTTCGGCCGGGATCGGCATCGAGCTGGCCCGCCTCTACCAGGTCGAGCTGGAGCACTACGAGAAGATGGAGGGCCGCTCGCTCTCCCTCGAGGGTAAGGCGAACAAGCTCGCGCAGATGGTGCGAGGCAACCTCGGTATGGCCATGCAGGGCTTCGTCGTCGTGCCGCTCCTGGTCGGCTACGACGAGAACACCGGGCGCGGCCGCGTGTTCAGCTACGACGCCGTCGGCGGGCGCTACGAGGAGCACCACCACCACTCCATCGGTTCGGGCTCGGTCTTCGCCAGGGGCTCCATCAAGAAGCTCTACCGCGACGACCTCGACCAGACCAGCGCGGCCAAGGTCGCCCTGGAGGCCCTCTACGATGCCGCCGACGACGACTCCGCCACCGGCGGCCCCGACCTGCACCGCAAGATCTTCCCCCTCGTCGACGTCATCACCGAGGACGGCTACCGCCGACTGCCCACCGAGGACGTCGCCCGTCTGGCGACCGAGGTGGTCGAGGGACGCGCGGTCGACCCCGACGGCCCCACGGCCCCCCTGGGCTGAACCGGCCACGTCCCACGCCAGCCATCTCCCGACTAGGTAAGGAAACGATCCGCGGTGTCGATGCCGTTCTACGTCGCCCCCGAACAGCAGATGAAGGACAAGGCGGACTACGCGCGCAAGGGCATCGCGCGCGGCCGCAGCGCCGTCGTCCTACAGTACGAGGGCGGGATCCTCCTGGTGGCGGACAACATGTCCCGCACCCTGCACAAGATCAGCGAGCTCTACGACCGTATCGGCTTCGCCGCCGTCGGCCGCTACCCCGAGTTCGAGAACCTGCGCCTGATGGGCGTGCGCTTCGCCGACGTGCGCGGGTACCAGTACGACCGCCGCGACGTCAGCGGGCGCCAGCTCGCCAACATCTACGCCCAGACCCTGGGCACCGTCTTCAGTGAGAGCCTCAAGCCCTGGGAGGTGGAGATCGTCGTCGCCGAGGTCGGCGACACGTCCGCCGAGGACGAGATCTACCGCATCACCTTCGACGGCTCCATCGTGGACGAACAGGGGTTCGTGGCCGTGGGCGGCTCCTCCGAGCACGTGTCCGGTGTGCTCAAGGACCGCTTCGCCACGAACGCCTCCCTCAGTTCCGCCCTCAACACGGCCACCCACGCCCTGGCCCGGGAGAACGGCGAGGAGCGCGAACTGGAGGCCGCCAACCTGGAGGTCGCCGTCCTGGAACGCTCCAGGGAGCACCGCAAGTTCCGCCGCATCCACGGGCAGCGCCTGACCGACCTCATCGAGGAGGGCAAGGCGGGCCGGGGTGCCTCCTCCGGGAGCGGAACCACCGGGAACGCGACCACCGGGGGCGCGGGGGAGAGCACGGTCGGCGGGACCGACGAGTGACCTGGAAACGATGATCACGGCGCGGCGCTCCCGAGGCGCCGCACCGGCCGGGCGGGTGTGGACGGCGAGGCCCCGTCGTCCACACCCGGTGACGGGAAGTTGGTGAGGCCACGTGGAACGACGGATCTTCGGACTGGAGAACGAGTACGGGGTCACGTGCACCTTCCGGGGGCAGCGCCGCCTGTCCCCGGACGAGGTCGCCCGCTACCTCTTCCGCAGGGTGGTCTCCTGGGGACGAAGCAGCAACGTGTTCCTGCGCAACGGCGCACGCCTGTACCTGGACGTGGGCAGCCACCCCGAGTACGCCACCCCCGAGTGCGACAGCCTCGCGGACCTGGTGGCCCACGACAAGGCCGGTGAGCGCATCCTGGAGGGGTTGCAGGTCGACGCCGAGCAGCGCCTGCACGAGGAGGGCATCGCCGGGGACATCTACCTGTTCAAGAACAACACCGACTCGGCGGGCAACTCCTACGGCTGCCACGAGAACTACCTCGTCGGGCGGCACGGCGAGTTCGGGCGCCTGGCCGACGTGCTCATCCCCTTCCTGGTCACCCGCCAGATCATCTGCGGCGCGGGAAAGGTCCTGCAAACCCCCCGGGGCGCCCTGTTCTGCGTCAGCCAGCGCGCCGAGCACATCTGGGAGGGCGTCTCCTCGGCCACCACGCGTTCGCGCCCCATCATCAACACCCGGGACGAGCCCCACGCGGACGCCGAGCGCTTCCGGCGCCTCCACGTCATCGTCGGCGACTCCAACATGAGCGAGACCACCACCCTGCTCAAGCTGGGCTCCACCGACCTGGTGCTGCGCATGATCGAGGCCGGTGTGGTCATGCGCGACTACACGCTGGAGAACCCGATCAGGGCCATCCGCGAGGTCAGCCACGACATGACCGGCCGCCGCAAGGTGCGTCTGGCCAACGGCCGCGAGGCCAGCGCGCTGGAGATCCAGCGCGAGTACCTGGACAAGGTGCAGAGCTACGTCGACCGGCACGGCACCGACGCCGTCGGCAAGCGCGTCCTGGAGCTGTGGCAGCGTACCCTGGAGGCGGTCGAGACCCAGAACCTCGACACCGTCTCGCGTGAGATCGACTGGGTCGCCAAGTACCTGCTGCTGGAGCGCTACCGGGACAAGCACGACCTGTCCCTGTCCTCGCCGAGGGTGGCCCAGCTCGACCTGACCTACCACGACATCCACCGCGACCGCGGGCTGTTCTACCTGATGCAGAGCCGCGGCCAGATGGACCGGGTGGTCGACGACCTGAAGATCTTCGAGGCCAAGTCGGTGCCCCCGCAGACCACGCGGGCCCGGCTGCGCGGGGAGTTCATCCGCCGCGCCCAGGAGCAGCGCCGCGACTTCACGGTGGACTGGGTGCACCTCAAGCTCAACGACCAGGCGCAGCGGACCGTGCTGTGCAAGGACCCCTTCAAGTCGGTGGACGAGCGGGTGGAGAAACTCATCGCCGGAATGTGAGTACCTTTCGGAACGCTGTGACCGGGGCCCCGCCGGGCG
>NZ_ANAX01000060.1 GCF_000341065.1 Nocardiopsis halotolerans DSM 44410 | reverse complement strand
CGGGGCCGCGGGTTTCGTGATGTTTCGGGGGGTGGTTGCGGTCCTTCTTTTCGGTAGTGTGACGTTGTCCCAAGCCGGAAATCAGAGGTTGTGCCCCATGCACCGACGTGCCGCCGCCCTCGCGGTGCCGCTGACCGCGATCGCCCTGACGGTCTCAAGCTGCGGAAACATCCCTCAGGAATGGCGTACTCCCGCCTTCATGCGTATGGGGGAGGAGCAGCTCGACCCGCGGCTCCCCGCCGTCAGCGGAGAGGTTGGTGAGGAACCCGAGATCACCTTCCCCGACGATCAGCCCCCGACCGAACAGGTCACGGGCATCGTCAGCGAGGGATCGGGCGAGAACGCCCTGGTGCGCTCCGACGACCTCCTGATCGCCAACGTCGTCCAGTACCAGTGGACCGGGCCCGGTGAGGGCGAGCAGGTGGAGGGACAGTCCAGCTACGAGACCGGTGCCCCCGACATCATCCGCATGGCGCAGATGCCCGAGGAGATCACCAACGTACTGGTCAACAATCCCGTCGGCAGCCGGGCCGTGTTCGTCTTCCCGCCGTTGACCGAGCAGGAGCGCCAGCAGGCCGAGATGTCGGGCCAGCCGGCCCAGGAGGGCGCGAGCGTCCTGGTCATCGACCTGATGGACCGCTTCAACAAGGGTTCGGTCGTGTCCGGGGAGCAGGCCACCAACGGTGGTGACGGGCTGCCCACGGTGACGCAGGAGGGCCACAGCGAGCCCACCATCGAGATCCCCGACACCGAGCCGCCCGAGGACCTGGAGACCGTCCCGCTCATCGAGGGCGACGGCGCCGAGGTCGAGGAGGGCCAGCAGGTCATCGTCCAGTACACCGGTGTCCGGTGGGAGGCCGACGAGAACGGCGACCACCCGGTGTTCGACTCCACGTGGAGCCGCGGCGGCGACCCCTTCGACACCACGATCGGCGCGGGTTCGGTCATCGAGGGCTGGGACGAGGGCATCGTCGGTCAGCGGGTCGGTAGCCGTCTGATGCTGGTCGTTCCCGGTGACATGGCCTACGGGGAGACCGAGGAGGAGGCCATGGGCGCCCCGGCGGGGACGCTGGTCTTCGTCATCGACATCCTGGGCGCCTACGACAACCCGCCCCCGGCCGAGTCGCCCGCCGAGGGCGGGGAGGGCTCCGGGGGTGAGGGGGGCTCCGAGGAGTCGCCCGCGCCCGAGGACGGCGGTGGGAGCGAGGAGTAACCCCTTCCGGCGCGCCCGAGCGCTCCAACGTACGGACGCCCCCGTGGGAGGACCCGCGGGGGCGTCCGCGTGTGCGGGGAAGACGGGGCGCGCGTCCCCGCGCGTGGACCCCCGATCCGGACACGCCCGGGTACCGCGTTCCACTGTCGGTCCCCGGCCGGTGCGTAGAGTCGGGAGCATCGGTTGACATGCGAGGGGGTGCTGATGTCAGACCGGCGGCGCTACTGCTACGTGTCCGGACTGGGCCTCGGCGTGCCGGCACTGGAGGAGCTCTGCGCACAGGGCCGTCCGCCGAGTCTGGTGGTGTCCTACCCGGCCGAACTCGCCCACCGTTCCGGGTACCACGACTACGGCACCATCACCGCCCAACTCGACCTGCCGCATCTGCGCTCCGCCGACGTCGCCTCCGACGAGGTGCGCGAGGCCCTGGCCACCCACGACATCTCCCTGATGGTCGTCGCGGGCTGGTCGCAGCCGGTCCACGACGACGTCCTGTCCTCCCTGGAACTGGGCGGGGTCGGACTGCACCCCGCGCCGCTGCCGGTCGGGCGCGGCCGGGCCCCCATCCCCTGGACGATCCTGCGCGACATGCGCTCCAGCGCCGTCACCCTCTTCCACCTCGGCGGGGAGGAGCACTGCGGCGACATCGTCGACCAGAGGTGGTTCGACGTGCCCTCGGACATCACCGCCACCGGCCTCCACGAACGCGTGGGCCGTATCCAGGCGGAGTTGCTCGTGCGGCACCTGGACGACCTCCTGGAGGGAACCGCGCCCCGGCGCAGGCAGACCGGGCACGTGTCGGTGTGGCCGCGCCGGCGCCCCAGCGACGGCCACCTCGACCTGACCGCCTCGGGAAGCGACGTGGACCGGATGGTGCGCGCGCTCGCCGACCCCTATCCGGGGGCGTTCGCGATGTTCGGCACCGCCCGGATCACGCTGTGCGCGGGCCGCCTGGCCGACGGGATCCGCGGCGGGGCGCCGGGGCAGGTGGTCGCGACGGGGAAACGGCGGGAGTGGGGCATCACCTGCGGAGACGGAACGGTGTTCGTGCCCGAGGCGCTGCGCGTGGACGAGGGGGTGCGCGCCGAGCCGACCTCGCTGGGCATGTTCCGGCCGGGCACCTTCTTCGAGGCGCCCTCCCAGCACATGTTGGAGGGGGTCCGGGGGACGCCCGTGCTCGGGCATGCCCCGGGCGGGACGCACGGGGCCGTGCCTGCCTCCCGCAGCGCTCCGGAACTCACCGAGGAGTCCGATGCCGGCTCCGAACCCGATGTCAGGTCGGGTGACCCCAGCCCGGCCGACCAGCGCTGATCCGCCACCGGATCGGAGCGGTCGACCGGTGGCCGCCTCCGGCGGGGCGTCGTGGCCCCGTGACCCGTGTGGCCGTTCCGCTCAGTCGTGGAAGGGCTCGCCGGTGATGACGTGGTCGGCGTGGTTGAGCGCCTCCAGGACGAGTCGGCGCAGGTGGCCGTCGCGCAGTCGGTAGATCGAGTGCCGGGACCGCCTGCGCGACTCGACCAGCCCGGCCAGGCGGAGCTTGGCCAGGTGCTGGGAGACCGCGGTCCTTGAGGCGCCGCAGGCCTCGGTCAGTTGCCCCACGTCGGCCTCGCGTCCGGCCAGGAGCCACAGCAGGTGGAGCCGGGTGGGGTCGGACAGCAGGGCGAACACCCCGGCGGCCACGGCGAGCTGGTCGGGCTCGGGCGGGTCCGGGTGGAACCGGCTCACCGGGGTTTCCTCGTCGCTGCTAGGCATGTGCGCAGTCTAGGGGGCGGGGTCCGCCCATCCCCGCCCGTGACCGTCAACGGACGGCCTCCGGACGCGGTGCTCGCCCTCTTCGTCGCCCTCCACCACCCCTTGGGTGCTCACCGCGCCCGCCCCCACCCGCGGCGCCTCCCCGGCGAGAACATCCGCCCCGTCCCCTCACCCCCTTGCGGTGAACGGCCCTCATCCATCTAATATATGTGCGCAAGTATGCACATATGTGTTCCATGGAGTGGAACCCCTCGAACGGACGGGTGGTGGATGCGGTGCGGCGGCTGCTGGCGGCCCCAGGGCCCTATCGCAGGATGTTCTGTGCCCAGGTGGTGGCGCTGGCGGGAACCGGGCTGGCCACGGTCGCCCTGGGACTGCTCGCCTACGATCTGGCCGGTGACCGGGCCGGTCAGGTGGTGGCCACGGCGCTGACGATCAAGATGGTGGCCTACGTGGCGGCGGGTCCCCTGCTCACGGCGGTCCTGGGCCGGTTCCCGCGCCGCGCGGTGCTCGTGGGCTCGGACGCCGTACGCGCCCTGGCGGTGGGCTGCCTGCCGTGGGTGGAGCAGGTCTGGCAGGTGTACGTCCTGATCGCCGTCCTCCAGTCCGCCTCCGCGGCCTTCACCCCCACCTTCCAGGCGATCATCCCCGAACTGGTCGACGACGAGGGCTACACCTCGGCTCTGGCCCTGTCACGCCTGGCCTACGACCTGGAGGCCCTGGCCTCGCCCCTGCTGGCCGCCGCCCTGCTGCTCGCCGTGCCCTTCGACGGACTGTTCGGGTTGACCGCCCTCGGCTTCGTCGTCTCGGGGCTGCTGGTGGTCACCACGTCCCTGCCCGCGGGAAGGACGGCGGACCAGGGCAGCCGCATGGCCGGAGCCGTCGCCGGATGGCGCGTGTTCGCGACGGACGCGCGTCTGCGTGCCCTGATGCTGCTCAACCTCGCGGTGGCCGTGGTGACCGCGTTGGTCCTGGTCGACACCGTCGTCCTCGTCCGCGCGCGTCTGGGCGGCAGCGACACCGGGGTCGCCCTCCTCCTGGCGTGCTTCGGCGCCGGTTCCATGGCCGTGGCCCTGCTACTGGGGCGCCTGGTCACCCGGTTCGGAACCCGGATGCTGATGCTCACCGGGCCGGTGGTCGCCGCAGCCGGACTGGCGGTGACCGGTGCGGGCTGGGCCTGGCAGCCGAACGCGGTCGTCCTCGGGGCGGGATGGCTGGCCCTGGGCGCGGCGTGCGCGCTGGTGTCCGCACCCACCGGTCGGCTGCTGCGCGAGGCCGCGCCCGAGGGAGGCCTCGCCGGGATGTTCGCCGCCCAGTTCTCCCTGTCCCACGCGTGCTTCCTGGCCACCTACCCGCTGGCGGGCTGGGCGGGCGCCCAGGACCCGGCCATGGTCCTCGCGGGCGCGGCCGTGGTCACCGCCGGGTGCGCCGCCATGGCCGTGTGGTCGTGGCGCCCCGATCCCGTCGACTCGGTGAAGGTGGACTGAGCCACCCGTGCCGCCTGCGCCTTCCGTGCCATCCGGATCCCCGCGCCCCCGGAAGCGCCCGCACCACCTACGACAGTCCGGCCGCGTGACGGCCCGCCGCCGCGGCGCTCAGGAAGGCCGCGCGGTCCTCCTCCAACCCCCGGCCCATCGTCGACACCTTCACCGGAAGCGCCCGCACCGCGTCCTCCAGCCCGTCGACATCCACCTCCACCAGGGTGTGCCGCCCGGCCAGAGCCCCGGCCTGGACGCGCACACGCTCGCCGAACACCCCCGGCAACAGCGGCACCACCACCTCCGCGCGCGCCAGCGCCACCCGCCCGTAGGCGGTCATGCTGTGATGCGACACCCCCCGGTGCCGGTCACGCGTGTCGGCCTCGCTCACCCGCAGCGACGCCACCGGGCGCCCGCCCAGCACCGCCGTCGCGTTCACCGCCTCGCCGCACGCGACCCCCGAGAACCCCCACGGCGTCCCGGTGCCCAGGTTGCCCGGCCCCTGGCACACCACCGCCACGTCCGCGCCCAGCACGTGCCGGGCCGCCAGCAGCCCCGAGTGCACGGTGACCGCCTCCAGATCGCCGCCGAAGGACTGCCCCGTGGTCACACACCCCGCCAGCAGCCCCTCCTCGCGCAGCGCCCCCACCAGCCGGGAGAACGCCGCGGGCAGCGCACCGCCGTCCAGCATCACGTTGACGATCCTCGCCCCGGGCCGCCGCGCGCGCACCCCGGCCACCACCGCGGGCAGCGCCGAGTGCAGGTCGGCCACCACCACCGGCATGCCGTCCACACCCTCCGCCGAGCGCAGTACCCCGTGGTGCGGCGACCCCTGTTCGTCGGCACCCAGCACGGTCGCCTGCAACGGCGTGTAGCGGGCCTTGACCAGGNNNNCGGGCAGCCGGTCGGGCACGGCCACCACCAGCGCGTACCCGCCCGTCCCCAGCCCCAGGTCCAGGGCGCCGGTGTTGAGCAGTACGGTGTCGCCCTCCTCGGGGGAACCCACCAGGTCGGTGTAGGCCAGCGCGCGGCACGTCACCGGCTCGCCACCGCTCCCACCACCGCGTCCTCCGGCCCCGTCTCCCACGCTGGTGTCGGGGGGTTCCACCGCCACCGCGCACAGCACGACCCCCGGCCAGGAGGGGAGGATCTGACGGACTTCGCCACGGCGCCACCGGATCATGGAAGGCACGGTACCGTCGTTGCTGAACCGGCGCAGGGGCGACGCGCCAACGCCCGCCCCGACCGGTCCATCCACCACGGGCGAGAAGGGTGCGGACGATGTCGCGCAGGAAGACGGAACGACAGCTGAACCTGGTCATCTGTCTGTTGTCCACGCGTCGCCACCTGACCGCGCAGGAGATCAGGAAGACGGTGCACGGATACGCCGAGGCCGAGACCGAGTCGGCCTTCAAGCGCATGTTCGAGCGCGACAAGCGCGAACTGCGCGACAGCGGTATCCCCATCCAGGTCGGCACCGGCGACGCGATCAGCGGGGAGGAGGGCTACCGCATCTCCCGCTCCGACTACGAGCTGCCCGAGATCGAGCTCCTGCCCGACGAGGCCCTCGTCCTGGGGCTGGCCGCCCGCGCCTGGCGGCACGCCTCCCTCGGCGAGGCCGCCGCCAACGCCCTGTTCAAACTCCGCTCCGCCGGGGTCCCCGTCGACAGCGAGGCCGCCCCCGGCCTCACCCCCGCCATGCGCACCGACGAGCCCTCCTTCGGCCCCGTCTGGCAGGCGGTGCGCGACCGGCGCCCCATCTCCTTCGACTACCGCAAGCCCGGCCAGACCAGGGGTGAGACCCGTGAGATCGAACCCTGGGGCGTCGTCAACCTGCGCGGTCACTGGTACGTGGTCGGCCACGACCGCATGCGCGACGCCCGCCGCGTCTTCCGCCTGGGCCGCATCCGCGGTGAGGTGACCGTCCTGCGCGGCGGCCCCGACGTCGTCGTGCCCGAGGGCGTCGACCTGCGCTCGGTGGTGGCCGGGCAGAGGGGCGAGTCCGAGCGCACCGCCGTCCTGCGGGTGCGCACCGACTCCGCGCACGCCCTGCGCCGCAGCGCCCTGCGGGTGGTCCCCGGCGAGCGCGACAGCGCAGGCGCGGGCTGGGACACCCTCACCCTCCCCTACACCGACACCCCCGACCTCGTGCGGCGCGTGGCCTACTTCGGTTCCCGCGCGGTCGTGGTCGAACCCGAGGGGGCCCGCGACGCCATGATCGCGCACCTGGCGGCCACCGCCGAGGCCGAGCCCGTCACCGGGGCACCCGACGGTCCCGGCACCGCCGACGACTCCGACGCGCCCGCACGCGGCCCGCGCTCGGCCGACCAGCTGCGCCGCCTGCTCATGCTCGTCCCCTACGCCCTGGGCCGGGACGTGCGCGTGCCCGAGGTGGCCAGCCACTTCGGGCTCAGCGAGAAGCAGGTGGTCGCCGACCTCAGCCTGCTGTGGATGTGCGGCCTGCCCGGCTACACCCCCGGCGACCTCATCGACGTCGACCTCGACGCCGCCAAGGAGACCGGGGAGATCATCATCGGCAACGCCGACACCCTGGCCCAGCCGCTGCGCCTGACCGCCGACGAGGCGGCCAGCCTGGTCGTGGGACTGTCCCTGCTGGAGGCGCTGCCCGAGACCGGGGGACTGGAGGTCGGCGCCCTCAAGAGGGTCGGTGAGAAGTTGCGCGCCGCCGCGGGGGCCGCCCTGGGGTCCCTGGCCGACTCCGTCCAGGTGCGTCTGGAGGGTGACGAGCAGGTCGCCCAGACCCAGCGCCGCTGCGCCGACGCCCTGGAGTCGGGCCAGCGCCTTCACCTGCGCTACCTGTCGGGCTACCTGGACCAGGTGACCGAGCGCGACGTGGACCCCATGGGGCTGGTGGTCCAGGACGGCTACCCCTTCCTGGAGGGTTACTGCCACCTGCGCCGGGACGTGCGCCTGTTCCGCCTGGACCGGGTCCTGGAGCTGACCGTGCTGCCCTACGCGGCCGAGGTGCCCGAGGGGGTGGGCCGACGCGACCTGTCCGGTGGCGTGCTCCAGCGCTCGGACCGCGACGCCGAGATCGTCCTGGACCTGGAGCCCACGGCCCGCTGGGTCACCGAGGACTACGTGTGCGAGTCCGTGTCCGAGTTGCCCGGGGGAGGGGTCCGCGCCACCCTGCGCACCCCCGCTCCGGCCTGGGCGGTGCGACTGGCGTTGCGCCTGGGGCCGCAGGGGCGTGTGGTGGCTCCCGTGGCGCTCGCGGAGGAGGCCCGGGCCGAGGCGCGCAGGGCGTTGGAGCACTACCACGCTTCCCAAACCTCCGGGAAATTGGTCGAGACCACTTCGTCGCCTGAGTGAGGCCCAGACGTTCACCCGGGGTCGGGGTTCGGGTCATGTCGGAAGGGATAGGGTTACAGGGTGATCGTCCTCGCTGTCCTGTTCGGTGTGGTTGCGGCCGGGTCCGTCGCCGCCGGTGTCCTCGCGCTGCGTGTACGCCGTTCGGCGAAGGTGCTGTCCGCGGCGGTGGCACGGGCGTCGGACGAGTACCGGACAAGCAGCGCTGACCTGCGTGAGCGTGTCGGCCCAGGTGGTGCGGGGCCGTGATGGACCCGCGTCCGAATACGCGTACCATCGAAGGCGCTTGGTCGCGCCCCACAGAGAGGTAGAACCATGGGACCGTTCAACGGACCTACCATCGCCATCCTCATCATCCTGGCGATCCTGCTCTTCGGAGCCAAGAAGCTTCCGGATCTGGCCCGTTCCCTGGGGCGTAGCGCGCGCATCCTCAAGGCCGAGGGCAAGGGCCTGGTCGACGAGGACAACGACTCCGAGGAGAAGGCGGACGCCCAGAACCAGCAGACGTCCCAGCAGAACGCCTCCGCGCAGCAGCACCAGCCGCAGCAGCCGCAGCAGAACCAGCAGGGCTACCCGCAGCTGCCTCCCGGCCAGCGCATCGTCAACGAGTCCGGCGAGACCACCAACCACACCTACGGCAGCTAGCCCGGCGCGGGCACACGGCCGGAGCGCGACACCGGGCCCCGCGGCGCGCCGCACCGCGCGACGCGGCCCCGACGGGCACCGGTCACCAGGGCGGCCCCGCCGACCGGCGCGGGCCGGAGGAGCGAGCGAGAAAGTGACCGCACGATGAGTCCACGTGGCCGGGCGGCCAACCCAGAGGCCCGGATGCCCCTCATGGACCACCTGCGCGAGCTGCGCAACCGCCTGGTCAAGGCAATGATCGCCCTGGCGTTGGGCTGCGTGGTCGGCTACCTGGTCTACGACCTGGTGTGGGAGTTCCTCAAGGAGCCCTACTGCTCCCTGCCCGAGTCCCGCGAGATCGACGCCGAGGGCTGCTCTCTCATCGTCACGGGCCCCTTCGACGCCTTCTTCGTCGCGTTCAAGGTCTGGCTCTTCGTCGGCGCCCTGGTCTCCTCACCGTTCTGGCTGTACCAACTGTGGGCCTTCGTCGCCCCGGCCCTGCACGGCCGTGAGAAGCGCTACGCCTACATCTTCGCTCCGCTGGCCGCCGTGCTGTTCGCGGTCGGCGCGGGCCTGGCGTACTACATCACCTCGTTCGCTCTGACCATGCTCTTCGGGTTCCTGCCCGAGGACGCGATGACCTTCCTCACCATCGGTCAGTACCTGGACTACATGGTCATCATGATGGTCATGTTCGGGGTCGGCTTCGTGCTCCCGCTGCTGGTGGCCCTGCTCAACATCGCCGGGATCCTGCCGCACGCGGCCATCGCCAAGTGGCGCCGCGTCATCGTCTTCGCCGCGTTCGTCGTCGCGGCCGTCATCACCCCGGCCGAGCCGGTCTCCATGCTCGCCCTCGCCGTCCCGCTGGTCCTCCTCTTCGAGCTGGCCGAGCTGTTCGCCTTCTTCAACGACCGGCGCAGGAAGCGTGACGACCCCTACGCCGACCTGGACGACGACCAGATCTCCGAACTCGACGAGATCCCGTCCGAGCTGGACGAGACCCCTTCGGCGCTGGACGGACCCGACGTCGCGGGGGAGGGCGGAAAGCGCTCCTGAGCCCCTACGCCACGCGCTAGGGTCGGTCGGTGGGGTCGGCTGGTGGCGCCGCCCCGTCGGTCCGGGGCCCCAGACCGACGCCGGCTGTTGGGAAGAGGAAGTTCGATGAGCGAGCGGACCGAGGCCAAGCGGGAGCTCCCGCCCGAGGCCATGGGCAACGAGAAGTGGCACGACACCACCGACGCGGTCTGGATGCGGTCCTCCCTGTCCAAGGAGGAGTCCGAGGCCGTGGTCGAGGTCGCCACCTTCGACGACGGTTTCCGCGCCGTGCGCGACGGCAAGTCCCCCGAGAAGGGCACCCTGTTCTTCACCCCCGCCGAGTGGGAGGCCTTCGTCCTGGGCGCACGTGACGGCGAGTTCGACATCCCCGAGGAGTACCTCACCGAGGAGGAGCGCCGCATCCAGCGCGGCGAGGTCGACACCGAGGTCGCCTGGGTCCCCTCTCCGCTCAACACCCCCAAGGCGATGGAGGAGTACCACCGCCGCCAGCGCGAGGAGGCCGAGCAGGAGCAGGACGGGTCCTCCGAATAGCACCGGTCCGAGTCCACCGGGACGCCGTCGTGCGCGCGGCGGCGCCCCCGGGGCCGGTCGCTTCGTCGGCTCGGAGAGGCGGGGCCCGCAGGGGGAGGAACCCTCCGCGGCCCCCGATCATTCAGTCCTCCTCTTCCTCGGAGTCCTCCTCTTCCTCCTCCGCGTCGTCCTCGAACGCGTCGCCGATCTCGTCCACGACCTCGGCCGCCACGTAGCCCGCCGCGAGTCCGCCCGCGACGCCGAGCGCGACTCCGCCGAGCCCCGCGAGCATGCCGCCGCCCTCCTGCTCCCCGTCCTCCCCGTCGTGGCCGGGGTGTCCGAGGAAACCGCGGTGACGGTACAGCGCCCTGCCGATCCACTCCTCCACCAGCCGGACCCAGTCGGTCCGGTCGGCGTCGGCGTGTTCGGCCCGGAACCAGGTGAGGCGCCCTTCCGCCTCCTCGGGGAGGTCGTCGCCGTGGCGGTCGAAGGCGAGGGCCACCGACACGCCCGACGGGTCGGCGGCGAGGAGGAGTTCCACCTCCTCCACTCCGAGCTCGTGCTCGGGGGAGGGGTGGAACACCAGGGACTGGAGGAACGGGAGGTCCTGCGGGGCATCCGGTAGCGGGCGGTGTTCCACCCGGCTTTCCGAGAACGTGAACCCGAGCCGGAACATCGCCTCCATCACCCGGTCCTGGACCACCAGCGGATGGATGTGGACGCGGTCGAGGTCACCCTTGTCAGCGGCTCCGTCGACGACCACCTCGGTGCGCAGACCCGCGACCATACCGGGCAGCGGAGAACCTCCGGCCTCGGTGACCGGGGCCTGCCAGGGGACGGGGTGACCGAAGGGAACCGACAGGTGTTCCCCGGCACCCAGACTCAGGTCCGCCGACACCGGGACACGGGTGTGCTCGACACCGTCGGAGTCCTCCCCGTCCTCGGTCCGTGTGACGAGTACGAGCACGATCTCCGCGATGTCGGTGTCGGCCTCGCCGCCGGTGAGTTCGACGGTGCCCTCCAGCAGGGCTCCCGGTTGGACGTGGGGGTGCGGGACGACGGTGTCGACGGTGGGCCCGCCGACACCGAAGGCGGCGAGCAGGCGTTTGAGGACCATGTGTTCCTTCCTGGACGTCGTGTGCGCGCGTTCCCGACCGGTGATCGGCGGGGACACACGCGTGTCGAACGCCCAACGCTGCTCCGGACGTGCCGGGTTCCACGGTCTCCGGAGCAGTGCGGTGGGGGGACGTCCGCAAACACGCCGAACCCAGGAGGGGGGAAGGAACCGTGGCGGGTGCGCCGAAGGGCCTGTTGAGCGCTGTTCGGCGCGACACTCCGCGGCGGTCCTCCGACGCGCGGGGCGGGGCGCTGTGACGTGGCTGACACCCTTTGTGTGGGACCACAACACCGAGCTCCGGTGCCCCGGCGCGTGGCCGGAGCGCGCACGGACGGACCGGGCGGCCCGGCGGGTGCGGCCGCGGCACCGGTGTGGGTAATGTGGCCGTGACCTTCGACCCCGCGCCCCGTCGTTCCCGCAAGGACCCGTATGCCCCCTCACATCGCCCTCCTGGTCAACCCCCACTCCGGACGGCGCCGCGCGGCCGTCACCGCGGTACGCCTCAAGGAGGCGCTGCGCGAGGCCGGGGCCCGGGTGCACGTCTACACCGGCCGTTCGGCCGCCGACAGCCGCCGCATGGCACGCCTGGCCGCCTCCGACCGGCCCGACGCGCTCGTGGCCGTGGGCGGGGACGGACTGGTCCACCAGGCCCTCCAGGCGGTGGTGAACAGCGGGGTGCCCCTGGCCGTCGTCCCCACCGGGACCGGCAACGACATCGCGCGTGCCTTCGGCCGCCCGCGGGGATCGGCCCGGGACGTGGCCGAGGTGATCCTGCGGCGCCGCACCCGTCCCTCCGACGCCGTGCGCCTGCGTCTGGCCGACGGCACGCACCGCTACTTCCTCAGCGTTCTGGCCTGCGGGTTCGACGCCCGCGTCAACGAGCGGGTGAACGGTTTCCGCTACCGGATCGGCCGCGCCGGATACGTGGCTGGTCTTCTGGGAGAGCTGCGCTCCTTCCAGCCCATCGACTTCGAGATCGACGTGGACGGCCGCCGTATCGCCGAGCCGGGCATGCTCGTCGCGGTCGGCAACACCACCAGCTACGGCGGCGGTATGCGCGTGTGCCCCGACGCCGAACCCGACGACGGCCTGCTCGACGTGGTCTTCGTCCGCCAGGGCCCGCGCGGTCGCTTCCTGCGCCTGTTCCCCCGCGTCTTCAACGGCAGCCACACCGGTCTCGAGGAGGTGGTGGTCGAACGCGGGCGCACCGTCATCATCCGCGGCGCGGCCGGTGTCGCCTACGCGGACGGCGAGCGCGCCGGGGCGCCGCCGCTGGTCTGCGAGGCCGTGCCCAAAGCGGTCGAGATGTTGGAGCTGACCTCATAGGCTTGAAGCCCTATGAGTAGTCACGCTGAGCGGTACGCCGCCTTCCGTCGGCGCCAGGGCGCTTCCAGCGCCGCCATCGAGGCCTTCCAGAGCCTCTACGGGTTCGAGTTCGACCCGTTCCAGGTCCGGGCCTGCAAGGCCCTGGAGAACGGCCACGGGGTGTTGGTGGCCGCGCCGACCGGCTCCGGCAAGACCGTGGTCGGCGAGTTCGCGGTGCACCTGGCGCTGCGCGAGGGCACCAAGTGCTTCTACACCACGCCCATCAAGGCGCTGTCCAACCAGAAGTACAACGACCTGGTCAAACGCTACGGCGCCGAGCAGGTCGGACTGCTGACCGGGGACAACAGCGTCAACGGTGAGGCGCCCGTGGTCGTCATGACCACCGAGGTGCTGCGCAACATGCTCTACGAGGGCTCGTCGACCCTCGGCGGGCTGGCCTACGTGGTGATGGACGAGGTGCACTACCTCGCCGACCGGTTCCGCGGCGCGGTCTGGGAGGAGGTGATCATCCACCTCCCCGAGTCGGTGCGCATGGTCGCCCTCTCCGCCACCGTCAGCAACGCCGAGGAGTTCGGCGAGTGGCTCCAGCAGGTACGCGGCGACACCACCGTCATCGTCGACGAGAAGCGGCCCGTGCCGCTGTGGCAGCACGTCATGGTCGGCAACCGCATCCACGACCTGTTCGTGGACGTCGAGGAGGAGCCCTCCGCCGACCAGAACGGGGGAGAGTCCTCCGGCGGACGCGGGAAGAAGCGCAGACGTGAACGCCGCCGCCAGGGCTGGCAGCCCCGTGAGATCGAGGTCGGCGGGCAGACGCTGCGGATCAACCCGAGGCTGACCCGCTTCGCGGAGGAGGACTCCCGCATCACCCAGCTGGCCAACCGGCGCCGCCACCCGCAGTCGCGGGCGCGCGGCAACGTCCGGCCCCGCTCCCGGTTCGCGCCGCCGTCGCGGCCCACCATCATCGAGGAGCTCGACGACGACGGGTTGCTGCCCGCGATCACCTTCGTCTTCAGCCGGGCGGGCTGCGACGACGCCGTCCGCCAGTGCGTGTCGGCCGGGCTGGTGCTCACCACCCCGGAGGAGGCCGACGAGATCCGCGAGTACGCCGAGACGCGGTGCGCCGACATCCCCGCCGCCGACCTGGCCGTCCTCGGATTCGACCAGTGGCTGCGCGCCCTGGAGGCGGGCATCTCCGCGCACCACGCCGGGATGCTGCCCACGTTCAAGGAGGTCGTCGAGCACCTGTTCTCGCGCGGGCTCATCCGCGCGGTGTTCGCCACCGAGACCCTCGCCCTGGGCATCAACATGCCCGCGCGCACCGTGGTCATCGAGAAGCTCGACAAGTGGAACGGCGAGACCCACGCCCAGCTCACCCCGGGCGAGTACACGCAGCTCACCGGGCGCGCCGGACGGCGGGGCATCGACGTGGAGGGCCACGCGGTGGTCGTGTGGCAGGCCGGGACCGACCCCGAGTCGGTGGCCAGCCTCGCGGGCACCCGCACCTATCCGCTCAACTCCAGCTTCCAGCCCTCGTACAACATGGCGGTCAACCTGGTCGGCCAGGTCGGCCGACAGCGCAGCCGCAACATGCTGGAGGCGTCCTTCGCCCAGTTCCAGGCCGACCGCGCCGTCGTCGGCCTGGTCAAACAGCTGCGCAAGAGCGAGGAGGCCCTGGAGGGCTACGCCCGGGCGGCCGAATGCCACCTGGGCGACTTCATGGAGTACGCGGCGCTGCGCCGCGCCCTGAGTGACCGCGAGGCCATGCTCTCCAAGAACCGTTCGGTCCGGCGCCGCGACGAGGCACTGGAGAGCCTGGAGAAGCTGCGCACCGGCGACATCATCCGCATTCCGTCGGGCCGCTACTCCGGGCACGCGGTCGTGCTGGACCCGGGGCTGCGCCACAACCTGCCCGCGCCCCTGGTGCTCACCGTGGACAAGCAGGTCAAGCGGGTCAACGCCAGTGACTTCACCGTGCCCGTGCACCCGTCCGGGCGCATGCGCGTGCCCAAGACGTTCTCGGCCAAATCGCCGCGTTCGCGCCAGGACCTGGCCTCCACCCTGCGCAACAAGCTCAAGGAGCGGGGGACCGAACCGGTCTACGAGCGGGGTTCACGTGGTTCCGGGGAGGACGCCGAGGTGCTGCGGCTGCGCTCGGAGCTGCGCGAGCACCCCTGCCACGGATGTGCCGACCGTGAGGATCACGCCCGCTGGGCCGAGCGCTACTTCCGGCTGCGCAAGGAGACCGACGGCCTGCGCCGCCGGGTCGAGGGGCGCTCACACGTCATCTCCCGCACCTTCGACCGGGTGTGCGGGGTCCTGGAGGACCTGGAGTACCTGTCGGGGGACAGCGTCTCCGACGACGGGACACGGCTGGCCAAGGTCTACTCCGATCTGGACCTGCTCGTGGCCGAGTGCCTGCGCCGGGGGGTGTGGAAGGACCTGACCCCGGTGGAACTGGCGTCCTGCGCCGCCGCGCTGGTCTACGAGGCGCGCCGGAACGACGACGCCTACCCGCGTATCCCGGGGGGACGGATCGAGGAGACTCTCGCGGAGATGGTGCGTATGTGGGGCGAGCTCAGCGAGGTCGAGTCCCGGCACCGGGTGTCGTTCCTGCGCCAGCCCGACCTGGGCTTCGTGTGGACGGCGCACCGGTGGGCGAAGGGCGACCGGTTGGACGCCATCCTGCGCCAGGCCGACATGCCCGCGGGTGACTTCGTGCGTACCGCCAAGATGCTGGTGGACATGCTCGGCCAGATCGCCGCGGCCAGCGGTGACACCGAGGTGCGCTCCACCGCGCGCAAGGCCGGTGACCTGGTGCGGCGCGGTGTGGTGGCCTACTCCTCGCTCACCTAGCGGGCTGGCCGAACACGTCGCCGGTGTGACACGGGAGGTCTGATCGGCGCCGATCCCGTACTCGTGGCGAGGTCGGAGCGCCGGAGCGCGCTCTGAGTACGGGACCGAGCTGCCGGGCGGCGGGCTGACGTGCCTCTCCAGCCCGCCGCCCGACGTCGAAGCGTCACGGCGAACGGGGGGCCGGGGGCCGTCACGGTCACCGCGTCAGGCGGGGCGGATCTCCCCGGACCCGCGCGCGATCAGCGAGGTGGGTACGCGTTCCTCCCGGGGAGGGCCGTCCTCGCCCGAGATGCGGGCGAAGAGCCGCCGCACCGCCAGGGCGCCGATCCGCGTCACGTCCTGGGCGACCACCGTCACCCGGGGCATGAGCAGGTCGGCCATGGGGAAGTCGTCGAAGCCGACCACGGCGACGCGCTCGTGCAGGCCGCGTTCCTGGAGGGCCTGGATGGCGCCGATGGTCACCAGGTTCTGCGCGGTGAACAGCGCGGTGGGCGGACGCCCGGAGTCCAGCAGCGCGCTGACCGCCCGCGCGGCGCTGTGGGGGTCGGACAGGCCGCGCACCACCCGGCCGGGGCGTTCGGTCAGACCGCGTTCGGCCAGGGCCGCACGGTAGCCCTCCAGCCGCTCCCCGACGGTGCTGATGGTGCGCGCGTCGCCGAGGAAGGCGATCTCGGTGTGCCCGTGGTCGATCAGGTGCAGCACCGCCTCGCGGGCTCCCTCGGCGTTGGCGGCCATGACCGCGTCGGCGGCCAGTCCGCGCGGAGGGCGGTCGGCGAAGACGACCGGGGTGCCGGTGCGGATCTCCCGGTGCAGGTAGCCGTGGTCGGCCGAGGCCGGGACCAGGAGGATGCCGTCCACCCGGTGCAGGGTGGCGGCCCGCACCAGCTCCAGTTCCCTCCGGGGATCCTCGTCCAGGCTGCCGGCGAACACGAGGGTGTCGTGTTCGCGGGCCACGTTCTCCACCGCCCGGCTCAGCGCCGCGGAGAAGGGATTGGCCACGTCCTCCAGCAGCAGGGCGATCTGCCGGGTGGATCCGTCGGTGCGCCGCAGGCTGGACGCCGCGAGGTTCGGCTGGAAGTCCAGTTGGGCGACGGCGCGCATGACACGGTCGCGCAGTTCGTCGGAGACCGTGGAGACCTCGTTGACGACGCGTGAGACCGTTTTGACGCTCACGCCGGACAGGACCGCGACGTCGCGCATCGTGGCCCGGCGCGTCGGCGCGGGCCCGGCCCGCCGTCCGCCGTCGTGGTTCGTCGACACCCGCGTCCTGCCTTTCGAGAGCGTGATCGGTCGCCCGGCACGCGGCGAGGGCGGGGACCACCGCCGGGGGAGTTCTCATTGTGCCGTCGCTCCGGCCCCGGAGCCCAGTGGATGTCGGAGTCCGGAGGTCCTTCCAGAGCGGTGTGTGGTGGACGTCACACGCGGAACACCCGGATATGCGGGGGTGTTGGGTGCGATGGAGGACCCCGGTGGCCGGAGCGGCACACGGATGGGGTCATCATGGAGGAACACGGGACCCCAGGGCCTGTAGTTCGCAAGACACCTGAAACGAGGCTGGAGCTGTGCTGCGCACCCTCATCAACGGCAAGATCCACCGCGCCACGGTCACGCAGGCCGACCTGCACTACGTCGGGTCGGTGACGATCGACGCCGACCTGATGGACGCCGCCGACATCGTCGACGGCGAGCAGGTCCACATCGTCGACATCGACAACGGCGCACGGCTGGTCACCTACGCGATCACCGGTGAGCGCGGTACGGGCGTCATCGGTATCAACGGCGCCGCCGCCCGGCTGGTCAGCCCCGGCGACCTGGTCATCATCATCTCCTACGCCCAGCTGACCGAGGCGGAGCGGGCCGAGCACGTCCAGCACATCGTGCACGTGGACCGCGACAACAGGGTCATCGCCCTGGGCAACGACCCGGCCGAGCCGGTTCCGGGCAGCGAGCTGGTCTCCGGCCGCTGATCACGTCCCGGTGCCCGTGCCGACGCCGTGCGCGTCGGCACGGGCACCGTCTCCTCGCGTCGTCCTCCCCACACCATCCCCGCGCCGCCGACCTGGTTCGCCAGGCGGTGCGGTGACCACCGCCCGCCGGGCACGCCGCCGTCGACGTGTCCGCCGGCGTCCGGTCGGGGCGTATCGGGGTGGGTGTGTTCCGGGTTCGGCAAGGGCCGCACGTCACTGGTGGTGTGGCCGGTTCCGGCCTGGTGGGTCGCCTTGGTGCCGGGTATGTCCATTCTTGGCATGGACGAGACCGCGGATGAGGAACAGCGCCGGATAGCCGAACACGTCGAATGGCAGAAGCAGGGTGCGTGGGTCGTCCTGTGGGGTCCCTACACCCGTTGTTTCTGGGCGTTCGCGTGCTGGCCGGTGGTGCCGGAGAGCGGCGTCGTCATCAGCGCGGAGGACCCGCACCTCCTGTACTCGGAGATGCGCTACGTCGAACGCGAGCACGATTTCCTCCGATGGCGCTACGGGCGCGGCTGAGGATGTCCGAAAAGGTGGGTATCCCGACATGGCCGACATAACTCTTCCGCGGTTAGGATTCCTCCGTTAGTAGGACGAATCTTGAGGATGCATCCGTGTCGACACCCATCGCTCCGCCAGAGGGAGCCCTCACCGAGCGGGAACGGGCCCGGCTCCAGCGCCGCACGGTCCTGGTCCTCATGCTCGCCCAGGTGGTCGGCGGCGTCGGCATGGGCGCCATGCTCGCCGTGGGCGCGCTCATCGCCCTCGAACTCACCGGATCCGACGCCTGGTCCGGTATGCCCACCACCATGATCACCCTGGGCGCGGCCGTGTTCGCGCTGCCCCTGGCCTCGCTGGCCGCGCGGCGGGGCCGCCGCCCGGGCCTCGGACTGGGCTGGGTGTTCGGCGCGATCGGCGGCACGGTCGTCATCGCCGCCACGGTGCTGGGCACGTTCGCGCTCTTCCTGCTGGGCATGGTGCTGGTCGGCGCCGGTACCGCCACCAACCTCCAGTCCCGCCACGCCGCCGCCGACCTGTCCTCCGAGCGCAGCCGCGGCCGCGACCTGTCCGTCGTGGTGTGGGCGACCACCGTCGGCTCGGTGCTGGGCCCCAACCTCATCGGCCCCAGCGGGAACGTGGCCGCCCTCCTCGGCCTGGACGAACTGTTGGGCCCGGTGCTGTTCACCACCGTCGGGTTCTCCCTGGGCGCGGTGCTGATCTTCGCGCTGCTGCGCCCGGACCCCCTGCGCGCGGCCACGGCCGCCCGGCCCGGAGGCGAGGCCTCCGCCGGTGCCCGGATGTCCGTGGCGCGGGTGCTGCGGGTGGTCGCGGCCAGCCCCGGCGCGCTGCTCGCCGTGGTCGGCATCGTGGCCAGCCACACGGTGATGGTGGGGGTCATGACCATGACCCCGGTGCACATGTCCCATCACGGGGCGGCCCTGACCGTGATCGGCCTGACCATCTCCCTGCACATCGCCGGCATGTACGCGCTGTCCCCGGTCGTGGGGTGGCTCACCGACCGCTACGGCCGGGTTCCGGTGCTGCTGACGGGGCAGGGCGTCCTTCTGGCCGCGACGGTGGTGTCGGGAACGGCCGGGGGCGACGAGGTCAGGGTGACGGTCGGGCTGGTCCTGCTCGGCCTGGGGTGGTCGTTCGGCCTGGTGTCCGGGACGGCCCTGCTGGCCGAGTCCCTGTCGGCCGAGGTGCGCCCCCGCGCGCAGGGGGTCAGTGACCTGGTCATGAACCTGGGCGGCGCCTCGGCGGGAGCGCTGTCGGGGATGGTGCTGTCCCAGACGGGCTTCGGAGGGCTCAACCTGTTCGCCGCCGTGTTCACCGTGCCGGTGTTCGTACTCGCCGTGCGCGCGTACCTGGCCGGGCGGAACCGGACCGCCGGGGTCTCGCGCGACGCGTGACCTCGGGCGTGCGGCCGGAAACCGCGTGGCGTACGCTCCTTCGCCCCTTCGGTCCTTTACCGGAAACACCCCGTGACCTCCACGGAGATGCGTGTCGGGGCGGTTACCGTGCAGGCGTGAGGTGTCCACCGGCCCCGGTGGGCGGACCGCGCTGACGTGAAGGGTGTTCTCAGTGTCCGATCGGGAGTCTGAGGGCGTGCCGGAGGAGCGGCCGGAACAGCGTCCGGACCCGGTGAACCACCATCCGCCGGAGGAGTGGCGTCCGGGTGATCCGGGTGATCCGATCGAGGGCGGGCCGCAGCCTCCCGGGGAACCGCCGCACCGGTTCGCCCCGCACGAATCGCACACGCCGCGACCGCCCGGGGAGGGGGAACCCGGGCGGCACGAGGCTCCGCCCGCGGGGGCGCACGCCTACCAGGGGCCGGAGGTACGGCCCCCGGGGAGCGGCCCAGCGGAGCATCCGACGGGCGCTCCCCCGGAACCGGTGACCGGCGAGCTCTCCGAGGGGCCCAGCGGCCCCGGCCAGGCCGGGTACGAGCACGCGGGTTACGCCCCCGGGTACGGGGAGTCGGACACGCCCGGGACGGGCGCGGGCGGTACTCCGCCCGGAGGCACCCCGGACGACTACAGCTCCGGTCAGGGGCCCGGCTACTTCACGGCGGGGGGCTACCCCTCGGGTCAGGGCCCGGGGTACGCGCCGGGGCCGACCGGGGGCTACGGGCAGGAGTACGGTCGGGGGTACGGGCCGGGACCCGCTGGACCGGGGCCGGGAGCCCCGGGCCACCAGGTTCCCGGGTATCCGGCCCCGGGCTACCAGGCCTCGGGGTATCCGACCCAGGGCTACCCGCCCCAGGGGGGTTACGGTCCGGCCGAGACCACACCCACTCCGTGGGGCAAGATCATCGGCATCAGCTGCGGCGTGCTCCTGCTCCTGATGCTCCTCGTGGCCGGATGCACGACGGTCGCCCTGTTCGCCGCCGGGACCGGGGACCCGGAGGTGGAGGGGGAGACCGCCCCGGAGACCGAGGAGGCGGCCGGACCGCGGATCGAACTGACCGCGTCCGAGACCGGGTTCGTTCCCGGCCCGCTCTACACGGACGGCGAGTTCACGAGCGTGGACGTCTCGGTGACGAACACCGGCCGGGAGGATGTGGAGGTCAACCCCCTCTACTTCCGGGTCGTGGACGCCCAGGGGACCGAGCACAGCACCACGCAGGCCATCGGCATGGACGCCAACGAACTCGGGGCGCGGACCCTGGAATCGGGGCAGAGCGTCTCCGGTGCGATCACGGTGGCGGGGGACGTGGACGCCGAGACCGTGGTCTTCGAGCCCTTCTTCGGCGAACCGGTGGAGGTCCCGGTCACCTGACCGGTGGCGCCGGACACGGCCGCGCGACCGTACCGGTCGTGAAGGCGCGGGGTGCTGGGGCACCGGGTTCGCGGGAGACCGCACCGGTTCCCGGGTGAGGAGGACCCCTCAGGGGGCCAGCGCCGGATCGCGCAGCCACTCCGACAGGTCCTGCTGGCGCTCACCGTCGCACTTGAGTGGGCACGTGGTGCAGTACCCGTGCTCCGGGTCGCCCTTGTAGTCGAAACAGCACGTGCCCCGTACCGCCCAGGTTCCGCGCGGGTGGTCGGGCGCGAAGGGGAACAGGCGCGGACGTCTGCGGGTCACCGCGCCCGCCTCGACCATCGCGTCGCCCAGGCGGGTGGCCAGTTCCCACGCCTGTTCGGGGTCCCGGCCCAGGTAGCGGGCCGGGTTGAGCATGTAGAAGTGCAGGGTGTCGAGCACCCAGCCCCACAGGGTGCGCCTGCCCGAGCGCGTGTGCGCGTGCAGGGCGTCGATGATCGGCTCGAAGGTGGCGAACAGGGCCTCGGCGGCCATCCGCAGCTGCGCGTCCTCGTCCTCGGCGACCACGGTGGCGGGATGGCCGACCACCGGGTCGTCCGGCAGGACCGCCATCACGGTGTCGACCGAGACGGGGGTGCCGAAGCGCGCCCGGGCGCCGTCCCAGGGCAGGTGGAGCGTCCGCGGGCTCAGCAGCGGTGCCCGGCCGGTCAGGTACAGCGACGCGGAGACCATGAAGATCGGTTCGCGCAGGGTCACCCGCAGGAAGTTGGTGGCGGCGGGGAGCCTGTGGTCGGGGCCGTGCTCGGTCCGGAGCCTGTCGTACAGGACCGGCAGCCAGCCGTCCGAGGCCATGGCGCCCGCCTGGTGGCGGTACACGGGTCCGGGAGGATCCGCGTGGAACTCCTCGGAGGAGACCAGGTCGGGCAGGGGCGCGAACTTCAGTGGCGCGCACGCGTCACGGAGCGCGTCGAGCGGATCTGGAGTCACCGCGTGCACCTGCCCTTCGTCGCGTGATGCCGTCGTGTCCGGGGGTCGTGTGGCCGCAGTGACCTCCGGTGGATGGGTGCATCTGCGCCTCTTAAGTGAGGCTACCCTAACGAGCGCGGGCCCCGCAATGAACGTCCGAAGATCCCGTGTCCGTGGGGGAGGGGCGAAGGGGCAGGTCCGAGCGCTTTCCCCTGGGGGAAGGGCGACGTGGCGCCCGTCACCGGTGTCGGTTTTGTGGAGTTTTTGCTGCTCGGGCGATGTGACACAAGTGACGAGTGGGGCCGGAGGGAAAGTTCCCCGTGTCTCTTCGGCCCCACCCGTGTCACTCGTCCTTGCCGTGGCGTCCTCGTCCCGGACGGTCCTGCGTTGTTGGTGGGCCACGCGGGGGTCGTGGGGTCCTGCTGACCCAGGGGCCGTGTGCAGGGCCCTCAGGCGGTCGCACGCGATGGCTCCGGCCCCGTGGCCGTCCTCGGG
>NZ_ANAX01000059.1 GCF_000341065.1 Nocardiopsis halotolerans DSM 44410 | reverse complement strand
CGCTGACGCGCCATCCGGTACCCGATGACGGTGAAGGACAGCCACAGGAGCGCCCAGACGGTGTTGCTGACCTGGGTGCTGGTGCCCGCGCCGCCGAACAGGGCGATGAGCAGTCCGGGCACGCCCACCAGCGGGATTCCGGCCAAAACGTAGACCCGGCCGCTCCAGCGGTGGACGGCCGGGTGGTGCGTGCGCAGCCACGGCCACACCTGGAGGATCACCAGCAGGGTCAGCAGGGTGCCGCCGAAGATGTGGGTGACCAGCACCGGGTAGTACCAGGGGAGGTCGGCAGGGACGGGAAGGCGGGCCTCGGCGGGGTCCAGGCCCAGGTAGGGCGGGACGGCGTAGAGCAGGAAGGTCACGCTGAACAGGGCCAGGGGCAGGATCCAGGGGCGCTGCCACCAGCGGGGGCGCGGACGTTCGACGGGGTGTCGGGGCGGGGCCGCGGTCGCGGTCATGTCGGTCGTCCCTTCGCGGGGAGTGGGGCTGGGATGGGATGGACCGCGACGCGGGAGCAGGGCTCGCGGGAGGGGCGGCCGCACCGGAGTCCGAACCGGCGGGTCGGACTCCGGTGCGGCCGGGACGGGCGTTCCGGGAACCCGCGCGGTCGGGCCTTCGCGGGAACCGCGCGGGCCGGGGTCAGCGGCTGATCCGCCGGAAGCGGCGCACGGCCAGCGGGGTGACCAGGAGCATGAGGGCCACGGGGACGACGACGGCCATGAGCAGGGCGTTCTCCGCGGGCCAGGCGTCCGAGGGCAGTGACGGGTTGCCGAACAGGTCGCGGGTGGCGGTGACCACCATCGAGATCGGGTTCCACTCGGTGACCGGGGCCAGCCAGTCGGGCATGGCCGTGGAGGGGATGAAACTCGTCGAGAGCATGCTGAGCGGGAACGTCAGCGGGTAGACGACCATGCTCACGGAGTCGGCCGTGGGCAGCACTAGTCCCATCAGCACCCCCAGCCACACCAGGGCCAGCCGGAAGAGCAGCAGCACGCCGACGGCGGCCAGGGCATTCCCGGCCCCGTCCTCGAAGCGCCAGCCCATGGCGAAGCCGACCAGGAGCAGCAGGGCCACCTCCAGGCAGGCGCGCGCCATGTCCGCGAGGGCACGGGCGCTGAGCAGGGCCACCGGGGACATGGGCATGGAGCGGAAGCGGCTCATCACGTCGCGGGCGGTGTCGCGCGCGATCCCCGACGCCGTGCCGCCGATGCCGTAGAGCATGACCATCGTCAACATCGCCGGGACCAGGAACTCGCGGTAGTTCTCCGTGCCCGGCGGCGCCATCACGTCCCCGAACACGTAGCCGAACAGCAACACCACGACCAACGGCATGGTGATGGCGATGATCGGCTCGAAGGGGTCGCGGACCATGTGCCGGAAGTTGCGGCGGGTCAGCACCAGGGTGTCGGTGCCGGTCTTGCGCAGGCGCTGGCCCCGCGTGAGCTGGAGCGGAGGCAGACCTCCGCCGCTCCTCGGACGGTTCCGCTCGGGTACGGCGGTGGCGGTCATCGGGACACCTCCTGGGTGCGCTCGCGGTCGTTCTCGTGGTCGGTGGCGGTCGATCCGGTCAGGCCGAGGAAGACCTCGTCCAGGCTGGGGCGGCGGACGCCGACGTCCTCCACCCGCAGGCCGGAGCCGTCCAGGGCGCGCACGGCCCGGGTCAGGGCCTCCATACGGTCCTCGGCCGGAACGCTGACGCGCTGTTCCTCGCGGTGCACGCTGGCCGGGGCGGACACGGCGTCGCCCAGGAGCCGCGCGGTGGCGGCCAGGTCGGCGGGGTCGCGCACGACCACGTCGAGGCGGTCACCGCCCACCTGGGACTTGAGGGCGTCGGGGGTGCCCTCGGCGATGACGCGGCCGTGGTCGATGACGGCGACGGCGTCGGCGAGCTGGTCGGCCTCCTCCAGGTACTGGGTGGTCAGCAGCACGGTCGTGCCGGACGCGGTCAGGGCGCGCACCGACTCCCAGACCTGGAGGCGGCTGCGGGGGTCCAGTCCGGTGGTGGGCTCGTCCAGGAACAGGACGCCGGGCTCCTGGATGAGGCTGACGGCCAGGTCCAGGCGTCGGCGCATTCCGCCGGAGTAGCCGTCGGCGCGGCGGTCGGCGGCCCCGACGAGGTCGAAGCGCTCCAACAGGGAGCGGGCCCGCTCGTCGGCGCCCGCGGCGTCGAGGCCGTACAGGCGGCCGAACATGAGGAGGTTCTCGCGGCCGGTGAGGAGTTCGTCGACCGAGGCGTACTGGCCGGTCAGGCCGATCCGGGTGCGCACGCGGTCGGCCTGGGCGAGGACGTCGTACCCGGCGACGGAGGCCCGGCCGGAGTCGGGGCGCAGCAGGGTGGCCAGGACGCGGACGGCGGTGGTCTTGCCCGCTCCGTTGGGTCCGAGCAGGCCGAAGACGGTTCCCGCCCGGACGGTCAGGTCGAGCCCGTCCAGGGCCCTGGTGGCGCCGTAACTCTTGCGCAGCCCCTCGGCCCTGATGGCCGGGGTCGTGTGGGACATGACTGTGTGCTCCATAAACTGTTTATCAGATACACGTTACTGTGTAAGTAATACACAGATCTAGGATGGTGTCAACGAAGCAGCCGAGGACGGGTGGGATATGGCGGCCGAGCAGCAGGGGACGAACCGGATGGAGCGCGAGGTGGAGCTCCTGTGGGGGCTCGACCAGCCCGAGCCCAGGCGGGGGCCCAAGCCCAAACTCAGCCGGGAGGCCGTCGTGGCGGCGGCGGTCGCCCTCGCCGACGCCGAGGGCCTGGAGGCCGTCTCCATGCAGCGGGTGGCCAAGGAGCTGGGCTACACCACGATGTCGCTGTACCGGTACGTGGACAGCAAGGAGGACATGCTCGTCCTCATGAGCGACGCGGGCATGGACGCGGAACCGCCCGCGCCGCGCGGGGACGGCGACTGGCGCGCCGGTGTGGAGGAGTGGGTTCGTGGGGCGGTCGACCTGTACCGCCGGCACCCGTGGTCGGTCCACCTGCCCCTGAGCGGACCGCCCAGCGGGCCCAACGGGCTGCGCTGGATGGAGGCGGGCCTGCGCGAACTCACCCACTCGGGGCTGGACGCGGGATCGGCCCTCCGGATGCTGATGATGCTGTCCGCCGCCCTGCGCGACACGCTGCGCATCGAGCTGGAGATGGAGCGCGCCGCCCGGGCCGGGGGCGAGACCATGGCCGACACCGAACGCGGTTACGGCCGGGGCCTGCGCAGGGTCGTCACCGAGGAGGCGTTCCCCACGATCGACCTGCTGCTCCGGTCGGACGTGTTCGGGGAACTCGCCCCCGAGGAGTACGGGGGCGCGGGCGGCCCCGCCGACGACATCGACTTCGCCATCCGCAGGCTGTTGGACGGTGTCGAGGTCTACGTGGAGCGTCAGCGCGCGGCCGGACGCTCGGCGGGCAAGGGGGAGTAGCGGGGCCGGTCGGCGTCCACCTCGTCCTGGCTGCCCCGAGTCGAACAGTCCCCGGGCGCGGGGAAACGGCAGAGCAGGAGGAGCGGCGAACGCGCGCGGGTGCTAGCTTCCTCTCCCATGACGGAGCACCAGGACGGGACCAGGGCGGCCTACGACGGGGTCGTCGAGCTATACGCGTCGATGTTCGCCGACCGGTTGGAGGTCCAGCCGTTCTCGCGGAATATGATCGGTACCTTCGCCGAACTGGTGCGCGGGACGGGAAACCCGCAGGTGGCCGACGTCGGGTGCGGGCCCGGGCATCTGACGGCCATGCTGTGCGACCTGGGGCTGGACGCCCGCGGGCTCGACCTCTCCCCGGGCATGGTCGAACACGCCCGGCGGGCCCATCCGGCGCTGCGGTTCGACGAGGCGCGGATGGAGGCCCTGCCGGTCGGGGACGACGCGCTCGGCGGCGTGCTGGCCCACTACTCGATGATCCACACCCCGCCCGGTGAGCTGCCCGCGCTGCTCGCGGAGCAGGCGCGTGCCCTAGCACCAGGGGGCCTGCTCCTGGCCTCGTTCTTCGCGACCGACGGACCGGAGCCGGTCCGCTTCGACCACAAGGTGGCGCCCGCCTACAGCTGGCCGGTGGACCGGTTCGTCGAACTGCTGGCCAGGGCCGGGCTCGTCACGTTCGCCCGGCTGCTCCACGACCCGGCCTCCGAGCGGGGTTTCCTCGATGCTCACGTACTGGCCCGCCTCCCTTGGAGCGTTCGCCAGTAGGTGCCGGATGTGTACTGGCCGGAACCGTTGCTCGTGTGACGCAAGGGGGTGCACCACTGCGCGAGGGCCGGGGCGCGGTTTCCGGGACCGGCCCGCGTACGGCTACCGCACCAGTACCAGGTGGTGCCGCGACAGGACGGACACGACCTCCGCGGTCCGCCCGGCCTCCACACCCGCGCGCTCGGCCAGTTCGGCCACGGTCAGCCGCCTGTGCTCGGCGATCGCCTCCAGGACCGGCGCGACCACGGCCGGGAACCGGTACCGCCGCCCGCCCACCGTCACCGACACCCGCTCGCCGTCACGGGACAGCGGCGGCGGCAGGATCGGTACGAACTCCACCAGCGCGTCCGCGGGCGGCGCCCCCTCCTCCACCGGCCACGGCAGGGAGAACGAGGTCCGCCGCGGGAAGCGCGCGTCCCGCTCGGCCAGGAACCCGTCCACGTCCAGTTCCTCGGCCAGCTCCACCATCCGGGCCACCAGCTCGCCCTGGTGCTTGCGCCGCGCGTCGGCGTCGGCGAAACGGGGCAGGTCCCTGCGGAAGACCTCCTCCCCGAACAGCCGCCGCACCAGCGCGTCCGCCCACTCCACCCCGGTCGCCCGGGTGAAGCCGAAGGTCAGGTGCATGCTCACCCCGCCGTTCCCGGTCACCGTGTGCCACCAGCCGCGCGGCACGTGGATGACCTGACCCGGCCGTAGCACGCCCTCCCACACCAGGTGCAGCTCACCGTCGGCGTCGCGCGGGGGCGTGTGGGCGTGGTCCACGTCGTCCTTCATCGGGTACGGGCGCGACCCGGGTCCGTGCACCTGCCAGTGCTTGGTCCCCTCCACCTGCACGATCACCGTGTCGTGGTCGTCCCAGTGGGTGTCGAAGCCGCGCGAGCCGCCCCAGATCAGGTACAGGTTGGCCTGCGCGCGCTCGCGCACCAGCCGCATCAGGNGCCCGCCGCGCCCACCGGCGGGTGCATCCGGTCCACGCTGTCCAGGACCAGGCTCGCCCCTTCCCGCAGTTCCCGGTACAGCGCCTCGGGCCGCACCACGCGCCGCGCGGTCCGCGAGGACGTCGCCGTCTCCGTGTAGCGGTCGACCGGGACCGGGGCCCCGTCCCGGTGCAGGCGCAGCCGCGGCGGCTCGGGGGAACACGTGGCCAGCAGTCCGTTGAGGTCGTCGAAGGTCAGCAGCGAACGCACCGCGTCCGCGCCCAGGTCGGCGAAGACGAACTCCTCCGACAGGCGCGTGGTGAGGGCGTCCCGGCCCACGACGTCGCACAGGGTCCGGGTGAACAGGTGGCCGGGGTCGGTCACGGCGCGTCCTTTCCGTACACGGAGGAAACGGAGGGAGGGGTCCCGCCCGGTCCGGGGGCCGGACCGGGCGGGACGCGGTCAGATGAAGTCGGAGCTGGAGTCGGTGCCGTCGCTGTCGCCACCCGCGGTGATGTCGCGGGAGGTCACCTCGGCCAGATCCTCGACCTCGACCTCGATCGGGTCCATACGCACCACACCTCGCTTTCTGTGTGCCGTTTCTCTTGCCAGGACCCTCACCGTGCCCTCAGCGCGGCGACAGTCCCGTCCGGTGGGCCGCGAACGCGTGAGCGTCGGCGGCCAGTCCCACCGCCCGGCTGACCGCGCGCGGGCCGTGGCCCACGTCGCGTTCGTACCGGAGCAGGACGTGCGGGCGCCCCTCCTCCCGTTCCTCCGCGCGCGCCGCCGCCAGCAGCGCCGCGCACATCTTGCGCGGGTGGGCGGCGTCGGTGCGGGTGTCACCGTGGAAGCCGGTGAGCAGGACGCTCGGGAAACGCGTCCCGGCTCCGTCCAGCGCGCGGTGGTAGGGCGAGTAGGACATCAGGGCGGCGAAGTCGTCGGGGTCGGCGGCGGTGCCGAACTCGCGGGTCCACATGCGGCCCAGGCCCATGAGCTCGAATCGGGCCATGTCCGCGAGCGGCGCGGAGGCGATCACCGCCCCGCACAGGTCCGGGCGCGCGGTCGCGGCGGCCAGGACGAGCAGACCGCCCGCCGATCCGCCCGACAGGCACAGCTGCTCACGGGTGCACATCCCCGAGCCGACCAGGGCGTCCGCCGCGGCCACCAGGTCCTCCACGGCGCGCGGCTTGCCGCGCCCCGAACCGGCCAGGTGCCACTCGCGGCCCGCGTCGCCTCCGCCGCGTACGTGGGCGACGGCGTAGCGGCCCCCCGAGAGCAGCCAGGCCAGCACGGTCGCGCTGAACCCGAACTGGCGGGGGCGTCCGAAACCACCGTAGGCGTGCAGGAGGGTGGGCTCCGGGACCAGCCGCGGGGACACGCGTTCCCGGCGTCCCCTGCCCACGGCGGTGAACACGGTCACCGGGACCCGTGTGCCGTCCTCGGAGCGGCACCACACCACCGAGCGCTCCACGACGGGGGAGGGCGGGGCGTCGGCGGCGCCGGGCGGCCAGGGGACGGGGAGGCGCTCTCCCGGGGACAGGCGCAGGACGCGCTGCTGGGTGGCCACGTCCGCGTACCCCAGGTACACCGAACCGTCGGGCGCGGCCTCCGGAGTGGACACCATGCCCTCCCCGGGCAGCTCCACCGTGTACAGGAGCGCGCCCGAGCGGGCGTCGTGGACGGCCGCCGCGCTGACGCCCAGTCGGGTGCGCGAGACGAACAGCGCCGGTCCGTCCCCGCCGGGGAACGGCGCGAACGCGTCCAGGGTCGCGCCGCCGTCCTCGGGTACGACCTCGCGCCAGTGCTCCACCCCCGGTTCCTCGGGGGAGACCACGCAGATCCGCCGCCACGGCGAGCCCAGGGTGGTGCGCAGGTACAGCAGTCCGTCCGGGCCCAGCCGGGCCTCGGTCTCGGCCTCCTCGCCCACCTGGACGGGACGCGGTTCCGGGTGTCCGTGGGAGGCCGCGGTCAGGTCGGCCAGCCACAGGTCGGTGCGGTGCCCGGTGCCGTGGCTCTCGGACACCAGCAGCCACCTGTCGCCCAGGACGCGTACCCCGGGCACGGTGTCGGGCGCCGTGCAGGCGTGGACGAGGGTCTCGGCGCCGTCGGGGACCCGGCGCAGCCACACGCCGCGCACGCCCCTCTCGCCGTCGCGGCGCACGTAGTAGAAGGACGGGGCCTCCTGACGGGAGGGCGGGGTCCGCGGGGGCACCCAGGCCACGTGGGAGTAGCGCACCCCCGGCACGGGCGGGCCGACCGGGGCTCCGGTGTCGGCGCGGAGCACACGCAGGGAGCCGCGTTCCACGCCCCCGGAGGAGGTCTGTACCGCGACCAGCGCGCCGTCGGGGGAGGGTTCCCAGGCGTCCAGGGTGGTGTGCGGACCGTCGGACCCGGGGTCGTACAGGGTGCGCGGGGGGCCGTCCCCGTCCAGGACGACCAGGCGGGGGTGCTCGCTCCCGGCGGGGCGCACGGTGGCGAAGACCGCTCCGGAGCGGTGGACCGGCGGGCTCCACAGGTCGGTGTCCACCAGGGAGCGGATCAGCTCGGCCAGGTGTTCGCGCAGGGGCCAGGTGGCGGCCTCGCGTTCGTACTCGCGTCCCCGCTCCTCCAACCAGAGCAGCGTCTCGGGGGAGTCGGCGCTCTCCAACCACCGGTAGGGATCGGGTACGGACCGACGGGTGTCGGCGCTGGGATCGGGGACGAGGGCGGCTCCGGGGGCTCGGTTGGGCACCACACAATCGTTGGGGAGCGCTGAGTCGGGGGTCAAGCAACAGATCCCTTGCCTACGGGCACAGGACTGTGTCCCCAAAGCAAGGTTTGTCCCGACACCGACCAGGAAGGCCCTGGGTGTCCACCTGGTCGGTCCCCCGCCGT
>NZ_ANAX01000058.1 GCF_000341065.1 Nocardiopsis halotolerans DSM 44410 | reverse complement strand
GCGCCCCGCCGGTTCCCGAAGGAGGAGAGGAAACGGCGGGGCGCTGGGGGAGGGGCTCAGCCCTCGTTGGGGTGGCCGATGGCCAGACCGCTCTTCTGGTCGAAGAAGTGCAGCTGGCTCACGTCCACCGACAGGTTGATCTCCTGTCCCGGGCGCACACTGCTGCGGGGGCTCACCCGGGCGGTGAACTGCGAGGTGTTGGCGCCCAGCGGCATGCCGTCGCCCTCGCCCTCCTCGCCCGCGGCGTCCTTGGCCAGGGCGGCGGCGTCCTCGTGGCGCACCGGCGGGGCGTCCACGTTGAAGATCACGTTGATCTCCGTGCCCAGCTCCTCGGTCACGCCCGCCTTCACCCGGATCTGCGGGTCGCCGTTGTTGTCGAGGTCGGCGTCGTTGAAGTCCGAGGGGCGGATACCCAGGATGAGCTTCTTGCCCAGGTAGTCGCGCAGGCCCTCGCGCGCGTCCAGGACGCTCGCCGGGACCGGCAGCTTGTGCTCGGCGAAGGTGAGCGCGGCGCCGTCGCCCTCCTCGACCAGTTCGGCGTCGACGAAGTTCATCGCGGGGGAGCCGATGAACCCGGCCACGAACAGGTTGTTGGGGGCGTCGAACAGGCGCTTGGGGGTGTCCACCTGCTGGAGGCGCCCGTCGCGCAGGACCGCCACCCGGTCGCCGAGGGTCATGGCCTCGGTCTGGTCGTGGGTGACGTAGATGGTGGTGACGCCCAGGCGCTCGTGGAGCTGGTTGAGGGAGGCGCGCATCTGCACACGCAGCTTGGCGTCCAGGTTGGACAGCGGCTCGTCCATGAGGAACGCGCGCGGCTCGCGCACGATCGCGCGGCCCATGGCCACACGCTGGCGCTGACCGCCGGAGAGCGCGCCCGGCTTGCGCTTGAGGTAGGGCTCCAGACCCAGCATCTCGGCCGCCTCCTTCACGCGGCGCGCGATCTCGGGCTTGGCCACCTTGCGCAGCTTCAGGCCGAAGGCCAGGTTCTGCTCGACGCTCATGTGGGGGTAGAGCGCGTAGTTCTGGAAGACCATCGCGATGTCGCGGTCCTTGGGCGGGCGGTCGTTGACGATCTCGTCGCCGATGACCAGCGTGCCCCCGGTGATCTCCTCCAGACCCGCGATCATGCGCAGCGCGGTGGACTTGCCGCAGCCGGAGGGGCCGACGAGCACCATGAACTCGCCGTCCTTGATCTTCAGGTTCAGGTTGTCGACGGCCTTGACGTCGCCGCCGTAGATCTTGTCCACGCCCTCAAGGACGATCTCCGCCATGGTTGTCAGCTCCAGGGGTCGAAACGGAGGTGACGTGGAACTCGTGGCCGAAGGTCCGCGTCACCGGCCCGACTGTTTCGAATTTGATCGAAGCAGTCCGTTGTACTGATCACATCAGACACGATCTTGATCGAAAAGTCCAGACTTGAGTCGATGTTGATCTGATTGCGGTCAGACACAAACCCCGTCCGCTCAGCTGGCGTGGCGGCTCCAGGTGCGTTAGCCTGTCCGACGGTTCATCACTTTCTCCCCTCCGGACCCTCGGGCGGCGGCCACGACACGGCGGCCGGGTTGAGGCATCGGGTCGGGGAGTCTGGGTAACCTAACGACCAGTCCAGCACTGGACGGACCGGTTGTGCGGCCCCCGCTCGTCCGATTGGACGCTGCACCACGCACCAGGTGTAGCTGGGATCGGGTGAGGGGTGGAGTACCGCGACCGGGCGGGGGGTTGGACCCGGAAAAGGCCCGAACATCCAGTAGACAACGGTATTCCGAGCTCGCCGCCGACGGGACGGAGCCGGTCCGAAGGGTGGCTCGGGCCTTTTCCGCGTCCCCCCAATATGCTGACCGCGAGCATCTCTCACCAGCGAGCGGAAAGCGAGCACCCCACGTGGTTGCCGAGCACACCGAGCAGGGCGGCGTCCCCGGCTCCGACACGACCCCACCGGAGCGGGTGGGGCGGGAGCGGACGGCGAACCCGGCCCGCTCACTCGCCACCGCCCTCGCGCCGGGACACCACTGGGGACGTCACGACCTGCTGTGGCGCTGCCTCGCCGCGATCGGTTCCGGTCTGGCCCAGCTCCTCGCCCTGCCGCCCCACGGCCTGTGGTGGCTGGGCCCCTTCGGCGCCGCGCTGCTCGCCTTCGCCGTCGCCGGAACCCGCACGCGCCGCGCCGCCTGGCTGGGAGCCCTGTCCGGGGCCACGCTCATGGTGCCGCTGGTGCGCTGGCAGGACGTCTTCGGTGTCGACGTGTGGCTGCTCATCGCCGCCGCCGAGACCGTCTACTTCGTGCCCATGGCCATGGGGCTGGCGCTGGCCGTGCGCCTGCCCGGATGGCCGCTGTGGACCGCCGCCCTGTGGGTGGCCCAGGAGGCCGTACGCGCACGCTGGCCGCTGGGCGGTTTCCCCTGGGGCAAGCTCGCCTTCGCCCAGCCCGACACGCCCTTCGTCGGCTACGCCGCCCTGGGCTCCTCCGCGCTGGTGACCTTCGCCGTCGCCCTCACCGGGGGCCTGCTGCTGTGGAGCGCGCTGCGCGCGGCCTCAGCCGTGGGGGGCGCCTCGGCGGTGGGGGGCGCCGCCCGGCGCTGGGTTCCGGTCGCCGTCGGACTGGCCGCCAGCGCCGCGGTCGTCGCTGCGGGCGTCCTGGCACCGGCCGTCGGCCGCCCCGCCGTCTCCCACACCGTCACCGTGGGCATGGTCCAGGGCGACGTGCCCAACGCCGGCGAGATGTCCATCGCCGGTGAGCGCATGCAGGTCCTCGACAACCACGCCGACGGGGTCCACGAACTCGCCGACGCCGTCCGCGCGGGGGAGGTCCCCCGGCCCGACATGGTGCTGCTGCCCGAGAACGCCAGTGACATCGACCCCTTCCGCGACCCCGCCGCGTACGAGATCATCGACGCCGCCGCCGACGACGTGGGCGTTCCGCTGCTGTGGGGCATGAGCCGCTTCAACGACGACGGCACCCGGTACGTCAGCAGCGTGGTCTGGGAACCCGGGACCGGTCCGGGGGAGATCTACGACAAGCGCTACCTCGTGCCGTTCGGCGAGTACGTCCCCTACCGCGACTTCTTCACGCGGTTCGTGTCCCGCCTCCAACAGGTCAGCGCCGACGCCGTCCCCGGCACCGAGCCCGGCGCGCTGGAGGTGGGCGGAACCACCCTGGCCGTGGGCATCTGCTTCGACGTGGCCTTCGACCAGCCGGTGCGCGAGTCCGTGGCCGCGGGCGGGCAGGTCATCGTGATCCCCACCAACAACGCCAACTACAACTTCACCGGCCAGACCCACCAGCAGCTGGCCATCACCCAGCTGCGCGCCGTCGAGCACGGGCGTCCGGCGGTGGTGGTCTCCACCAGCGGTGTCAGCGCGGTGGTCAACCCCGACGGGAGCCTGGCCTACACCTCACCCGAGGCCGAGCCCGACGTCCACGTCGCCGAACTCCAGGCGATGGAGGGCACCACGCTCGCCACCAGGCTCGGCGCCGCGCCGGAGGCCGTTCTGAGCGCCCTGGGACTGGCCGCCGTGGTCGTCGCGGTGGTCGCCGGACGCCGCCGGGGAACCAAAGCGCCCGCGTGAGCGTTCCTCCCCCAGGGAGGACACGGTCGACGACCCTGAGGATGGTTACGCATGCCGCTGCTGACGGTGCTGGCGCTGATGGCACTGCCGTTCCTGGAAGTGTGGCTGATGATCGTGGTCGGCGGCTGGATCGGCGTGCCGTGGACGCTGGCCGCACTGGTCTCGCTGCTGGTCCTGGGTGCGGCCGTGCTGCGCCGTGCGGGTACGAAGGCCTTCCGGGACGCCGACGGGGCCATGCGCTCGGGTGAGCCGCCCCAGGGCGGGCTGCTCGACCCGCTCATGCTCATGGCGGGCGGTGTCCTGCTCGTGGTCCCGGGGTTCGTCACCGCCGTGCTCGGCCTGCTGATGGTCCTGCCCTTCACCCGACCCGCCCTGCGCTGGGCCTTCGCCGGATGGGCGCGGCGGCGCGTGAGGAAGATGCGGGACCGGATGGAGGATGACCTGCTGGCCCGGGGAGCCGACATCCCCGGCCGGGGGCCGTACGGCGGTCAGGGTTCCCCCTTCGGCCGTCGCCCCGACTCCGGTGGTGACGCTGCCTCCCCGAGCCGGGGCCGCGTCATCCAGGGCCGCTTCGAGCCCGAGAAGGACGACCGGGACTAGGTCGTTTTCTGGATCGTTCCGTGCTCGCGGCCCCGGACCGCCTCCCGCCGTGCCGGTGACGCCCGCACGGCCAACTGGGCAGCTCGCGGGGTGTCGGCTCCGCCGACGGGGACGAAGAGCATCCGGAGAAACACTCCCCGGGACCCGCCACCGCGACGGGACCGGGATCCGTCACCGACGGCCGTGGAAGCGGGCCTGGAGCCCGCGTACCTCCGCGGCCAGGGGATCCACCGGGCCGTCCACCGCGACTCCCGGCACGATCTCGTTGACCGGCAGTGCCCGCACCGGCGCCGGGGGCACGTCCCACTCCTCCAACCACGCGGCCAGCTGCGCCGAGGAGCTCGCGTACACGATCCGGCCCAGCCCCGCCCAGCCGTGGGCGGCCGAGCACATGGGGCAGTGCTCGCCGGAGGTGTAGACGGTCGCCGCCGAGCGCTCGGCGGGTGTCAGGCGGGTCGTCGACCACCGGGCGATGGCGAACTCCGGGTGTCGGGTGCGGTCGCCCCCGGCGACGCGGTTGCGGTCCTCGAAGAGCACGGCCCCGTTCCGGTCCACCAGCAGCGAGCCGAAGGGTTCGTCGCCCGCCTCCAGCGCCTCGGCGGCCAGTGCGACCGCGCGCCGCAGATGCCGCATGTCGGTGTCGTCCACCATGGTTCCTCACCTTTCTCGTGGGAGTTCGTTCCTGACTGTCTGTCCGTGGGGTCGGGAGAACCCCGGGGGCGCCAGGTATGGCTGTCATGGTCCAGCCGCAGGCGGGGCTCCGGAGGATCGGCCGCCTGGCGTCCCGCGACGACCCGGCCGCTGACGGGGAATCCTCCGTTCTCCGCGGAGCCGGACCGTGCTCTCGGCCCGGGCCCCGTGCGCTCCACCAGTTTGAGGGCATGCGGACGCGGGCGGGACCGAGGGACCCCCGTTCTCCAACCGAGGGGCCCCGTTCTCCAGTGGACGCGAGCCGACTCGACCGCGCCAGGGTCGGCTCCGGTCCGTGGACAACCCCGGCGGGCGGGCTCCGGGGGGTGCTGGTTGGATGTGGGCCATGCCCAACCCCGCAGAGCCGGAATCCTCCTTCCTGACCGCGACCCGCGCCTCCTACGACACCGTGGCCGTGGACTACGACGAGCTCGCCCGTGGCGAACTCGCGGGCAAGCCGCTGGACCGGGCGCTGCTCGCCCTGTTCGCCGAACTCGTCCGGGACGGAGGCGGGGGACCGGTCGTCGACGTGGGATGCGGCACGGGCCGGAACACCGCCCACCTGCACGGGCTGGGGCTGGACGTGTCGGGGATCGACCTGTCCCCGGGAATGTTGGAGGTGGCCCGGCGCAACCACCCGGAACTGCGCTTCACCGAGGGCTCGATGACCGACCTCGACCTCCCGGAGGGGACCCTGGGCGGGATCGCGGCCGTGTACTCCACCATCCACGTCCCGCTGGAACTCCTGCCCCGGGTGTTCTCGGGCTTCCGCCGCGCACTGGCCCCGGGCGGCCAGGCGCTGGTCGTCTTCCAGGCGGGGGACGAACCGCCGCTCCACCTGGAGGAGGGGCTCGGGCACGCCGTCTCGCTCGACTTCCACCGGCGGCCCCCGGAACTCGTCGCCGAACTGCTGGAGGAGTCCGGACTGGACGTGCACGTTCGCGCGGTCCGTGAACCGGAGGGGTCCGAGAGCACCCGGCAGGCCTACCTGCTCGCCCGCCGCCCCCGCGCATGACGGCCCGCCCGCGGACGGACCCGAGAGGAACCGTCCGCGGGCGGGCGCTCCACTGAGGCGACCCGTCAGGCGGACCCGTGGTCCGGGTGGTACGGGGAAGCCGTCGACGTTGCGGACGAGGCGTCCCGAGATCCCTCGGTGGCGTCGGGGCCAGGTGGCGTCGTCACCGTCGGGTGCGTCGGCGCCGTACGGATACACGCGCCCCGAACGCCGACGGTCCACGGGCGGACTAGACCGGTTCCGGGGTGCGCTCCTCGTCCTCCCGGTCCCTCCGGGACGCCTCCTCGGCCGCACGGGCCTCGGAGCGGGCCATCAGCCGGTCGTCCACCACACGGATCACCGTGATCACCACGATCGCCACACCCGCCACGGCCAGACCGGTGAGCACCTTGGTCGGATCACTCACGTCCAGCTCGAAGAACCACTGTCCCAGCGGCGTCACCATGGCCAGCGTCAGCAGACCCACCATGGAGGCCACCATCACCACCTTCCACCACACGTACGGCTTGGCCACCAGCAGCAGCACCCACAGCGTCGTCGCGCACAGCGTGATCACCACAGCCGTGCGGTCGGCCGGGTCGGGCACCGTCCGCCCGCCCAGCACCAGCAGGTAGGTCGTCACCGCCGCGAGGCCCGCGACCACCCCCGACGGGATCGCCAGCCGCAGCGTCCGCATCACGAACCCCGGCCGGGCGATGTCGGTGTTGGGAGCCAGCGCCAGGAAGAACGACGGGATGCCGAACGTGACCGCGTTGATCAGCGTCGCGTGCCGGGGGAAGAACGGGTAGGCGACCGCGAGGAGGCCCACGATGATCGCCAGAGTCATCGTGTACACGGTCTTGGTCAGGAACAGGTTGGCCACCCGCTCGATGTTGCCGATGACCCGGCGGCCCTCGGCCACCACGCGCGGCAGCACCGCGAACCGGTTGTCGAGCAGCACCAACTGGGCCACCGACCGCGACGCCGGGCTCCCCGAGCCCATCGCCACACCGATGTCGGCCTCCTTCAGCGCCAGCACGTCGTTGACGCCGTCCCCGGTCATCGCCACCGTGTGCCCGCGGTCCCGCAGGCCCTTCACCATGTCGCGCTTGCGTTCGGGCGTCACGCGTCCGAACGCCGACCGCTCCTCCACCTCGCGGGCCAGCTCGTCGTCGTCCTCCGACAGCGCCCGTGCGTCCACCGGCTCGTCCGCGCCGTCCAGACCCAGCTCCCGGCCCACCGCGCCCACCGACGCCGCGTGGTCGCCGGAGACGATCTTGACGTCCACGTCCTGCTCGGAGAAGTAGTCCAGGGTCGGGCCCGCGTCCCCGCGTACCCTCTGGTCCAGCACCACCAGGGCCACGGGCACCACGGCGCCGGGGGCCCCGTCGGAGTCCACCCGGGTCGACGCGCGGGCCAGCAGCAGCACCCGGTGGCCCTGCCCCCCCAGCCGCGCCGCCTCGGCGGCGGCCGGATCGTCGGCGGAGACCAGCACGTCGGCCGCGCCCAGAACCCAGTGCTCCTCACCGTCGGGGGCCAGGAAGCTGGCCCCGCTCCACTTGCGGGCCGAGGAGAACGGCGCCAGCGCCACCACCGGCCAGTCGGGCGTGGCCCGCCCCTCGCAGCCGAGTGCGATCGCCGCCATGCTGGGGTTGTGGTCGGGGTCGTTGGCCGCCAGCGCCGCCAGCACCCGCGCCGGGGACGATCCGTCGTCGTGCCCGCCCAGATCGCGGATCTCGGCCAGCCTCATGCCCGTCTCGGTCAGCGTGCCCGTCTTGTCGGTGCACACCACGTCCACGCGGGCCAGGCCCTCGATGGCGGGCAGTTCCTGCACCAGGCACCTGTGCCGCCCCAGCCGGATCACCCCGACCGCGAACGCGATGCTGGTGAGCAGCACGAGACCCTCGGGGATCATCGACACCAGGGCCGCGACCATGCCGCGCAGCGCGTCCGCCAGCGGCCCGGAGATCTGCCCGCCCGCGGTCGACTCCTCCAGGGCCACCTGTCCGCCCATGAACAGCTGGCTGTAGACCAGCAGGGCGCCGATCGGGAACAGCGCGTAGGTGATCCACGTCAGGATGCGGTTGATGCCCGAACGCAGCTCCGACCGCACCNGCTCGCCTCCTCCGCCAGCCGCGCCGCGTAGGCGTGTCGCCCCACCTTGGTGGCCCGGAACCGGCCGGTTCCGGCCACCGCGAAGCTCCCGGACATCACCGTGTCCCCGGGCCGCTTGACCACCGGGTCGGCCTCACCGGTCAGCAGCGACTCGTCGACCTCCAACCCACCGGCCCAGGTGACGGTGCCGTCGACCACGATCTGGTCGCCCACGCCCACCTCCAGGACATCGTCCAGGACGATCTCCTGCGTGGCCACGTGCACGGTGGCGCCGTCACGCACGACCCGGGGCCGGGCCGCGTTGACGATGGCGAGCCTGTCCAGGGTGTGCTTGGCGCGCAACTCCTGGACGATGCCGATCAGCGTGTTGAAGCAGATGACCATCGCGAACAGGCCGTCCTGCACCGGACCGATCACGACGATGATGGCGAAGAGCACCGCCACCATCGCGTTGATCCGGGTGAAGACGTTGCCGCGGACGATCTGTCCCACCGTGCGGCTGGCGCGCACCGGGACGTCGTTGGTCCGGCCGGAGGAGACCCTCTCGGCGACCTCCCGCCGGGACAGCCCGGTCTCGGACGGGGGACCCGTCGGGCCGGTGGGGGATGACTCCGGCGGCCTGTCAGCGGTGCTCTCCGCGCCGTCGTCGGTCCGGTCGGGTTGCTCGGGCACGCACTACTCCTGTGTGGTCCGGGAAACGGATCGGACGACGGTTTCCGCGTCCGTGCGCTCTGGGGGAGACACACAGACTAGAAGACTCCGGGGCCTCACGACAGGCACACGGACCCCGGGAACACCGTGGTGCCCGCACCACCGGGTTCCGGAGCGCGCCGCGCGGCGTACTCCGAGTACCGTTGCGTCCACCTGCGTTCAACGTTTCGTCGACATCCCCGAGCGCGTCGCCGGGGACCCACAGCAAAGGTCGTCATGTGCACCGTCATCGTCGGCTTCGATCCCGGCGCGGACACACCCCTCGTCATCGCCGCGCTCAGGGACGAGATGGTCTCCCGTCCCTGGGACCGGCCCGCCCACCACTGGCCCGACCGTCCCGACCTCGTCGGCGGCCGTGACCGCCTCGCCGGCGGAACCTGGCTGGCGGTCGATCCGGTCCACGTGCGGGCGTCGGCCCTGCTCAACGGCTGGCCCTGGGACGGGCGCATGCCCTGGGAGGGCACCTATCCGGCCAGCCGCGGCGAACTGCCGCTGCGCGCCCTGGCGCAGTCGGGCAGGAACCCGGGACGGGACCCGCTGCACGGGGAGGATCCCACCCTGTACGCGCCCTTCCACCTGCTGGACGCCGACGCCCACCGGGTCAACCTGCACAGCTGGGACGGCCGGTGCCTGGACACCCGGCCGCTGCCGGTGGGCGTGAGCATGGTGGTGAACACGGGCCTGGACCCCGACGACCCGCGCGCCGTCCGCCACACGCCCGGGTTCGCGCGCACCCGGCCCGACCCGGCCGACCTGGCGCGAGCCCGGGGGATCGCGGAGGTGTGGGGGGAGTGGCCGCGCCTGATCACGGAGGCCGCGGGCTCCGCGCCCCGCTCGGCGGGCCCCGACGAGTCCGGTGACCCGACGGGCCTGATCGCCCGCGCCGACCTGGGCGGGGGAAGGGTGTGGGCCACCGGGTCGGTGACCCTGCTGGCCCTGGACCGCGAGACCGTGCGCTACGCCTTCACCGACACCCCCGCCGATCCCGGGGCGTGGCGGATGGTCGATCCGTCCCCCTCCCCGTACTCCCCGCCCTCCCCGTCCTGAGGGTCCGCGACCCGGCACGGACGCGCGCCGCCCACCGGGTGGGGAAGGCCCGGTGGGCGGATACGGAGGACGCTCGGGGTCAGCCGGGCAGGTTCCAGCGCTGGACGGCGCTGCCGTCACAGTCGGCGATCACCATGCGGGTGCCGTCGTTCTGCACCCGCCCCTGAGGTTGCAGACAGCGTCCCGACTGGGGGTTGCGCAGGGCCTGGCTTCCGCTGTCGTGGACCCACTGCTGGGCGCCGGTCCCGTTGCACTCCCACAGCTGTACCGGGGTGCCCGCCGCGGTTCCACCACTGGCCACGTCCATGCACTTGTCGAACGCCCGGAGCGTTCCGTCGGCGCCCACGGTCCACTGCTGGGCCTGGTTGCCGTTGCAGTGCGCCAGCTGGATGGGGGTGCCGTTGGCCGTCTGGGCTCCGGCCACGTCGAGGCAGATGCCGTTGGAGGCGGTGATCGTGCCGGTGCCGCCGCCCGTCCCGCCGTCGAGCGAGTAGATACGGACGTAGTCGACCAGCATCTGCTGGGGGAACTGTGTGGTGGCGTCGGGGTAGCCGGGCCAGTTCCCGCCGACGGCGACGTTGAGGATCATGAAGAAGGGCTGGTCGAAGACCCAGGGGTTGCCGCCCACGTCGGCCCGGTCGAGGGTGTGGTAGGCGTTGCCGTCCACGGACCAGGTGATGGACCCGGGGCGCCAGTCGACGGCGAAGGTGTGGAAGCCGTCGGCGAAGGACCACCCCTGGGGGTGCATGTAGGAGGCGCCGATGCCGTTCGCCCCGGAGTAGCCGGGGCCGTGGACGGTGCCGTGGACCAGGTGGGGCTCGCGGCCGATGTTCTCCATGATGTCGATCTCGCCGGAGTCCGGCCAGGGCGTCTGGGGGAAGTCGGCGCCCAGCATCCAGAAGGCTGGCCAGATGCCCTGGCCGCGCGGGATCTGGATGCGGGCCTCGATCCGCCCGTAGGCGTTCTCCACCTTGTTCTGGGTGGTCATCCGGGCCGAGGTGTAGGAGCCGTCGGCCTCGCGGCGTGCGGTGATGACGAGGTTGCCGTCGCCGTCCAGGGCGGAGTTGGCCCGGCTGGCGGTGTAGTTCTGGAGTTCGTTGTTGCCCCAGCCGTGGTCGCCGGTCTCGTGGTTCCAGTTGGCGGGGTCGGGGGCGCTGCCCGCGGGGCCCTCGAACTCGTCGGACCACACCAGGGCGGCCTGGTTGGTCTCGGCGGTCGGTGCCGCGGCCTCCGGCGCGGGGGCCGCCGCCGCGGTGCCGGGGGTCAGCAGCGCGGCGGCGGTGAGGAGACAGGCGGCCGTGGAGAGGAGGGATCGGCGTGGTCGGTACTGGGTACGCATGGGCTGCTCCGGGGGGAAGCCCCGCCTCGGCGGGGCGGCGAGCGGGCGGAGTCGGTCCGCCGAGGCGCGGCGGACACGGGTTGACGACCGCTTGCGGTCGTCCTGTCACGTATCGGATTGAATTGGTAAGTTACTGTACGTTTAGTTTGTTGGGCGCGCAAGGGGTGCACGGTCCGCGGACGCGCCCCGTGCGCGGACGCTGTGCATTGCGCGCGGGACAGCGGGTAGAGGACAGGGACACCGTGGCGGCGCACCTCCCGGTCCCCGCCGACCTGGGACGGAGCGAAAGGATTCCGGAACCGTGCCGAAGGCGCGGTACGGGAACGTGGCCACGGCGAACTCGGGACGCGGAGGCAGCGTCACACCGTGACCCGGGCACCCATGACCGCCGACCCACTCCGAAGGACCACCCATGAGCGCCATGACCGTCCGCGACCACGCGTTCCCGCCCGACCACGCCCCGAGCACCCGAGACCGCCGCGCCACGGCCAGGGCGCGCTGGCGGCTCCGCGCGACCCGGGCGGACATCGCCGAGTTCGGCCCCGTGGACGCCCCCGAGTTGGAGCACGTGGCCGAGGAGCTGGACCTGCTGGAGCTCGCCGACGCCGCCCGGCCCTGACCCGGCGCCCTCCCCTCCGGGGCGCTGTCCCGGAACCGTGACCCGGCTGGCCGGACGCGCCGGTGGCGCACGCGCGTGAGACCGGACCCGCGCCCGACCCGCCGAGAGCACGTCGCCGCCCGCCGCCGCGCGTACACGTGGGGCCGGTGGGCGACGTGGCCCGGCCGGGGCGACGGACACCCTCTGTCGCTGGTGTTCGCCGCGCCCGCGCACGGGACTGAGCCATCTCCCACACCCATGGTTGTCAACCCCCAGAGTGACCGCGGCGTCTCAGAGAGAGACGGCGCACACGCCGTCAGGCTCGCGTGCGAACACGCGTTCACGGCAGGGGGCACGATGAGGAGCCGTCACGGCAACCTGATGGAGAGCGGGGCCTACTGGCTCCTCTACGTCGTCTCGGTCAGCGGTGCGCTGCTGCACTGGCGTCTGGGCAACGAGGAGATGGCCGTCGTGTGCGCCGCCGCGGCGGTGTCCGGCGCCGTCCTCATCGGCAGGAGGCGCCGCGACCTTCCCGCGCACCGATGAGTCCCCGACTATTCCCGTCCTGCCTGGGGTGATCATCACGCACGCCGTCCGCCCTCCCACGCACGCGTGTCGCACGCCCGTCCGGATAGGCTGCGCGGTATGCGTTCATGGTCTGCGCCTGACATCGTCCCCCTGCCGGGTACCGGCGGCCCCCTCCGCGTCCACGACACCGCCACCGGACGGATAAGGACGACGACGCCGGGACCCCGGGCGGGCATGTACGCCTGCGGCATCACCCCCTACGACGCCGCCCACCTGGGTCACGCCTTCACCTACCTCACCTTCGACCTGGCCAACCGGGTCTGGCGCGACGCCGGGCACGACGTCAACTACGTGCAGAACACCACCGACATCGACGACCCGCTGCTGGAGCGCGCGGAGGCCACCGGTGTCGACTGGCGCGACCTCGCCCACCGCGAGATCGACGTGTTCCGCGAGGACATGGCCGCCCTGCGGATCATCCCTCCGACCTCCTACGTCGGCGTGGTGGAGTCAGTCGACCTCATCAGCGACCTGGCCGCCCGCATCCGGGCCACCGGCGCCGCCTACGAGATCGACGGCGACCTGTACTTCTCCGCCGCCGAGGCGCCCGAGTTCGGCGGGATCAGCCACCTGGACCGCGGCGAGATGCTGGAACTGTTCGGCGAGCGCGGCGGCGACCCGGGGCGCACCGACAAGAAGGACCCGCTCGACTGGCTGCTGTGGCGCGCCGAACGCCCCGGTGAACCCGCCTGGGACAGCCCCCTGGGCCGGGGGCGTCCCGGCTGGCACATCGAGTGCAGCGCCATCGCCCTGGACCGCCTCGGCCCCGCCTTCGACCTCAACGGCGGCGGCAGCGACCTGATCTTCCCCCACCACGAGATGGGCGCGGCCGAGTCCCGCTGCGTCACGGGCGGCCCCAACGCCCACAACCACCTGCACGTGGGCATGGTCGGCCTCGACGGCGAGAAGATGTCCAAGTCCCTGGGCAACCTCGTGTTCGTCTCCAAGCTGCGCGAACAGGGCGTCGACCCGGCCGTCATCCGCCTGGCCATGCTCGACCACCACTACCGGGCGCCGTGGGAGTGGACCGACGCCGAACTCCCCGCCGCCACCGCCCGGGCCGACCGCTGGCGCGCCGCCCTGGCCCTGGGCGCGGCCCCCGACGCCGCCCCGGTGCTCGCCGCCGTGCGCGCGGCCCTGTCCGAGGACCTGGACTCCCCGGGCGCCCTGGCCGCAGTGGACGCCTGGGCCGACGCCGCGCTCACCGAGGGCGGCACCGACACCGGGGCGCCCGCCCTGGTGCGCGCCACCGTCGACACGCTGCTGGGCGTGCGCCTGTAACCGTCGCGGAGTTCGTCAGCGCTCCAGACGAGTACGTCGGGTGGTACGGCACCACCCGTGACCACCCGTGTCCCCACCACGCCGAAGGGCCTGGGTTCCGCCGAGTGCCGGGCTCGGGCCCCGGCGGCCCGGCCTCCGGCCGGTCGGTCCGATGTCGCGGTGGGGACGCCGAAGGACCGTGGCGCCCCGTCCGAAGCAGGCCTCGGAACGTCGGTGGGCGCTGCCACAATCCGGGACATGCAGACAGGACCGGACGTACTCCGCAGCACCGCATGGGACCGCACCTTCCACGCCCACGGCTCCGGTGCCGACGCGCCCGAGCGCCTCACCCCCCTGCTCACCGGCGGCACGTGTGAGCGCAAGCACGCGCTGGACTACCTGTACGGCTCGATCCTCCACCAGGGCACGGTCTACCCGGCCACCGTCCCCGCCGCCCTGTTCGTCGCCGGGATCCTGGACCGCCCCGAACTGGACGACCTGGCCCGGGACTCGATCTCCGAGGCCATGGGCGCGGCCCCCAGCCCCCTCAGGCAGAGCCTGCTGGGCTTCCTCACCGACGTGGCCGACAGCGCCGCCGCGTTCGCCGCCTCCACCGACGCGACACCGGTCGCGCGGGCGCCCCTGTCGGAGGACGAACGCGTACGCCTGATCGACGCGGTGCTGGCCGACGACGCCGACGACGAGGCCTGGTCGGAGGGCGGCGTGGAGACGCTCATGGACGAGGCGGCGGACGATCTGCGCGCCGCCGCGCCCGCACTGAACGAGGCGGTCCGCCCCTTCCTCACCTGCCACGATCCCCTGACGCGCATCCGCGCAGTGGAGGCCGCCGCGGCCACCGCCCGGCTGGGCGGCCTGGCGCTGGACCTGTCCGGCGCGGCCGACATGGCCGAGACGCGCGACGAGGGCGCGGTGATCGTCCTGGCCCTGGGGGAGTGCGGCGGAGACACCACCGAGTTCCTCACCCACGCCGACCCGGCGATCCGCGCCTGCGCGGCCCTGGCCCCCTCCCAGCGCGACAACCCCGTCGCCACCGGGGAGTTGGTCGCCGCCCTGGCCGGGCCCGCCGAGGCCGACGCGTGGTTCACCACGCGCCCCGCCTTCTTCCCGGCCCGTGTCCGCTTCACCCTCGTCCGGACCCTCGCCGAGCGCTCGACCCCCGAGGACGCCGCACGCCTGCTCCCGGTGCTGCGCGCCCTGGCCCCGCTCACGTCGGTCCTCACCGCCGCGGAGGACGCCGGTCCGCTGCTCGCCCTGGCCTTTCCGCCCCGGGACGGGGACGAGAAGCCGCCCGTCCGGGCCCGTAACCTCGAGGAGCTCACCGGCGTCCAGCGCGACTACCTCCGGGTGCTGGCCGACTCCGACGGGTTCTGGCACGACCGGATCGCCAACTTCCGGGTCGTCCTGGCACGGCTGGGACTGCCGGGAGAACGCGAGGAGGTCCGTGCGCTGCTCGGCGGCTGAGTACGGAGGATCGTGGCTGTACTGATCCGGTTCCTGGCCGTGTGGAAACCGTTCCGCCCGATTCGTGCGCACACGTCTCGTTATGCACGTGCACGGTGACCACCTGTGGCCACGAACTCGGCGAAACGCCGGCATCAGGGCTCCGACCATGGTGGGATGGCCGTCATGACCACCCCCACGCGGCCCAGCACGGCCGCCGAACTCATCGCCGACTTCGTCTCCACCGGTGGCGGGCTCACCGACCGGGCCGACCTCGCGCGGTTCCTGCGCGAGCACCGCCTGACCACCGAGGGCGCCATTCCCATCACCCTCGCCGACCTCGACGAGGCCATCGCCCTGCGCGACGGTATCCGGGCCGTCCTGGAGCAGCGTTCCGAACCCGACCACGAGGCCATCGCCCGGGGACAGAAGGTCCTGGACGGCCTCCGGGTCACCGTGCGACTGCAACCGTCCCGCGACACCCCCGTGCCGCTGGCCCCCGCCGTCGTGGACGAGGTCCGCCGCGGCCTGGCCCGCATCGCCGGGGCCTGGGCCTCGGTCCTGGCCACGGGGGAGTGGCGCCGCATGCGGGTCTGAGCGCACCCGGCGGGCTCCGCGGGGCGCCGCCGGGCTCAGCCCTCGTCGTGGCGGCGCAGGTAGCGCTCGAAGTCCCGGGCGATCGCGTCACCGGACGCCTCGGGCAGCTCGGCGGTGTCCTTGGCCTCCTCCAGGCCGCGCACGTAGGCCGCGATGTCCTCGTCCTCGGCGGTCAGCTCGTTGACGTTGGACTCCCACGACACCGACTCGTCGGGCAGGTCCCCCAGCGGCACGCGCAGGCCCAGGAAGTCCTCGACCCACGCCAGCAGCGCCAGGGACGCCTTCGGGCACGGCGGCTGGGCGACGTAGTGGGGGATGGCCGCCCACAGCGACACGGTCTCGATGCCCACCGCGCTGAACGTCTCGTGCGCCACGCCCACGATGCCCGTCGGGCCCGCGTAGGTGGTCGGCTCCAGCCCCAGGGTGGTGCCCAGTTCCATGGGGGAGGCCATACCGGTCACCGGGATCGGCCGCGTGTGCGGGGCGTCCGCCAGCAGCGAGCCCAGCATCACCGCCCGCTCGACGCCCAGCTCCCGCGCGATGGCCAGCAGGTCGGCGGTGTAGGAACGCCACCGCATGTTCGGCTCGGGACCGGTCACCAGCACCACGTCGCGCCCCGACCCCGGCGGCGTCGCCACCTGGACCCGGGTCGTGGGCCACTCGACCCCGCTGACCACGCCGTCCACGACCGACATGCGCGGCCGGGTCACCTGGAAGTCGTAGTAGTCATCCGGTGCCAGCGCGCACAGCTCGTGGGCGCCCCACTCCCTCGACAGGTGCTCCACGGCCAGACTGGCCGCCTCACCGGCGTCGTTCCATCCCTCGAACGCCGCCACCATCACGGGGTCAACAAGCTCCCGGACGAGCTTGGCCATGTAACTTCCTCCCAGCACGCGGACGGAGTCCACCCTATGGGGTGCGCCCCTGCTTGGAAACCGCGATCCCGCGCCCGTGCGGGCGGCCGTCCCCGGTGGTGTCTCCGTGGTGATCCCGGCCCGGAAACGGACGGAAATTCGTCTGATTGGGCGAGGCTGAGCAGCGTCGTCGCGCATATGGTGGGACTCGCGTCTCACATGGCGAAATGCCTGGTGAGGCGGCCTCTACGCCGGCGGCCGCGGTGGACGCGGCCGTCCCGGACACCCGATCCGCCCCGCGCCGGGGACCCGCCCAGTGCCACGCGTCACGGGGACACCTTCTGGGTCGCCGCGGTGCTCCGACATAGAGTTACGAAGCATGAGAGCAAGCCCGACCTTCCGTGAAGCACTGTCCCAGCGTGTCATCGTGGCGGACGGAGCGATGGGCACCATGCTCCAGGCGCACGATCTCGACCTCGACCAGTTCGAGGGGCACGAGGGATGCAACGACATCCTCAACCTCACCCGTCCCGACATCGTCCGTGACACCCATGCCGCCTTTCTTGCCGTGGGTTCGGACGCCATCGAGACGAACACCTTCTCCGCCAACTTCGGAGGCCTCTCCGAGTACGGCATCGAGGACCGCGTCTACGAGATCGCCCACGCCGGAGCGCGGGTGGCCCGCGAGGCCGCCGACGCCCACTCCAGTCCCGACCACCCCCGCTACGTCCTGGGTTCCGTGGGGCCCGGCAACAAGCTGCCCACCCTGGGCCACGCGCCCTACGCCCTGCTGCGCGACCACTACGAACAGTGCGCGCGCGGCCTGATCGACGGCGGATCCGACGCCGTCCTCATCGAGACCTGCCAGGACCTGCTCCAGGTCAAGGCCGCCGTGGTGGCCGCCGACCGCGCCCGCAGGGCCCTGGGCAGGGACGTGCCGATCATCGCCCAGGTCAGCATCGAGACCAACGGCACCATGCTGCTCGGCTCGGAGATCGGCGCCGCGCTGACCTCCCTGGAACCGCTCGGTATCGACGTCATCGGCCTCAACTGCTCCACCGGCCCCGCGGAGATGAGCGAGCACCTGCGCTACCTGTCGCACCACTCGCGCGTCCCCATCTCCTGCATGCCCAACGCGGGCCTGCCCGAGCTGGGCCCCAACGGCGCCGTCTACAACCTCTCCCCCGAGGAGCTGGCCGACGCCCACGACACCTTCACCTCCGAGTTCGGCCTGAGCCTGGCCGGCGGCTGCTGCGGCACCACCCCCGAGCACCTGCGCCAGGTGGTCGAGCGGGTCCAGGGCCGCGGGATCAGGAACCGCAAGCCGCTGGTGGAGCCCTCCGCCTCCTCGCTCTACCAGAGCGTGCCCTTCCGCCAGGACGCCAGCTACCTGGCCGTGGGCGAGCGCACCAACGCCAACGGGTCCAGGAAGTTCCGCGAGGCCATGCTGGAGGAGCGCTGGGACGACTGCGTGGAGATCGCCCGGGACCAGATCCGCGACGGCGCCCACATGCTCGACCTCAACCTCGACTACGTGGGCCGCGACGGCGTCGGCGACATGCGCGAGCTGGCCTCGCGCTTCGCCACCGCCTCCACGCTGCCGATCATGCTCGACTCCACCGAGCCGCCCGTCCTGGAGGCGGGCCTGGAGTCCCTCGGCGGCAGGAGCGTGGTCAACTCGGTCAACTACGAGGACGGCGACGGGCCCGACTCCCGCTTCACCCGCATCATGCGGCTGGTCAAGGAGCACGGCGCCGCCGTCGTGGGCCTGTGCATCGACGAGGAGGGCCAGGCGCGCACGGCCGAGTGGAAGGTCCGCGTCGCCAGCCGACTCATCGAGCAGATCACCGGCGAGTGGGGTCTGCGCACCGGGGACATCGTCATCGACTGCCTCACCTTCCCCATCACCACCGGGCAGGAGGAGACCCGCCGGGACGGTCTGGAGACGATCAACGCCATCCGCGAGCTCAAACGCCGCTACCCGGACGTGCAGACCACCCTGGGCCTGTCCAACCTGTCCTTCGGCCTCAACCCGGCCGCCCGCATCGTGCTGAACTCGGTGTTCCTGCACGAGGCCGTCCAGGCCGGACTGGACTCGGCGATCGTGCACGCCTCCAAGATCGTGCCCATCAACCAGATCCCCGAGGACCAGCGCGAGGTCGCCCTCGACATGGTCTACGACCGGCGCACGGACGACTACGACCCGCTCTCGCGCTTCATGGAGATGTTCGAGGGCGTGGACGCCAAGTCCATGAAGGCCTCCCGCGCCGAGGAACTGGCCGCCCTGCCGCTGTGGGAACGCCTGGAGCGGCGCATCATCGACGGTGAGATGGCCGGGATCGAGGCCGACCTCGACGAGGCTCTGGAGTCCAGGCCCGCCCTGGCGATCGTCAACGACACCCTCCTGGCGGGCATGAAGACCGTCGGCGAGCTGTTCGGCTCCGGCCAGATGCAGCTGCCGTTCGTGCTCAAGTCGGCCGAGGTCATGAAGGGCGCCGTCGCCTACCTCGAACCGCACATGGAGAAGAGCGACGACGACGGCAAGGGCCGCATCGTCCTGGCCACCGTCAAGGGCGACGTCCACGACATCGGCAAGAACCTCGTGGACATCATCCTGTCCAACAACGGCTACGACGTGGTCAACATCGGCATCAAGCAGCCGGTGTCGGCGATCCTGGAGGCGGCCGAGAGCGAGCGCGCCGACGTGATCGGCATGTCCGGCCTGCTGGTCAAGTCCACGGTCATCATGAAGGAGAACCTGGAGGAGATGAACTCCAGGGGCCTGTCCGAGCGCTTCCCGGTCCTGCTGGGCGGCGCCGCGCTCACCCGCTCCTACGTGGAGCAGGACCTGGCCGAGATGTTCGACGGCCACGTGCGCTACGCCAAGGACGCCTTCGAGGGCCTGCGCCTGATGGACGCGTTCATGGCGGTCAAGCGCGGTGAGGAGGGCGCCGAGCTGCCCGCCCTGCGCCAGCGCCGCGTGAAGTCGGGCGCCAAGCTCAGGGTGACCGAGCCCGAGCGGATGCCCGCCCGCAGCGACGTGTCGACCACCAATCCGGTGCCCAAGCCGCCCTTCTGGGGCGACCGGATCAGCAAGGGCGTCCCGCTGGCCGACTACGCCGCCTTCCTCGACGAGCGCGCCACCTTCATGGGCCAGTGGGGGCTCAAGGCCGCCCGCGGCGGCAACGGGCCCACCTACGAGGAGTTGGTGGAGACCGAGGGCCGCCCCCGTCTGCGGATGTGGCTGGACCGCATCCAGACCGACGGCCTCCTGGAGGCGGCCGTGGTGCACGGCCACTACCCCTGCTACAGCGAGGGCGACGACCTGGTGGTGCTGGACGAGGACGGGGCCGAGCGCACGCGCTTCACCTTCCCGCGCCAGCGCCGGGACCGCCACCTGTGCCTGTCCGACTTCTTCCGGCCCAAGGAGTCGGGGGAGCTGGACGTGGTGTCCTTCCAGGTGGTGACCGTAGGACCGGCGATCAGCCGTGCCACCGCCGAGCTGTTCGAGAAGGACGCCTACCGCGACTACCTCGAACTGCACGGTCTGTCGGTGCAGCTGACCGAGGCGCTGGCCGAGTACTGGCACACCCGGGTGCGCGCGGAACTGGGCTTCGCGGGTGAGGACCCGGCCGAGCTGGACGCGTTCTTCAAGCTCGGTTACCGGGGCGCCCGCTTCTCGCTGGGCTACGGGGCCTGCCCCGACCTGGAGGACCGTGCCAAGATCATGCGCCTGCTGGAGCCCGAGCGGGTGGGCGTGACCCTGTCGGAGGAGTTCCAGCTGGTGCCGGAGCAGGCCACCGACGCGATCGTGGTGCACCACCCGGAGGCGACCTACTTCAACGTCTGATCGCTCCGGCGGTTCCGCGCGGGCGCGTTCGGCCCCGTCCTCCCCTGGCGGAGGGCGGGGCCGACGCGTGCGCGGCCGGGAGTGTGGGACAGCTCTCCATCCGCCGTGGCCCAAGTGTTCGTAGTGTGGAAAGGACGCTGACAGGTCCTCTTCACGACGCGGGCGCCCCGCGTCCAGCACGCTGATGACGCACACCACATGACACACGAGGGGAGAGCGTGGTGCCCTCCGGCCCGGCCCGGAACGCGCCACCGAACGTATGAGCGAGCAGAGCACGCTGAGCCCTGAAGCCTCCGAGACCGTGGTCTCCGGGGGCGCACGCCTCCAGGCCGTCCTCCTGGACATGGACGGCACCCTCATCGAGAGCGAGCACCTGTGGTGTGAGGCCGAGGCCGAGCTGGTCGCCGAACTGGGCGGGGAGTGGACCGACGAGGACCACCGGCGCAACGTCGGCAACGCCGCCGAGCCCGTGGGCCGCTACATCATCGACCTGACCGGGGCCCACCACCTCACCCCGCGCGAGGTCGCCGACCTGCTGTACACGCGGTTCCGCGTCAAGCTCGCCGGAGGCGCCCAGCTGCGTCCGGGGGCCAAGGAACTGGTGACCATGCTGGCGCGCAGCGAGGTGCCGGTGGTCCTGGTGACCTCCACCGAGCGATCGCTGGTGCAGGCGGCCATCGGCGGGATCGGCCTGGACAACTTCGACGACTCGGTGGCCGGGGACGAGGTCGAGGCGAACAAGCCCCACCCCGACCCCTACCTCAGGGCCGCCCGCCGTCTCGGGGTGGACCCCGGGCGCTGTGTCGCCTTCGAGGACTCGGTGGTCGGCGTCGCCTCGGCGGCCGACGCCGGGTGCGTCACGGTCGCCGTGCCCAACCACGTGGAGATCCCGCCGCGCGAGGGCGTGGTGTTCCGGGACAGCCTGGTGGGCGTGGACCTGGACTGGCTGGAGTCGCTGGTCGCCCAGCGCTGACCGGAACCACCGCTGGTGTGACGTGGGGCCCGGTCCGCGCTGATCACGGTGGATGACGCGGGTTCGGGCCGGTGCGGTCCGCGGTGGTCCGGCCGGCACCGGACGATCGCGGTAGCGTGGGGAGAGGGCCTCTCCGGAAACGGGCGCCGGACCGGGGGCCCGCAGGACACTCCCTAGGGGATCGACCGGATGTGCGTTCCGGCGCCGGATGCGAGACTGGGCCCATGCCTGAGAACCTGACGTGGATAACCGGTCTGGCCCTGGGAGGCGGCCTCACTCTCGTGGGCCTGGTGATCTCCTTCTTCGTGTGGCGTGCCAAGGGCGCGGCCTCGGGCCTGCGCGGCGTGGCGTGGTCGCTGCTGCCGCTGGCCGCCGGCCTGATCGGGCTGATGAACGCCGTCTGGCAGTTCGTCATGAGCGTTTTCGGCATCCTGGCCGGTCTGCTGTTCAACCCGCTGGTGTGGGCCGGTGTGGCCCTGGCGGGCCTGGCGGTGGTGCTCTACGTGGTCTCGGGGGTCATGCGCGCCCGTGACGTGGGAACCCGGCCCAGGGGGAGGAAGAGGACGTCGGAGGCCGCCGAGGAGGGCGCGCGCCCCGGTCCGGCCGCCGCCTCCTCCTCCGGGACGAAGGGACAGGTGGGCTCGGCCCCCAAGCAGTCCGGCGGTGCCGACGACCTCTCCGACCTCGGCGACATCGAGGAACTGCTCCGCAAGCGCGGCATCGAGTAGGCGCGCCGCGCGCCTCGCGCACCTTCTGACGACGACCCCGCTACGATGGGGTCGTCGTTGCCGTGTGCGTCCTCTTCGTCACGGAGTGACGCATAGCACTTGCCATAGCGTGCCCCTTTCCCGGCCGAACCGGTACGCGTCCGGTCGTATCGTGGGTCCGGTGTTATCAGGGCATCGCCCCAGCTCGCGGCCGGTCATCCGATGAATGCGTACTATGTGGCCTTTTGTTGTTATATGGGCCTTTTAACGTTTTTTGTCACGATTTAGATACATGATCGGATATTGGACGTTCTGCGCTCAACCTGCGAGTAAGTTGGTCGCTGTGTAACAGCCCGGGCGCCACGGTCCCGGTGTGTCCAACTCCTCAGGTGATGTGGCACACTCTCGCGGGCCGGGTCGGCGGAGGCGGGACACCCTCCCGCCGCGTTGACGCGGCGCCCACGCCAGCCAGTGTCGAGAACCGGCCGGCCCCACTGTGAGACTCCGCAGGTCACCCCTCCACGCGGACCTCTGGTGGGTTCTGTCCCGTTCCCCTCGGCCAGAAGCGTATGAGTGGAGAGTGGTGGCCTGATGAGCGCACCCTCGCATGCCCCCGATTCGGCGGAGCAGGCGGAGAAGACCGACGCCGTGAACGGTGCCGCGCAGGCCGACGAGGTTCGCGGAGACTCCCAGAACCGTTCCCTGCGCCAGATCGCCTGGCAGCGGTTGCGCAAGGACAAGGTCGCGATGATCTCCGGCATCGTCGTCGTCCTGCTCATCCTGGCCGCGATCTGCGCGCCCCTGCTGGCCAAGTGGTTCGGGCACCCGCCCAACCAGTTCCACCAGGACCTCATCGAGCCGACCACCGGCCTCCCGGCGAACGACCCGGACAACCCGAGCCCGTTCGACACCGACCCGTGGGGTGCGGTCAGCGCCGACCACCTGCTGGGCGTGGAGCCCGTCACCGGTCGCGACCTGTTCAGCCGCATCGTCTACGGGGCCCAGATCTCCCTGCTGGTGGCCTTCCTGTCCACCCTGCTGTGCGTGGCCATCGGTACCGTCATGGGCATCATCGCCGGGTACAAGGGCGGCTGGGTCGACACCGTCATCAGCCGGGCCATGGACGTCTTCCTGGCCTTCCCGCTGATGCTCTTCGCCATCGCCCTGGTGGGCGTCATCCCCGAGGGCGTCTTCGGGCTGACGGGCAACGGGCTGCGCATCGGCGTCATCGTCTTCATCATCGGCTTCTTCAACTGGCCCTACATCGCCCGCATCGTCCGAGGGCAGACCCTCTCCCTGCGTGAACGGGAGTTCGTCGAGGCGGCCAGGAGCCTGGGCGCCAGCAACCGGCACATCCTGTTCAAGGAGATCCTGCCGAACCTGGTCACGCCGATCATCGTCTACTCGACCCTGCTCATCCCGACGAACATCCTGTTCGAGGCGGCCCTGAGCTTCCTCGGAGTGGGGATCAACCCGCCCACCCCGAGCTGGGGCAAGATGCTCTCCGACGCGGTGCCCCTGTACGCGAACGCGCCGTACTTCGTCGTCTTCCCGGGCCTGGCCATCTTCGTCACCGTGCTCGCGTTCAACCTGTTCGGTGACGGCCTGAGAGACGCCTTCGACCCCAAGACCTCCGACTGATCCACGGTCACCGGAGACCGTCCCGTCCGGTTTCCGCCCGGCAAGGGATCCGACCACAGGTTGATCCCACCATTCCCCATCAGGTTCGCATGAGAGGCAGTTCCTTGAGGAAACGCACACTCGGCTTCGTCGCGCTGGGCGCGGCGGCGTCCCTCCTTCTTTCCGCCTGCGGAGGCGGCGGCTCCGACGACGGTGGATCCGCGACCGGCGCCACCTTCAACCAGGGGGCGACCGAGGTCGTCAACCCCTCCGACAAGACCGGCGGCACCCTGCGCTACGCCATCGCCGCGGACTTCGACTCCACCGACCCGGGCGACACCTACTACGGGTTCAGCTGGAACTTCAGCCGCTACTACGCCCGTACGCTGCTGTCCTTCAAGCCCGCTCCCGGTCAGGAGTCCACCGAGCTGACCACGGACCTGGCCACCGGCATGCCGACGCCGAACGAGGACTTCACCGAGTGGACCATCCAGATCCAGGAGGGCCTCAAGTACGAGGACGGCACCGAGATCACGGCGCAGGACATCGAGTACGCCATCGCCCGTTCCAACTACAACGGCGGTGAGCTGCCCAACGGCCCGCGCTACTTCCAGGCGCACCTGGACCAGGAGAACTTCAACGTCTACGAGGTCGACAACCCGCTGGAGACCCTCACGGCGATCGAGACCCCGGACGACCACACCCTGGTCTTCCACCTCAAGGACTCCTTCTCCGAGTTCCCGTACGTGCTGGCCCAGTCGCAGACCGCCCCGGTGCCCATGGAGGCCGACAAGGGCGCGCTGTACAAGCTGGACGTCCTCTCCTCCGGTCCGTACAAGTTCGACGGCGAGTACGAGCCCGGCGTGAAGCTCGACCTGGTCCGCAACGAGCACTGGGACGCCGAGACCGACCCGATCCGCCCGGCCCTGCCGGACAAGGTCACCGTCGAGATCGGCGTCGCCCAGGAGGAGATCGACCAGCGCCTGGTCAACGGCGACATCGACGTCGACCTGACCGGTACCGGCGTCGGCCCGGCCATGGCGGGCACCCTGCTCACCGACGAGTCCGTCCAGAACAACCTGGACAACCCGTTCACCGGTGCGCTGCGCTACGTCAACATCCACACGCCGATCATCGAGGACGTGTCCTGCCGCCAGGCCATCATGTACGCGGCCGACCGCGACAGCCTGCACCGCGCCTGGGGCGGCGAGACCGGCGGCGACATCGCCACCAACCTGCTCCCGCCGACCCTCCCCGGAGCGAACCCGGACTCGAACCTGTACCCGTCCGAGGACAACAAGGGTGACCTGGACGCGGCCCGGACCAAGCTGGAGGAGTGCGGCGAGCCCGACGGCTTCAGCACCACCATCGCCGTCCGCGAGGGCCGTCCCGAGGACGTCGCCACCGCCGAGTCCCTCCAGCAGTCCCTGAAGCGCGTCGGCATCGAGCTGGACATCCAGAGCTTCCCGGCCGAGGACTTCTTCGCCCAGTACGCCGGTTCGCAGGACTACGTCCGTGAGAACGAGATCGGCCTGAGCGTCTCCGGCTGGAGCCCGGACTGGGCCACCGGTTACGGCTTCGCCTCCAAGATCACCGACGGCGACGCCATCCAGGCCACGGGCAACTACAACACCTCCGAGCTCGACGACCCGGAGATCAACGCCCTGTGGGACGAGGCCCTGGCCACCGAGGACCCGACCGAGCGGGCCGAGATCTACGAGCAGATCGACACCCTGGTCATGGAGCAGGCGGCCATTCTGCCCGTCGTCTTCGACCGTTCGCTGTACTACCGCTCGGACGAGCTGACGAACGTGTACCACACGTCCGCGTACGCGATGTACGACTTCATGGCCCTGGGCGTGGACCGGGGTTAGAGCCCCGACCGGCCTGAACTAGTACGAGAAGGCAGGTGAAGGCGGCGGGGGTGCCACGGCCCCGTGGGTACCCCCGCCGCCGACCGCGATGCTGAACTACATTCTCCGCCGCCTCGGTGCGGGGCTGCTGCTGTTGGCCGTCGTCACGGCGGTGACCTTCTGGATCTTCTACGTCCTGCCGCGTTGGGCGGGCGTGACTCCGCGCGGCATGGCCGCGCTGTACGTGGGCAAGGCACCCACCCCCGAGGCGCTCGACGCCACGGTGGAGCGGCTCGGTCTGGACCAGCCCGTCGCCGTGCAGTTCCTCGACTTCATCAAGGGTCTGCTGCTCGGCCAGGAGTTCTCCTTCGGCCGGGAGACGGTGGAGTGCGCGGCACCCTGCCTCGGTTACTCCTTCACCACCAACAGCCCCGTGCTGCCCCAGCTGCTCGATCGCCTGCCGGTCACCGGTTCGCTGGCCCTCGGCGCGGCGATCATCTGGATCATCGGCGGCGTGGCCGTCGGCGTCCTGTCCGCGGTCAAGAAGGGCAGCCTCTTCGACCGCATGGCCATGGGCACCGCGCTCGTGGGCGTGTCCATGCCGATCTACTTCACCGGTCTGCTGGCCCTGGCCTTCCTCGTGCACGAGTGGGAGCTGTTCCCGGTCTCGCGGTACGTTCCCTTCAGCGAGGATCCCTTCGCCTGGTTCCAGGTGATGTTCCTGCCCTGGGTGACCCTGGCCTTCCTGCACGCGGCGCAGTACGCGCGTCAGACACGTGCGGGCATGCTGGAGGTCCTGGGCGAGGACTACATCCGCACCGCCCGCGCCAAGGGCCTCAGCGAGCGCCGCGTGATCTTCAAGCACGCGCTGCGCCCCACGCTGACCCCCATCGTGACCATCTTCGGCCTGGACCTCGGCCTGGTCCTGGGCGGCGCGATCCTCACCGAGACGGTGTTCTCCCTGAACGGCATCGGTGCCTACGCCATCGACGCGATCATCAGCAAGGACCTGCCCGTGGTCCTCGGCGTGACCCTGATGGGCGCCGTCTTCATCGTCATCTGCAACCTGGTCGTCGACCTGCTCTACCCGGTCGTCGACCCGCGCGTGCGGATCGCCGCGTAACGCGCGACAGCGTTGAACAGAGCAGCTCTAGCGAAGGAAAGTGACATGGCCTCGACCGAGCCCGTCGTCCGTGTGGACGACCTGCGGGTGACGTTCCCGACCATGGACGGCGACGTCCAGGCGGTGAACGGTTTGTCCTTCGAGGTGCCCGCCGGGGGCGCCCTCGGCATCGTGGGCGAGTCGGGCTCGGGCAAGAGCGTGACCTCGCTGGCGCTGATGGGCCTGCACCGGGGCAGCCGGGCGCGGATCACCGGCACCATCGAGGTCGCCGGCCAGGACGTGGTCAGCGCCTCGGACAGGAAGCTGCGGCAGATGCGCGGCAACGACATCGCCATGGTGTTCCAGGACCCCATGCAGTCGCTGCACCCGCAGTACACGATCGGCAACCAGCTGATCGAGGCCTACAAGATCCACAAGCCCAAGGCCTCCAAGGCCGAGGCGCACAAGCGCGCCGTGGAGTCGCTGGGCCGGGTGGGGATCCCCGAACCCGAGAAGCGGATCAACTCCTACCCGCACGAGTTCTCCGGCGGTATGCGCCAGCGCGTGGTCATCGCCATGGGCCTGATGTGCGACCCCAAGGTCCTGCTCGCCGACGAGCCCACCACCGCCCTGGACGTGACGGTGCAGGCGCAGGTCCTGGACCTGCTGGACGAGCTGCGCCGCGACCTGGGCATGGCGCTGATCCTGGTCTCGCACGACTTGGCCGTGGTCGCCGGTTCCGTGGACGAGGTCGTGGTCATGCGCCACGGAGTGGCGGTGGAGCGCGGCGACGTGCGCACGGTGCTGGCCGAGCCCGAGCACCCCTACACCCAGAGCCTGCTGGCGGCCGTGCCCCGCGTGGAGGTCTCCCGCGCCCAGCGCCGCGCCGAGGACCGGGCCGACCGGGCCGAGAGGGAGAAGCGCGAGGGCCGGGCCGCCGGGTCGGGCGAGTTCGCGGCCTTCTCCCCGCCCGCCACCGGTTCCGACACCAGCAGGGGGGACTCCTCCGAGGAGACCCCGCTGCTGCGGGTGGAGGACGTGGCGCAGCGGTTCCGCGTGCGTGGTGGCACGTGGGGCAAGGCCACGGACTTCTGGGCGGTCAAGGGCGTGTCCTTCGACCTGCACCGCGGTGAGACCCTCGGCGTGGTGGGCGAGTCCGGATCGGGCAAGAGCACCCTGTCGCGGATGGTGATGCGGCTGCTGGAGCCGACCAGGGGACGGGTGGTGTTCGAGGGCCGCGACATCACCCACATGCCCGAGCGGACGCTGCGTCCGCTGCGCCGTGACGTGCAGATGGTGTTCCAGAGCCCGTACTCCTCCCTCAACCCCCGTGTGACGGTGGGCGACGCGATCGGCACCGCGCTGCGGGTGCAGGGGGAGAAGGACACCAAGAAGGTCCGCCGCCAGGTGCAGGAGCTGCTGGAGCGCGTGGGTCTGGAGGCGGGACACTACAACCGCTTCCCGCACGCGTTCTCGGGCGGACAGCGCCAGCGGATCGCGATCGCGCGGGCGCTGATCCTCAAGCCGAAGCTGATCATCTGCGACGAGCCGGTGTCGGCGCTGGACGTGTCCACCCAGGACCAGGTGCTGCGCCTGCTGTCGGAGCTCCAGGACGACTTCGGCCTGACCTACATCTTCGTGGCGCACGACCTGGCGGTGGTGCGCCAGGTCAGCGACCGGGTCGCGGTGATGCGTTCCGGGGAGATCGTGGAGATGGGCGACAGCGACTCGGTGTACGAGAACCCGAGCAGCGACTACACCCGCCAGCTGCTCAACGCCGCTCCGGTGCTGGACCCGGACCAGGCGCGAGAGCTGCGCGCGGAGCGCGTGGAGAGGTACGGCAAGGCCATGGCCTAGGGGCCGATCCCCGGGGCGGGGCCCCGCGCGAACAGCGAC
>NZ_ANAX01000057.1 GCF_000341065.1 Nocardiopsis halotolerans DSM 44410 | reverse complement strand
GGCGTCCTGGCGTGTGCGGGGGCGGCGGGGATTCCGCCGCCGAGCCCGTGTGCGCGGCACACCGCCCCGTACTCGTGTGGCGGGACCAGCAGGAGGGGTGTTCCCGGTCGCGGGGCTCCGCACCCGACCCCTGGTCGTCGGGGTGCCTCGTGTGACGGGGAGGATCGACGGGCGAATCCGGGAATGAAAACGGTTATCATTTGCTTGTAACCCGTGAACCCCGGAGGAGGCACCCATGGCACGTAACGAGACCCGGCCGATCATCAAGCTCCGGTCGACCGCCGGAACCGGCTTCACCTACGTCACCCGCAAGAGCCGGCGCAACACGCCCGACCGGCTCACCCTGCGCAAGTACGACCCGCGCGCCCGCCAGCACGTCGACTTCCGCGAGGAGCGCTGACCGAGGGCGCACCGGCACCAGCCCGGGCGGCCGTCCTCCGCCCGGGAGGGTCCACACCGGCCGACCCAGAGGGGGCTCCACCAGCGGTCGGAGCGCCCCGGAGGGTCGGGCGGCCACTCCTCACAAGCCACACCCGGCCCCGCCGGGCCACCTACCAACGTACGGAGCACGCATGAAGCCCGGAATCCACCCCGACTACCACCCCGTCGTCTTCCGCGACCGCGCGGCCGACTTCTCCTTCCTCACCCGGTCCACCGCCACCAGCGACAGGACCATCGAGTGGAGCGACGGCCGGACCTACCCGCTGATCGACGTCGAGATCTCCAGCGCCAGCCACCCCTTCTACACGGGCAACGCCCGCGTGGTGGACACCGCGGGCCGCGTGGAGCGCTTCCAGCGCCGCTACCAGCGCAGGCGCTGACGCCCCGGGTGAACGGCGGGGCCCCGTGCCCCGCCCCGCCCACCAGCGCGGATCCGTTCTCCCCGTGAGGGGCGACCCGGCGCCAGAGGGAGACCCCGCACGGGCGCGCCGATGCGTTCCGGTGGTCGGTGCGCGCCCGTGGCCGGGGCACGTCCCGACCATGCCCGTCAGGGGCGGTGACCCGCGCCGGGTTTGGTCTGCAGCAGGCGCGGCGACACGGCGAACCCGTGACGGGAGTAGGCGGAGACGGCCCGTTCGCTGGAGTGGACACTCACCCGCTCCACGCCGAGATCACGGGCCAGTCCCAGTACCGCCTCGATCAGCCGACCGCCCAGACCGCCGTCACGCCGTTCCGGCAGGACGTACACACACTGCACGTCCCCCGAGACCCGATCGAACGCGTGCGGATACGGCACCCGCGGCGTGACAGCCAACCACGCCATGCCGACCACCGACGCGTCCAGGACCGCGACGAAGCAGTGGTGAGTGGCCCTGTTCCTCTTCCACCAGTCCACGAACCCGGGCACGAACTCGTCGAGGGGGACGTCGGGTTTCCCGCGGGCCTTCCCCAGCCACCGCCACCGCAGTGCGGCGACGGCGTCCATGTCCTCGGGTCCGGCCGGGCGTACGACAACATCGCTCATGCCCCCCGATTATGTCCCGGTGACCCGACACGGACAGGGGCCGCCCCCGCCCGGGGCGGTCGCACCACCCGAACCACGTGTTCGCCCGGACCCCGACCGTCTCCAGGGCTCGGGTCGGGGCCCGGTTCCCGCACCAGGTCGAGCCCGCCGCCCCGGGGAGGCCCGCCCCCTGCCCGGCGTCCCGCCGATCGGACCGGGACGGGTGCACGACCTCCCCGGAGGCTGACCGGAGGGCTGACCGGAAACAGTCGCGGGAAACACCCCGTCCCCGGCGTCTGGACCCCGACCGGTCGGGCAGTCTTGGAAGCGTGACACCCCGAACCGACGAGGCCCCCGCACAGGGCCCACGAACCACGCGGGCCCCGCGCAGGCCCCTCGACCTCCTCGCGGGAACGGCCGGCCTGCTCGTGGTCGCGGCGATCATGATCGCCGTCCACGTGGCCACCGACGGAGTGGAGGCGACCGATCCCGCCCAGCTCCGCGCACTGCTGCCCACCAGCCTGCTCCTGTTCGTCGCCGCTGGTGCCAACCTGCTGCTCATCGTCCTCGTCAGCTACGTCGTCCTGCGCACCCTCTTCACCGCGGGACCACGGTCCCTGGCACGGCCGGTCGCAGCCGGCACGGCCGCCTACACCCTCGCCTCGCTGATCAACGCCACCCTCTTCGCCCTGATCGGCCCCGAGCGTCTCGCCGAAGCGCTCGCACCCGACGAGGTCTTCACCAGCGCCACCCTCGGCTACGTGGCCGCCGTCCTGGCCTTCACCCGCACCATGCCCACCGGACTTCCCCGGATCCGCTCGACACTGTGGGCGGGCAACGCCACCGTCGCGGTCTGCGCCCTCCTGGCGGGGGTCACCAGCCTCCTCGCCCTCGTCCTCACCGTCCTGGTCGGCCTTACCTGCGCCGCCCTGATCCGGTACGCCCTCGGCCAGAGACCGCCGCCGCGGACCGACCACGGCCTGGACGCCGAGCTGAACCGCTTCGGGATGACCAGCACCGGCATCACCCGCACGGACGACGACGGGGACGGCAACCCCCGCCACCTGGCCGAGCTCGACGACGGACGTCGCGTGGAGCTCATCGTGCTCAGCTCCGAGAACACCGCCGGATTCTGGCGCCGCCTGCGCGACCTGCTGTTCCTGCGCGGCCCCGTGGCGCCGCGGATCCTCTACGGCGTCCGTCGCCGCGCCGAGCACGCCGCACTGATGAGCTTCTCCGCCCGGCAGGCCGGGGTCAGCGTCCCCCGCGTCCTGGCCATCGGCGAGCTCGGCCCCGGCACGGTCCTGCTGGTCCGTGAACTGTCCTCCTTCCGCGCCCTGGACGCGTTGGACGACGAGGAGCTCACCGACGCACTGCTCGACCTGTGCTGGCGCGAACTGGGAGTCCTGCACGGCCGGCGCCTGGTCCACGGAAACCTCAACGGCACCACCGTGGGAATCCTGGACGCCCCTTCCGAACCAGCGGATCCTCCCGGGCGGGTGGCCTTCACCGGCCTGGACCGGGGAGCGGTGGCCGCGCCCCAGCTCCAGGTCTCCCTGGACCAGGCCGCCATGGTCACCCTGCTGGCGTTGCGGGTGGGCACCGAACGGGCAGTGGACTCCGCGGTGCGCGCGCTGGGGGTGTCCGCCACGGCCGCGATCCTACCGTTCCTGCAACCCCCCGGCCTGCCCTACTCCCTGCGCGCGGGCCTGCGCGGCAACCGCCAGCTCCTCACGAGGCTGCGCGAGCAGGTGGTGCGCGTCGCCCCCGAGGCGCCCTCCGAACCCGCGCGTCTGGAACGGATGCGTCCGCGCACCATCGTCAGCGTCATCGTCGTGACCGCCGTCGGGCTGGTGCTGCTGTACCAGCTCACCGGGGTGGACTTCACCGCCATCGGCGAGGCCGACCTCGGATGGGCGCTGGCCGCGTTCGTCGTGTCCGTGGTGTGCACGGTCTCCGCCGCGATGATCCTCATCGGCTTCGTGCCCGTACGGTTGCCGTGGTGGCGCACCGTCATGGTCCAGTACGCGGGGTCGTTCGTGCGCATCGCGGCGCCCGCGGGCCTGGGATCGCTCGCGATCAACACCCGCTTCGTCACCAGGTCGGGCGCCTCCACCTCGCTGGCCCTGTCCGCGGTAGGGCTCACCCAGCTGGTCGGGTTCCTGGTCCACGTCCCGCTGCTGCTGGTGTGCGCCTACCTCACCGGAACCTCGTACTGGACGGGGTTCACCCCGTCCCCGACCGTCGTCGTGATCAGCATCGCCGGAACGGCCGTGGTGGGCGTGGTCCTGCTCCTGCCCCGGCTGCGGCGCGCCATCGCCGACCGGATCCGCCCCTACCTGCGCGGGGTGCTGCCCCGGCTGCTGGACGTGTTCCAGAGCCCGTCCAGCCTGTTGCTGGGCTTCGGCGGAACGCTGCTGCTGACCGCGGCGTTCGTGCTGTGCCTCCAGTTCTCCGTCCTGTCCTTCGCCGACCCGGGGACACGGGTGAGCCTGGCGGCGGTCGCGGTGGTCTACCTGGCGGGCAACGCGATCGGCTCGGCGGCCCCCACACCGGGTGGACTGGGGGCGGTGGAGGCGGCCCTGATCGGCGGCCTGACCACCGTGGTGGGCGTTCCCGCCGCCGTCGCGCTGCCCGCGGTGCTGCTGTTCCGGCTGCTGACCTTCTGGCTTCCGGTGCTGCCCGGCTGGGGCGCCTTCTCCTACCTCCAGCGCCGCGAGGCCATCTGAGCGGACCCATCGCCGTCAGGACGCCCGGGAGGGGGAACGTACGAGCCTGCTGACGCCCCAGGCGACGAGCCCGCTCACGGCCCCGACGATCGTGCCGGTGACCAGGCTGCTCACCACCGAGAAGCCGCGGATGACGACCGCGTGCGCTGCGGGGGGCAGGTCGGCGAGGTTGCCGCCCAGCGTCGGCGGGTTCCCGTCCCAGGAGGCGTTCCACAGCAGTTGGTGGCCCAGCGCGAGGAACACCCCGTAGACCGCCCCGACCACCACCAGGGTCAGGAACGGTTTCGGCACCCGGACCAGGACGGCCACGGCGATCCACACGAGCGGCGGGCCGAACACGAGCAGGGAGTTGACGAACGTGCCCTCCCGGGTGATGTCGAGGTCGTGCAGTACCACGCGGGGCACCGCGAGCAGGGCCAGCCCGATCAACGCGATCCAGGGCAGGCCGAGGGCGGAGCGGTTCGGTGCGGTCATACCCGTGACGCTACGGACGCCGCACGTCCGCGACATCCGCGTCCGGTCTCGACCGTGTACGTCCGTACGCGGTACCGGTGGCCGCCTTGCGTCGTTCAACCGGTTGAGGCGCCTCCCGCCGGGTCAGCACAATGGCCCGGCGGCCACAAGAGGACGGAGCGGGGAATGCGGGACTTCGACGACCTGGTGGAGGAGGCGGCGCGGCGGCCCGTCGGCGGGTGGGACTTCCGGTTCCTGGACGGGCGCATGGTCGAGGATCCGCTGCCCTGGTCGTACGGGGAGCGCGCCCGGGAACTCGTGCGGGGGGCCGCCGCCCCCGTCCTGGACCTGGGTACCGGAGGCGGCGAGTTCCTCTCCGGGCTGGCCCCGCTGCCGGCCGGTTCCCGTGCCACCGAGGGCTGGCCGCCCAACGTCCCCGTCGCGCGCCGCAGGCTGGCCCCGCTGGCGGTGGACGTGGTCGAGACAGGCCCCGACGGCCGCCTGCCCCTCCCCTCGGAACGCTTCGGCGCGGTGCTCGACCGCCACGAGGCCTACGACCCCGCCGAGGTCCGCCGGGTCCTCGCCCCCGGAGGGGTCTTCCTCACCCAGCAGGTCGGCAGCGACGACGGGTACGAACTGAGCGACCTCCTGGAGGGCCCGCCCCCGGACCGGGACGCGCACTGGACCCCGGACGCGGCGGTCGCGGGTCTGGAGGGGGCGGGGCTGACCGTCGTCCGCGTCCTCCGGGCCCGCGTCACGCGCCGCTTCCTCGACGTCGGCGCGCTCGTGTCCTACCTGCGGATGGTCCCCTGGCAGGTGCCCGGCTTCGACCCCGGCGCCTCCGGGGAGGCGCTGCTGCGGCTCCACCGGCGGATGGAGGAGGGCGCTCCGCTGACGTGCACCGTGCACCGCTTCCTCGTCGAGGCCGTCCGTCCCCGACCGGGTACGTTCGGCCCGCTCACTCGCCCATGGTGATGGCCTCGGCCTCGGCCCGCACGGACTCCGGGCCGTTGTCAGCCCTGCTCAGCGCCCCGTGCCCGATCAGGGAGACCACCGCCGCCAGCGCCACCGACACCGCCGCCGCGTACATCGGCGCCCCGGGGCTCAGGGCGGCGGCGAGCGCNGGAGCGCCGAGGCGGCCGGGGGAGCGGCGGCGCCGCCCAGGAAGCGGACCGCGGAGTAGGACGAGGACGCCACCGGGCGCGGCAGGTCGCTGACCTCCATGACGCACTCGGTCAGCACCGTGTTGAGCACGCCGAGCAGGAGGCCGCCCAGCACGATGCAGGTGATCAGCCCCGCCGTGGAGGAGATGAGGGCACCCGCGGCGACCAGGTCCACGGCCAGCAGGAGCAGGGCGACGCGCAGGACGCTCGTGCGCCTCCACCTGCGGGTCAGGACCGGGGCCAGGAAGACCGAGGTGACGGCGAGCGCCAGGCCCCAGCCGAAGAAGGTGAACCCGAGGCCCATCTCGTCCAGTCCCAGCGGGAAGGGCGTGTACGCCAGCAGGGCGAAGAAGCCCATGTTGTAGAACAGCGCGGTGATGGCCAGCACCAGGATGCCCGGTACGCGCAGCGCCGTGAAGGGGGCCGACAGCGGCACCGGCGCGGTCCGCTCCGTGCCGTCGCTCCGCAGTAGGACGGCGATCGCGACGAACCCGACCGCCATCAGCGCGGCGGTGCCGAAGAAGGGGCCGCGCCAGCTGACGCTGCCCAGCAGTCCGCCCAGGAGCGGTCCCGTGGCGATGCCCAGCCCAAGCGCGGCCTCGTAGAGCACGATCGCGGACGAGGCCCCGCCGCTGGCCGCGCCGACGATGGTGGCCAGGGCGGTGGAGATGAAGAGCGCGTTGCCCAGTCCCCATCCGGCGCGGAAGCCGATGACGGACTCGACGCTGTCACTGGCCCCGGCCGCCGCCGCGAAGGCCACGATCAGCGCCAACCCGATCAGCAGGGTGCGCTTGGCGCCCAGGCGGCTCGACACCCAGCTGGTGAAGAGCATGGCCAGGCCCGTGATGAACAGGTAGCTGGTGAAGAGCAGCGATGTCTGGGTCTGGGTGGCCTCCAGACTGCGGGAGATCGCGGGCAGGATCGGGTCGACCAGGCCGATGCCCATGAAGGCGATGACGCAGGCGAAGGCCACGGCCCACACGGCGCGCGGCTGCCGGAGGAGGGAGCCCTCCGGCGCGTCCTCCTGACCCGCCTTCCCGGGCGGTGCTGTGCGTGGGGTGTGGGTCTCCGCCGTCATGCTCTGCTGCTCCTGTGGGTTGCCTCGTCGGGGAGGACGGCGGCCTGCGCGGTCGGGGTCCTCAATAACATAGGTAACCTATGCTAACCCCCGAGCATTCCCCGTGCGACGGGACGAGCGTCACGCTCGCGCGGCCCCGCTCAGCGGAGCGGGCTGGTCAGGGCCGGTGTGCGGGCCGCTCAGGCGCCTCCGCGGCGCAGGCGCCCGTCCAGCAGCCGTACGGAGTCCGCCAGCAGTTCCCGCTCATGCGCGGACAGATCGCTGAACAGCGGCGCCAGCGCCTCACCGATCCTGGACCGCCAGTCCTCCAGCGCCGCCGCGCCGGCGACGGTCAGCTCGTGCAGCTGGGCCCGTCGGTCGTCGGGGTCGGGCCGCCGCACCACGTACCCCGAGGAGAGCAGCGACTCCACGATCACCGTCATGGTGGGCTGCCTGACCCGGCAGTGGTCGGCCAGGACGCCCAGTCGCAACGGCCCCTTCTCCTGGAGCACGCTCAGCGCGCGCCACGTCGCCGGGGACGTGCGTTCCCCGGTCTCCTGCGCGGCGTAGCGCCCGATCCGCTGGCTGATGTTGAGCAGACGGACCAGCAGCCGTGCGACCTCGGTGTCCTCCGCGCCTCCTGCGGCGCGCTCGTTCTCGGTGTCCACTCCGTCAGACTAGGGGCTCCTCCCGCGACGGAGCCGGCCCGCCGGGGGCCTCAGGGGTTCTCCTCCCGGCGTGCCTGCTCGGGCACGACCTCCGTGCGCAGCTGCTCCAGGACCCCGGCGAGCAGCCGGGACACGTGCATCTGGGAGTAGCCCATCTCGTCGGCGATCTCCGCCTGCGTGTGGTCGCCGAAGAACCTCAGCATGAGGATCCGGCGCTCCCGTTCCGGCAGGCGGGCCAGGGCGGGCTTGAGGGACTCGCGCTCGACCACCCGTTCCAGGGCGGCGTCGTCGCTGCCCAGGTGGTCCTCCAGGGCGACGTCGTCCTCGCCGTCGGTACCCGAGACGTCGGGCGCGTCCAGCGACAGGGAGCGGTAGGCCTCCGAGACCTGGGTCAGCTCGCGCACCTCCGCCTCGGAGATCCCCATCTCCCGGGCGATCTCCGCGGTCGTGGGCGTGCGCGCGTGCGCCTGCTGGAACTCCCCGGTGACGCGCCGGAGCTGACCGCGGTTCTCCTGGTGGCGTCGCGGTACGCGCACCGCCCAGGTGTGGTCGCGGAAGTGGCGTTTGATCTCACCGGTGACCGTGGGTGTCAGGTAGGCGACGAAGGGCTTGCCGCGGTCGGGGTCGTACCCGCGGATGGCCTTGACCAGCCCCAGCATGGCGGTCTGCCGCAGGTCCTCGTAGGGTTCGCCCCTGCCGTCGTAGCGGTGCGCGATCCGCTGCACCAACGGGTGGTACAGCTCCATCACGCGCTCGCGCAGCAGCACGGCGCGCGGGTCCTGCTCGGGCAGTCCCTTCAGGACCGTCAGGAGTTCCTCCGCGGAGGCGGAGGAGATCGAAGAGGAGACTTCCATGGTTTCGGTGTTCGTGGACACGTGGAACCTCACTCGTCATGGGGCGTCACTCGTGTGAGGGCCTGGAACCGGCGCCGTTCACGTCCTCGCCCGGTGTCCCGCCGCCTCCCGGAGAGGTGCACGCGGGCGGTGTACCCGCGTCGACGACGACCGACGGCGTCCTTCGCGGTCCGCCGCTGGCCCCGGTTCCGGGCCGACGGGCGCGCGGGGCGCGCGCACCCGTGAGTACGGTTCGGAAGAACCGTGGAACCACCGTCTGGGGGAAGTCCGACCGGGCTCCGGGGGAGCCCGGGACGTGCGGGGACGGGGCGCCCCCGCGGGGTGCTCAGTATCCACGTACCGCTCCTCCCGTCGTGCGGGCACGGGAGGCCACGGTGTCGCACGCGGCGACGACCTCCCCGACGCCGATGGCGTCCAGACCCGGATCCAGGGCCGTGCCGTGGGGGTCGCCGAGGCGTCCCGCCCACAGGCACGCGTGGATCTCCCGGTCCACCCGGGGACCCCACACCTCCGGAGAGACCGGGCCGAACAGGCGCACCGACGGCGTGCCGTAGGCCGTGGCCAGGTGGCCCACCCCCGTGTCCCCGCACACCACCAGCCGGGCCTCGCCGACGAGCCGGGCCAGCAGGTCCAGGGAGGTGCGCCCGGCCAGGACCGCGCACGCGTCCAGCCCGGCGGCCTCGGCCACCCGCTCGGCCAGCGCCGTCTCCCGCGCCGAACCGGTCACCAGCACCCGCAGTCCCGAGCCCGCCAGGTGCGCGGCCACCCGCGCGAAGCGTTCCGCGGGCCACCGGCGCGACTCCGAGGCGGCCCCCGGATGGATGATCGCGGTGCCCCCCGCGGCCACCGCGGCGTCCGCTCCGGCCGTGTTCCCGGGCTCNCAACGGATGTCGTCGGGGTCGGCCGCCACGCCGTGCAGGCGCAGCAGGCGGCACCAGACCTCCGCGTCGTGGGTCCCGTGCGGCCACTCGGGCCCGGGCCACTGCGGGGCGGACGGGTGCCCGTGGGTCCACAGCCGTCCTGGTGCCAGGGCGGCCAGGGACGCCGTGCTCTGCGGGCCCCGGCCGTGCAGGTTGACCGCCAGGTCCGGGGCGCCGCCCTCGGGAACGCACAGGGGTTCGGTCGGCAGGACCTCCCAGCTCAGTCCGGCCAGCGCGACCAGGTGCCGGTACCAGGACGGCCCCGCCAGGACCCGGTGCCACGAGGGCAGTGCCCGCTCCAGCGCGCGCAGCGCGGGAACGGCCGTGGCGAAGTCGCCGAGCCCCAGCGCACGCGACACCACCAGGGACGGCCCTCTCCCGCCCGAGCCCCCGTGGTCGGGCGAGGACGGCAGCACGTCCCCGGTGGGACGCTCAGTGGTTGGGGTCGGCCGCGCTGACATCGGCCAGTGCCGAGGTCTCGTCGACGGCTCGGGCCAGGTCGCCCATGGACACGACGCCCACGACACGGGTGCCGTCCACCACGGGGAGGCGGCGCACCGCGCTCGTGCGCATCACGTGCACCGCGTCGGCGATCCCGCTCTGGGGCGGCACGGTGGCCACCTCGGAGCTACAGACGTCGTTGACGGTGTGCTGGGCGGGGTCGCCTCCCTCGGCCACGCAGCGCACCACGATGTCGCGGTCGGTCAGGATGCCGATGATCCTGTCGTCCTGGGTCACGACGACGTCCCCCACGTCGGCGTCGCGCATGATCTCCGCGACCTGGCGCAGGGACGTGTCCGGCGAGACCGTGCGGACCGGGCTGCTCATCACCTCGTCGATGCTGTGCACCATGGTCCTCACTCCTTTCGTGCCGGTCGTATTCGGTGCTCCCACGAATCGCCCCGCGCCTCCGTGGGCGCGGTGGAATCGGAGAACACTCCCAACCCTCACACGACCCATAGCCCACATCCGGGTGGACAAACATGACATCTCACTCCGTGTCATTGAGTGACTGCGGGTGTACGCGTGCGTCCCCCAGGAGCCCCATGCGCGCGTCGTGGCAGGTGGGGCGGGCTCGCCCCACGGTGCCCATGTTTAGTCGTCGCTTCGACTGGTAGTCGAGTGAGTGCGCTCGGCGTCTGAATCCACAGACCCGAACCAGGAGGGAGCGGTCACATGCGAGTCCTCGGTGTCAACGCCGTCTTCCACGATCCGGCAGCGGCGATCGTCGTGGACGGCCGCACGGTCGCGGCGGCGGAGGAGGAGAGGTTCTCCCGGCGCAAGCACGGCAAGGCACCGGTTCCCTTCTCCACATGGGAGCTTCCGGAGCAGGCGATGCGCTGGTGCCTGGAGCGCGCGGGCCTGCGACCGGCCGACCTGGACGCGGTGACCTACTCCTACGACCCGTCCCTGGCCGACCCCGAGGGGCCCGGGCAGGACCGCGGCTGGGAACGCCTGCGCCTTTTCTACGTCGAACGCGTGCCGCACTTCCTCGCCACCGCCCTGCCGGGCCTGGACCCGGCCAAGGTCAGCTACGTGCCCCACCACGTCGCGCACGCGGCCTCCGCGGGGCTCGCCGCCCCGCCCGAGGCCGGGGGCGGGGAGTGCGCGGTGTTCGTGGCCGACGGGCGCGGCGAGAGCACCTCGCAGCTGGCGGGCGTGTACACCGGCGGGAAGCTGGAGGTGCTGGCCCGCCAACCGCTGCCCGAGTCCCTGGGGCTGGTCTACGAGGAACTCACCGAGCACGTGGGCTTCCACCGCTCCAGCGACGAGTACAAGGTGATGGCGCTGGCCTCCTACGGCGAGCCCACCATGCTCGACGGGATACGCGAGCGCGTCCGCTACGAGGGCGACGGTATGGTCCGGGCCTCGGGTGTGGACTGGAAGGCCTTCGCCGAGCCGTGCCAGCCGGGACAGGAGCCCTCCAAGGAACACGCCAACCTCGCCGCCAGCGTGCAGGTCGCCATGGAGGAGACCCTCCTGGGCGTGCTGGGCTGGCTGCACGAGCGGACCGGCCGCCCGCACCTGGCGATGGCCGGAGGGGTGGCGCTCAACTGCGTCGCCAACAGCCGCATCGTCCGCGAGGGCCCCTTCGAGAGCGTGTGGGTGCAGCCCGCCTCCGGCGACGCGGGCACCGCGCTGGGCGGCGCCCTGCACATGGCCTCGCTCGTGGAGGACAGGGTGGCGCCCATGCCCGGGGCCGACCTGGGGCGCTCCTGGGACGAGGACGAGCTGCGCGAGCTGCTGCGCGAGGCCGACGTCGAGTTCGAACGCCCCGAGGACCTGGCCGACACCGTGGCCGAGGCCCTGGAGGGGGACTCCCTGGTGGCCTGGTTCCAGGGCGGCTCGGAGTACGGGCCCCGCGCGCTGGGGCACCGGTCCCTGCTCGCCAACCCCTCCAACCCGGGCAACCTCGAACGGCTCAACCGGGTCAAGGGACGCGAGCAGTTCCGTCCCGTCGCGCCGATGGTGGCCGAGCGCAGGGCCCCGGAGATCTTCTCCGGAGGGCCCCTGCCCAGCCCCTACATGCTCTTCGTCCACGAGGTGCACCCCGCCTGGCGCGAGCGCATACCGGCGGTCGTGCACGTGGACGGCACGGCCCGGGTCCAGACCGTCGCGCCGGAGGACGATCCGCTCACCTCGCGCCTGTTGGAGCGTTTCGAGGCGCGCAGCGGCCTGCCGGTCCTGGTCAACACCAGCCTGAACACCGCCGGTCGGCCCATGGTCGACTCGCCGCGCGACGCACTGGAGTGCTTCGGGTCGGCGCCGGTGGACGTGCTGGCGATCGGGCCGTTCGTCGTACGCCGCCACTCCCGTGAGGGGGCGCGCCGGTGAGCACTCCCCGATACTCCGTCGTCGTGCCCACGGTGGGGCGCGACACCCTGCCACGTGTACTCCGGCCACTGCTCGACGCGCCGCCCGAGGTGGCCCCCGAGGAGATCGTCGTCGCCGACGACCGGCCGTTCGACGCGACCGGGCCGCTGCCCGGCACCGACCACACCCGGGTGCGGGTCCTGCGCACCGGGGGAGGCGGACCCGCCGCCGCGCGCCAGGCCGGATGGCACGCCTGCGGCGCCGAGTGGATCGCCTTCCTGGACGACGACGTCGCCCCGCCCGCCGACTGGCCGGAGCGGTTGTGCGCCGATCTGGCCGACCTGCCCGCCGAGGTGGCGGCCAGCCAGGGGCGTATCACCGTGCCCCGGCCTCCCGGACACCGGCCGACGGACGCCGAACGGGCCACCCTGGCCCTGGAGGGAGCCCCGTGGATCACCGCGGACATGGCCTACCGCAGGAGCGCCCTGGAGACGGTCGGCGGCTTCGACACCCGCTTCCCCCGCGCCTACCGGGAGGACACCGACCTCGCCCTGCGGGCCGTGTACGCCGGGTACGTCCTCGTACGGGGGGAACGCGAGTGCGTGCACCCGCTGCGCGGGGGCGGTCGCTGGGCCAGTCTCGCGGCGCAGCGCGGCAACGCCGACAACGCCCTGATGGACCGCCTGCACGGGCGCGGCTGGCGCCGCCGGGTCCATGAGGGGCCCGGAGGACTGCGCGGACACGTGGTGACCACGGCCGCCCTGCTGGGCGCCGCCGGGGCCGCGCTGTCCGGGCACCGTGCGGCGGCCGGGGTGCTGGGGGCCGTGTGGGCGGTGCGCACCGCCGGGTTCGCCCGGAGGCGGATCTCCGGCGGCCCCGGCACCCCGGGCGAGGTCACCGACATGCTGGTGACCAGTGCGCTCATCCCGCCCCTGGCCTGCTGGCAGCGGTGGCGCGGCCGGATCCGCCACGCCGGTGCGCGCCCGGCGGCCGGAGTCCGCGCCGTCCTGTTCGACAGGGACGGCACCCTGGTCGAGGACGTTCCCTACAACGGCGACCCCGACAAGGTACGGCCCACGCCCTCCGCCGCCCGCGCCCTGGCCCTGGCCCGCCGGGCCGGGCTGGCCGTCGGGGTGGTCAGCAACCAGTCGGGGATCGCCCGCGGACTGATCGGCCCCGACCAGGTGGACGCCGTCAACCAGCGTGTGGAGGAACTGCTGGGGCCCTTCGACGTCTGGCGGGTGTGCCCGCACGGCGAGGAGGACGGCTGTACGTGTCGCAAGCCCGCACCCGGCATGGTCCGCTCGGCCGCCGCCGCGCTGGACTTACTGCCCTCCCAGTGCGCGCTGGTCGGCGACATCGGCTCCGACGTCGACGCCGCGCGGGCCGCGGGCGCGCGCGGCGTGCTCGTACCCACCGCCGCGACCCTGGACGCCGAACGCCGGGCCGCGCCCGAGACCGCCCCCGACCTGGAGGCGGCCGTCCTGCGCCTCCTGGGAGGGGGCGCTCCGTGAGTGATGACACCGTACTCGTGGCGCGCCTGGACAGTATGGGGGACGTCCTGCTGTCCGGGCCCGCCGTGCGTGCCGTCGCCCACGGAGCGGACCGGGTGGTCTACCTCGCCGGTCCACGGGGCGCCGAGGCCGCCGCGATGCTGCCGGGCGTGGACCGGGTCCTGACCTGGTGCGCGCCCTGGATCGCCGCAGAGCCCCCTCAGGTGGACCGCGACGACGTCCTCGGCCTCGTCGAGCGCCTGTCCGGCCTCGGCGCGGACGCCGCCGTGCTCCTGACCTCCTTCCACCAGTCGGCGCTGCCGCTGGCCCTGCTCCTGCGCATGGCCGGGGTGCCCCGGGTCTCCGCCGTCAGCGAGGACTACCCGGGCAGCCTGCTCGACGTGCGCCACCGCGTGACCTCCGGGATCCCCGAGGCCGAGCGGATGTTGTCCCTGGCCGAGGCCGCCGGGTATCCGCCGCCCCCGGGTGAGACGGGACGCCTGTCCGTACGCCGGCCGCTGCCCGACACCCGGGGGCTGACCGGACCGGACGGGTACGCGGTGGTCCACGTCGGCGCGGACGCGCCCTCACGGGAGCTGCCGCCCGACCTGGCCGCCAAGACCGTCGCCGCGCTGGCCGAGCGCGGGTACCGGGTCCTGGTCACCGGCGGCGCGGGGGAGGCGGGGACGGCCCGCGAGGTCGCCGCCCACGGCGGCACGGACCTGGTCGGGCGCACCACCGTCGCCGAGCTGGCCGACGTACTCGACCGTGCCGCCGTCCTGGTCGCGGGCAACACCGGGCCCGCCCATCTGGCCGCCGCCGTCGGCACGCCCGTGGTCTCGCTCTTCGCCCCGGTCGTGCCCGCCTCCGCGTGGGCGCCCTACGGCACCCCCGTCCGGGTCCTGGGAGACCAGCTGGCGCCCTGCGCCGACACGCGCGCCCGGGTGTGCCCGGTACCCGGGCATCCCTGTCTGACCTCCGTCTCCTCCGACGACGTCCTGACCGCCGTCGACGAACTCCTGGGGGCACGATGACCATTCACCAACCGACACCGACCGTCCCCGCCCAGGCCCCTGCGGGTATGGCCCAGGGCCGGGCCAGGACGCCCGCGCGCGTGCTGCGGATCCTGCTCTGGCACGTCCACGGTTCGTGGACGACCGCGTTCGTCCACGGCGGTCACACCTGCCTGCTGCCGGTGACCCCGGACCGGGGACCGGACGGACGGGGCCGCGCCCGGACCTGGGACTGGCCGGACAACGCCGAGGAGGTGGCCTGGGAGGACGTGCGCGGGAGCGAGCCCGACCTGGTCATCCTCCAGCGCCCGCACGAGATCGCCCTGGCCGAACGGCTCCTGGGGCGCGCCCCGGGCCGGGACGTGCCCGCCGTCTACGTCGAGCACAACACCCCGCGCGACGACGTGCCGGTCACCCGGCACCCCGTCGCCGACCGCGACGACATCCCGGTCGTCCACGTCACCCACTTCAACGACCTGTTCTGGGACTGCGGCCGCGCGCCCACCCGCGTGGTCGAGCACGGCGTGCCCGACCCCGGCCACCGCTACACCGGGGAGGTCGCCCGCGCGGGCGTGGTGCTCAACGAACCCCTGCGCCGCTGGCGCTTCACCGGTACCGACCTGCTTCCCGCGCTCGCCGAACGGGTGCCCCTGGACCTGTTCGGCATGGGCGTGGCCGGGGTCCCCGACCACCTCGGGCTGCCGCCCTCGCGGCTGCGCGCCCACGAGGACCTGCCCCAGGGGAGCATGCACGACCAGCTCGCCCGCCGCCGCGCCTACGCGCACCCCCTGCGGTGGACCTCCCTGGGCCTGTCCCTCATCGAGGCCATGATGCTCGGCCTGCCCGTCGCGGTCCTGGGGGCCACCGAGGCGTACGAGGCCGTACCGCCGGAGGCGGGCACCGTCTCCACCGACCCCCGAGTACTCGCGGAGGCGCTGCACGCGTTCCAGGAGGACGGCGACCTCGCCTTCCGCGCTGGTAGGGCGGCCCGTGCGGCGGCTCTGCGCCGTTACGGGCTCACCAGGTTCCTCGACGACTGGGACCGGGTGCTACAGGAGGTGACGTCATGAGGATCGCCATGGTCTCCGAACACGCCAGCCCGCTGGCGGCGATCAGCGGGGAGGACGCGGGCGGCCAGAACGTGCACGTGGCAGAACTGGCCATGGCGCTCGCGGCGCGCGGACACGAGGTCGCCGTCTACACCCGCCGTACCGACGAAGAGCGGCCCGACACCGTGCCCATGGGCCCCGGCGTGCGCGTGGAGCACGTACGGGCCGGACCGGCGGCACCGATCGGCAAGGACGAACTGCCCCGGTACATGCCCGAGTTCGCGCAGCGTCTGCGGGCGGCCTGGCGGATCCACAGACCCGACGTCGTCCACGCCCACTTCTGGATGAGCGGTTTCGCCTCACTGCGGGCCGCCAACGCCCTGGACCTGCCCGTGCTGGAGACCTTCCACGCCCTGGGCACCGTCAAGCGCCGCCACCAGGGCTCGGAGGACACCAGTCCCGTCGAGCGCGTCCCGACCGAGCGCGCCGTGGCGAGCCGGTGCGACATGGTCGTGGCCACCTCCACCGAGGAGCGGCGCGAACTCGGCGAGTGGGGCATCCCGACCGAGCGCGTCGCGGTCGTGCCCTGCGGTGTGGACACCGGCCGCTTCACCCCGGAGGGCCCCCGTGCCGCGAGCGGCGACCGTCCGCGCCTGCTCAGCCTGGGACGCCTGGTCCGGCGCAAGGGCGTGGACACCGTGATCCGCGCGCTGGCCGAGGTGCCCGAGGCCGAACTGGTCATCGCCGGAGGAGCCGACCGCGAACACCTGTGGACCCAGCCCGAGGCGGTGCGGCTGCGCATGGTCGCCGAACGGATGGGCGTCGAGGACCGGGTCCGCTTCCTGGGCTGCGTGGACCGCGAGGAGGTCCCCGCACTGCTCAGGTCGGCCGACGTGGCCGTCAACATGCCCTGGTACGAGCCGTTCGGGATCTCCACCGTCGAGGCGATGGCCTGCGGTGTCCCCGTGGTCGCCTCCCGCGTGGGAGGCCACGTCGACACCGTCGTGCACGGGGAGACCGGCCTGCTCGTCCCGTCCCGGTCCCCGAAACGGCTGGGCCGCGCCGTGCGCTGGCTGCTCTCGGACGAGACGACCAGGACCGGCTTCGCCGACGCGGCGGCCGAGCGGGCGCGGGAGCGGTACTCGTGGGCGGAGGTGGCCCGACGCACCGAGGAGTGCTACCTGCACGTGACCGGAACCGCGGCCGGAGCGTCCGTCCCGGCGCCCCGGGCGGTCAGCGGCACGCCGGTCGGCACCACCGCCAGGGGAGGTGAGGAGTGATGCACACGCATCTGAGGCGGCTCAGTTCCGCGCTGGACGGCACCGACGCCGCCCGCGTCGAGGGGTGGGGCCGCCAGGCCGCGCGGGCCCTGGGGAGCGGGCAGNNNNGGCAGCGCCGCCGAGGCCCAGCACCTGACGGCCGAGCTGACCGGACGCTTCGAGGACGAACGCGAGCCCCTGTCGGCCATCGCGCTGCACGCGGAGACCTCCAGCGTGACCGCCATCGCCAACGACTACGGGTACCGCCAGGTCTACGCGCGCCAGCTGCGCGCCCACGCCCGTCCGGGCGACCTGCTGGTGTGCATGTCCACCAGCGGCAACAGCGAGAACGTGGTCGCCGTGGCCAAGGCCGCGCACGAGCTCGGCGTCCTGTGCTGGTCGCTGACCGGCCCCGGCCCCAGCGCCCTGGAGTCGCTCAGCGACGAGACGGTCGCTGTCCCCGCGCCCCGGACCTCGACCGTGCAGGAGGTCCACCTGGCCCTGGTCCACGTGTTCTGCGCCGCGGTGGACGAGGAGGTGGCCCGTGCGGAGCGGCGGGCGTTCGTTCCGGCGAGGAGGGTCGCCACATGAGTGATCGGACCGTGGTGGTGGTCGGCGACGCCCTGCTCGACGTGGACCTGCGGGGCGTGTCCCGGCGCGACTGCCCCGACGCGCCCGCTCCCGTGCTGGAGGGGTTCTCGTCCTGGTACCGGCCGGGCGGCGCCGCGCTGGCCGCCCTGTGCGCCAGCCGCGCCGGACACGACGTGGTCCTGGTGACCGCCGTGGGACGCGACGAGGCCGCCGACGACCTGGCCGCGCTCCTGGGAGAGGGCGTCAGGCTGGTGGGGCTGCCCCTGATGGAGCACACGCCCACCAAGACGCGGGTCCAGGCCAACGGCCGCACCGTGGCCCGTCTGGACCAGGGGTGCGACGGAGTGGAGGCGGACGCGCCCGCGGAGCTCGTGGAACGGGCCCTGGCCGACGCGTCGGCCGTGCTCGTGGCCGACTACGGGCACGGGCTCGTCCGCCAGCGCGCGGTGCGCCGGGCCCTGGCGGCCTGCGCGGAGCGCGTTCCGCTCGTGTGGGACCCGCACCCGCGCGGTGCCGATCCCGTACCGGGAACGCGTCTGGCCACGCCCAACGCCGCCGAGGCGGGGGTCGCCGGGAGCACGGACGAAGAGGTTCTGCGCAGGGCCGGTGAACTGGCCGGAGCGTGGGGGGTGCGCTCGGTGGCCGTCACCCTCGGCGCGCGCGGGGCCGCATGGTCCGACGCGGCGGGAGAGGACGGCCTCGTGCCGGGCGATCCCGTCCGCTCGCCGACGGACACCTGCGGTGCCGGGGACGCCTTCGCCGCCGCGTGCGCCACCGCGCTCGGCGACGGCGTGGACGCCCGCGACGCCGTCCGGCACGGGGTCGTCTCGGCGACGCACTTCGTGGCCGGGGGAGGGGCCGCGGCCCACGCCGCCCCGCGCCCCACCGCACCGGAACCCCGTGCCTCCGCCGTGCCCGGTCCGCGGACCGCGGAGCGCGCACGGGGCGGACGGCCCGGACGGGTCGTGGCGACCGGGGGCTGCTTCGACGTCCTGCACGCGGGCCACATCGACCTGCTGCGCCGCGCCCGCGCCCTGGGCGACCGCCTCGTGGTGCTGCTCAACAGCGACGCCTCCGTGCGAAGGCTCAAGGGCAGCGAACGTCCGGTCGTCGGCGAAAGCGACCGCGCCCGGGTGCTGTCCGCGCTCGACTGCGTGGACGAGGTCGTCGTCTTCGGGGAGGACACGCCCGTGCGCGCCCTGGAGGACCTGCGGCCCGACGTGTGGGTCAAGGGCGGCGACTACGACGTGGAGGACCTGCCCGAGACGCCCGTCGTGCGGCGGGCCGGAGGAGAGGTGGTCACCGTGCCGCTCGTGCCCGGCCACTCCACGACCGGCCTGATCACCCGCATACGCGGACGGGGCCGCGACGGCGTGCCCGTGCGCTGAGGGCGCCGGGCGAGGAAAGAGACACCAACACACGAACGGGGGAGAGATGCGCCCGCTGGGAAACACGCTGATCACCGGAGGCGCCTCGGGCCTGGGCGCGGCCACCGCCGAGGCCGTGGCCGCCGAGGGCGGCCGACCGATCATCCTCGACAAACAGCACCCCGGTAACGACCTGCCCTTCGAACAGGTCGACCTGGCCGACCGCGAGGCGGTCGAACGCGCCGTCCAACAGGTCAGCGTCCAGCACGGACGAATCGACGCCCTGGTCAACGCGGCCGGGACCGACGCCTGCGGGACGCTCACGGACGTGTCCGCCGAGGACTGGGAGCGGGTCATCCAGGTCAACCTGATCGGCACGGCCGCCGTGACCCGGGCCGCCCTGCCGCACCTGCGCGCCTCCGAGGGCACGGTCGTCAACTGCGCCTCCACGCTCGGCCTGCGCGCGCTCAGCGACGCCACCGCCTACTGCGCCTCCAAGTTCGGAGTGGTGGGCTTCACCCGGGCGCTGGCCGCCGAACTGGCCGGTCAGGTCGGGGTGACGCTCCTGGTCCCCGGGGGCATGAGCACCTCCTTCTTCGACGACAGGCCGGAACAGTACAAGCCGGGGCCGGACGCCAAGCTCAACGCGCCCGAGGACGTGGCCCGCGCGGTGGTCTTCGCCCTGCGCCAGCCGCCCGGCTGCGAGATGCGCGAGATGGTCATCTGCTCCTCCCAGGAGACCTCCTGGCCCTAGGCGTCGTGGTGTGGCGGCGGGTGGGTCCGCCCGCACCCGCCCGCCGCCCTCCCCACAGCCCCCGACGGCACGGCCAGCCAGAGAAGACGGACCCAGGCAAGCGGTGAGACCATCCGAGGAGGTGGGCGACGATGCGGCAACGCGCGTCGAGAGGAACGGCCCTGGTCACCGGTGGTGCCGGTTTTATCGGCTCCCATCTGTGCGAACGGCTGCTGGAGAGGGGCACACGCGTGGTGTGCCTGGACAACTTCGCCACCGGCCGCGCCGAGAACGTGGGACACCTGGCCGGACACCCCGGGTTCGAGCTGAGGGAGGCCGACCTCACCGAACCGTTCGTGCTGGAGGAGCCCGTGGACACGGTGTTCCACCTGGCGTCGGCCGCGTCGCCGCCGGACTACCTGCGCCTGCCCGTGGAGACGCTGGAGGTGGGCAGCCTGGGCACCAGCAACGCGCTGGAACTCGCCGAGCGCCACGGCGCACGCCTGGTCCTGGCCTCCACCAGCGAGGTGTACGGCGACCCGCTGGAGTACCCGCAGCGCGAGACCTACTGGGGCAACGTCAACCCGGTCGGCCCGCGCAGCGTGTACGACGAGGCCAAGCGCTACGCCGAGTCCCTGACGATGGCCCACCACCGGGCGCGCGGGGCCGACGTGGGCATCGCGCGGATCTTCAACTGCTACGGGCCGCGCATGCGCGCCGACGACGGCCGCATGGTGCCCACCTTCGTCAACCAGGCGCTGGAGGGCCGACCCCTGACGGTGGCCGGTGACGGGCACCAGACGCGGTCGCTGTGCTACGTGGAGGACACCGTGCGGGGCCTGCTCGCCCTGGCCGACAGCACGGAGACCGGGCCGGTCAACATCGGCAGCGACGAGGAGCTGTCCGTGTTGAGCCTGGCCCGCGTCGTCATCAACGTCACCGGGGCGCGGTCGCCGATCACGTTCGTCGAGCGGCCCGAGGACGATCCGCACTTCCGCCGTCCCGACATCGGCCTGGCCGCCAAGGCCCTGCACTGGCGTCCGCGGATCCGCCTGGACGAGGGGCTGCGCCGCACGGTCGCCTACTTCGTGGAGCGGCGCGACCGCTACGAGGGCCTGCCCGAAGGGGCCACACCCGCCAACTAGCGGGCCGACCGGATGTGTTGCTGGTGTGGCGTATGGGTCCTGGGCGGTTTCCGGATCACCGCACCGGGGCCCGTACCGAAGCGGGTGGGAGCCCCAGGGCCCGCGCTGCGAACGGGGACCCGGCCCGGAGGCGTTCGGGCGTCCGCGGGTTCCGAAGGCGGGAGAGGGGAGCGTTGGCGGTGGCCCGCCCCGGCTCGGGACGCTCCGGCGGGCGGAGTCGAAACGGAGCACCCGGGCGGGCGGTCCGGAGACACCGCGCCGAAACAGGGAGAGGAGAGGGCGACGTGGGAAACCCGGAGCGTTCGCGGGTCACCGTGGTGGTGGCCACCCGTGACCGCCGTGAGGAACTGCTGCGCACGTTGCGGCACCTGGACCGACTGGAGCCCCGACCGCCCGTGGTGGTCGTGGACAACGCCTCCACGGACGGGACCGCCGAGGCCGTCCGCGAGGGGTTTCCCGACGTCCTGCTCGTGCGCCAGGACCGCAACACCGGCTGCGTCGCACGCAACACCGGGGTGGTCCGCGCCGAGACGCCCTACGTCGCCTTCTGCGACGACGACTCCTGGTGGGCGCCGGGGGCGTTGGAGGCGGCGGCCGACGCGCTGGACGCGCACCCGCGTCTGGGGTTGGTCGCCGCGTCCGTGTTCGTCGGGGAGGAGGAGCGGCCGGACCCGGTCAACCGGGCGCTGGCGCACAGCCCGCTGCCCGAGCGCGACGGTCTGCCCGGACCGCGGGTCCTCGGCTTCCTGGCCTGCGCCGCCGTGGTGCGGCGCGCGGCCTTCGTGGAGACGGGCGGCTTCAGTCCGCTGCTGTTCTTCGCCGGCGAGGAGGCGCTCCTGGCCCAGGACCTGGCGGCGTCCGGCTGGGAGCTGTGCCACCTGGAGCACGTGCGCGTGCACCACCACCCGTCCTCGACGCGCCCGCCGGGCCCGTGGCGGCGGACGCTGGAGGAGCGCAACGCGCTGCTGACCGTCTGGCTGCGCCGCCGCCCCGGACTGGTCCTGACGCGGACGGCGCGGTTGGCGGGGCATTCCCTGCGCGACCCCGTCTCACGCGGCGCCCTGACCGGGGCGCTGAGGGCCCTGCCCTCGGCGGTGGCGGGCCGCCGTCCGGTGCCCGCGCACGTGGAACGGGACCTGTCGCTGCTGGAGGACGCATGAGCGAGGACCCCCGTGTCGGGATCGTGGTCATCACCCGCGACCGCCGTGAGGAACTGCTGCGGACCCTGGACCGCCTGCGGACGCTGCCCGGGCCGCCGCCGACCGTCGTCGTGGACAACGCCTCCACCGACGGTACGGCCGAGGACGTCGCCGAACGGCATCGGTGGGTGCGCCTCGTCCGTGCCGGGACCAACCTGGGCTCCGTGGGCCGCAACGTCGGGGTGGAGGCCCTGGACACGCCCTACGTCGCCTTCTGCGACGACGACACCTGGTGGGAACCGGGTTCCCTGGAGCGGGCCGCCGACCTGATGGACGCCCATCCCGGACTGGGTTCGGTGACGGCGCGCCTGCTCGTCGAACCCGGGGGCGAGGAGGATCCCCTCACCCCCGAGCTGCGCCACTCGCCGGTCACCGGGCCCGACTGGCTGCCCGGGCCCGCCCTGCTGGGGGTGCTCGCCGGGGTCACGGTGTTCCGTGTCCGTGCGTTCCGGCAGGTGGGCGGCTTCTCCCGGCGCCTGTGGATGGGCGGTGAGGAGGAACTGCTGGCCCTGGACCTGGCCGCCGCCGGGTGGTGGATGTGCTGGGACGAGGAGACGGTCGCCCACCACGCCGCGTCCCCGGTGCGCGATCCCACGCGCAGGAGGCGCCTGGGGATCCGCAACACCCTGTGGACCGCCTGGCTGCGCCGACCGGCGGGAGGCGCGTGTCGGCACACGTGGTCGGTCCTGCGGTCGGTGCCGCGCGACCGGTCGAGCGCGATGGCCGTCGCCGAGGCCCTGGCGGGCCTGCCCTGGGTGCTGCGGGAACGCGCGCCGGTCCCGCGGCGGGTGGAGGACGGACTGCGTGCCCTGGAGGCTCCCCGCAGGCGGTCCCGTGCCCGGCGCTACGTGGGCTGAGGGGAGCCGTCACCGACGCTCCGGGGCCCGGCCGCCGCCGCACACCCGCCGCGTGCTGGCGGCGACCGCGTCCCCTCAGAGCACGTCGGGCGAGACGTCCAGCACGGTGCGGTCGCGGGAGGCCACCAGGTCGAACTGCGGTCCGGTGCGCGGCAGTTCGTGGCGGAAGAAGTACGCCGCGGCGGCGCGCTTGCCCTCGTAGAAGCCGCCCTCGCGGCCGTGCGCGGCCACCAGCTGCTCCAGCCACAGCCAGGCGACCACCACGTGACCCACCGCCTCCAGGTAGGGGGTGGCGTTGGCCAGCGCCACGGCCGGGTCGCCCTCGGCCCAGGCCGCGGCTGCCGTCTCCGCCGTCCGGTCCAGGGCGGCCGACAGCAGGTCGGCGTACTCGGCCTCCCGACCGCCCAGGCCACGGGCCCGGTCCACGGTCGCGCGCGCGGTCTCCACGAGCAGCGACAGCCGCGCGCCGCCGTCGAGCACGGCCTTGCGCCCCAGCAGGTCCAGGGCCTGGATGCCGTGGGTGCCCTCGTGGATCGGGTTGAGCCGGTTGTCCCGGTAGTGCTGCTCCACGTCGTACTCGCGGGTGTAGCCGTATCCGCCGTGCACCTGGATGGCCAGGCTGTTGGCCTCCACGCACCACTGGGAGGGCCAGCTCTTGGCGATCGGCGTGAGCACGTCCAGCAGCAGGTGGGCGCGCTGACGGGCGTCCTCGTCCCCGGCGCTGTCGGTCTCGTCCACCAGCCGGGCGCAGTACAGCACCAGGGCGAGCGCGCCCTCGACGTAGCTCTTCTGGGCGAGGAGCATCCGGCGCACGTCGGTGTGCTCGACGATCGGCACCTGCGGCCGCGCGGGGTCCTTGGCGTCCAGCGGGCGGCCCTGGAGGCGTTCGCGCGCGTAGGCCAGAGACTTGAGGTAGCCGGTGTAGCCGACGGCGGTGGCGCCCGCGCCCACCCCGATCCGTGCGCCGTTCATCATGTGGAACATGTACTTCAGGCCCTGGTGCGGCTCGCCCACCAGGTAGCCGACCGCGCCCGGCCTCCCGCCGGGGGTGTGGCGGCCCTCGCCGAAGTTGAGCAGCGCGTTGACGGTGCCCCGGTAACCCATCTTGTGGTTGAGCCCGGCGGGCACGACGTCGTTGCGCTCGCCGATCGACCCGTCGGCCTCCAGCAGGTACTTGGGCACGACGAACAGCGAGATCCCCCTGACCCCGGGAGGGCCGCCGGGGATCTTGGCGAGCACCAGGTGCACGATGTTCTCGGTCAGCTCGTGGTCGCCCCCCGAGATCCACATCTTGTTGCCGAACAGCCGGTGGGCGCCGTCACCGTCGGCCTCGGCGCGGGTGGTGATGTCGGCCAGGGAGCTGCCCGCCTGCGGCTCGGACAGGCACATGGTGCCGGTGAAACGTCCCTCCACCATGGGGCGCACCCAGGTGTCGACCTGTTCGGGGCTGCCGTGCGCCAGGAGCAGGCGCGCGTTGCCCGCGGTGAGGAAGGGGTAGGCCGAGGTGCCCAGGTTGGCGGCCTGGAAGTAGGCGCTGCACGCGCTGGAGACCACGTGCGGGAGCTGGCCCCCGCCGACCGAGGCGGGCATTCCCGCGGCGCTCAGGCCGGTCTCGGCGTAGACCTCCAGGGCCTTCCTGACCTCGGGGATGACGTGGACGCGCTCGCCGTCGAAGTGGGGCTCGTTGGCGTCGTTGGCCTTGTTGTGCGGCGCGAAGTGGTCGGCGGCCACGCTCTCGGCCAGTTCCAGCGCGGCGTCGAGGGTCTCGCGGGAGTGGTCGGCGTANGGCTGGTGAGCGTCTCGGTGTCGAGCCACTCGTGGAGCAGGAAGTGCAGGTCGCGCGTGGACAGCAGGGTGGACGCCACGGGTCGCCTCCTAGGAATCGTGGACCGACTGGTCGGTATGTTACCCGGTCCGTTGAACCGGGAGGTGACCGGGGCCACGGCGCCCTCCGGGTCCTAGGCTTGCTGCCATCGACCCGAGAAGGAGCGCTGACCCGCATGTCCGCTGTGTCCGACCAGTCCCGCACCGTCCTGCTGCTCAACGGCCCCAACCTGAACCTGCTGGGCACCCGTGACCCCGAGCAGTACGGCACCACCACCCTGGCCGAGGTCGAGCGGCGCGTGGTCTCCCTCGGCCAGGAGCTGGGAGTGGAGGTGGTCTGCGCGCAGAGCAACAGCGAGGGCGCGTTGGTGGACCGGATCCACGCGGCCCGGGGCTGGGCGGGGGTGGTGCTCAACCCCGGCGCCTACGCCCACTACAGCATCGCGCTGCGCGACGCGGTCGACGCGGTCGAGGCCCCCGTGGTGGAGGTGCACATCTCCAACGTGTACGCCCGTGAGGCGTTCCGGCACACGTCGGTGACCGCGCCGGTGGCCGCGGGCTACGTCGCCGGGTGCGGGGTCTTCGGCTACGAGCTGGCCCTGCGCGCGGTGCTCCGGCGCGACGCCGAGCGCAGGGGCGACTGAGGGACGCCCGACCCCGGACGGTCGCGGTGGGGAGGCCGCCCCACCGCGACCGTGGACGCGATCACACGGGACAGGCCGCCCTGCCGCTACACCTTCGGAGACCCTTCCGGCGCCGGGCTCGCGTGCCCGGACTCCCGCTCCCTCGGGGAGGGACCCCGCCGGGACCGGACCGCGACACCGGCGCAGAGGACGATGGCGACACCGCCGAGGACGGTGGGCCAGGTCAGCCGCTCGTGCAGCAGTAGCGCGGCCCAGCAGAGGCCCATGACGGGCTGGGTGAGCTGGATCTGACTGACCCGCGCCATCGGGCCGATCGCGAGCCCGCGGTACCAGGCGAAGAAACCGAGGAACATGCTCACCACGGCGAGGTAGGCGAACGCGGCCCACTCGACCGGCGTGCCGGTCGGTGGCTGTCGGAGCACCGAGACGACGGTGAGCGCGGTCATCAGCGGAGCCGAGAGCACGAGCGCCCAGGACACGGTCTGCCAGGCCCCGAGTTCGCGGGCGAGGAGACCTCCCTCGGCGTAGCCGACCGCGGCCGCGACGACGGCGCCGAACAGAAGCAGGTCGGACCAGTGGATTCCGCCGAACCCGCCTCCCTGCGACGCGGCGAACACGACGGCCGCGACCGCTCCCGCCGCGGCCANNNGGGGGGGGGGGCCGCTCGTGCCCGCGGACCACGGCCGTCACCGCGGTCGCGGCGGGCAGGAGTCCGATCACGACGGCGCTGTGACTGGCGGAGGCCGTGGTGAGCGCGAAGGAGGTCAGCAGGGGGAAGCCGACGACCACACCACCGGCGACGACCGCCAGGCGCGGCCACTGGATCCCGCTGGGCGTGCGCTGCCTGGTGAACGCCAGCGCGGCGGCGGCGAGCAGCGCGGCGACGACCGCACGCGCGCACCCGACGAACAGCGGTGACATCCCGCCGCACTCGACGGCGATCCGGGTGAACGGGACGGTGAGGGAGAACGCCGCCACGCCGAGCAGGCCCCACCAGAGACCCGTGCGGACTGAGGATAGCGCTCGTGTGCTTTGGAGAGTAGCGCTACTATCATTTATCATGAACAACGATAGCAGTTCGCGGATCGTCGCAGAGCTTCGGG
>NZ_ANAX01000056.1 GCF_000341065.1 Nocardiopsis halotolerans DSM 44410 | reverse complement strand
CGCGTCGGCCCCGCCGGGTGCGCGGCTGCCGTCGACACGGGCGCTGGTCACGCGGTACGGGGCGAGTCCGGTCACCGTGCAGAAGGCACTGCGGACCCTGGCCGCACAGGGAATGGTGGAGAGCCGCCCCGGTGTGGGAACCTTCGTCCGCACCGTCCGTGCGGTCCGCCCGAACGACTACGCGTGGCAGACCGCCGCGCTCGGGTCGCCGCGGCGCCGCCTCCCCGGCCTGTCCACGGCCCTGCGGACCGCCCCCAACGACGCGATCGCGCTGCACTCGGGCTATCCGGACCGGGAGTTGCTGCCCGAGCGCCTGGTTCGTGCGGCCCTCACCCGTGCGGCCCGCGGCGACACGGCCGTCAGCAGGTCCTCGGCCGCGGGGCTGCCGGAGTTGCAGGCGTGGTTCGCCACCGAACTGGGCGCGGCGGCCCCGGCCGGAGTCGCGCCTCCCGCGCCGAGCGACGCCGTCATCGTGCCCGGCAGCCAGAGCGGGCTCAGTACCGTCTTCCGCGCGCTCGTCGGCGCGGACCGGCCCCTGTTGATGGAGTCGCCCACCTACTGGGGAGCGATCCTCGCCGCGACGCAGGTGGGTGTACGGGTGGTGCCCGTCCCCAGCGGCGTCCACGGGCCCGACCCGGAGGAGCTGGCACGGGCGTTCGAGTCCACCGGAGCGCGGGCGTTCTACGCCCAGCCCAACTTCGCCAACCCGACCGGTGCGCAGTGGTCCCCGGACCTGGTCGACCGGGTGCTCGACACCGTCCGTCGGCACGGGGCGTTCCTGGTCGAGGACGACTGGGCGCACGACTTCGGCATCACCGCGGACCCGGTTCCGGCCGCGGCCCGGGACGACGGCGGGCACGTCGTCTACCTGCGCTCACTGACCAAGAGCGTGTCACCCGCCGTGCGCATCGCCGGGATCGTCGCCCGGGGCCCCGCACGTCAGCGCGTCCTCGCCGACACCCAGGCCGAGTCCATGTACGTCAGCGGCGTGTTGCAGTCCGCCGCGCTCGACGTCGTCACCCAACCCGCCTGGCGCACGCACCTGCGGGGGCTGCGCCACCAACTCGCCGCCCGCCGCGACCTCCTCCTCGACGCGCTGCGGGACCACGCCCCCACCGTCGACTCCGGGGTCCCGCCGAGGGGAGGGCTGAACCTGTGGGTGCGGCTGCCGGACACCACCGACCTGGACCGGCTCGTCGGGGAGTGCGAGGCCGCCGGGGTCGTGGTCGCCCCGGGGGACGAGTGGTTCCCCGCCGAGCCCGCCGGCGCCTACCTCCGCCTCAACTACTCGGGGTCCAACCCCGGGGCCTTCCCCGAGGGCGCTCGCGTCATCGGCCGGGCGCTCGCACGGCAGCGGTCGGGGGCGGTGGACACGTGAGCCGCTTCTGAGGGAGGGCCCCGCCGGTGGCTGGTCGGTACCCCGCGAGGAAGTACCGACCAGTCGGTTTGCATAGTGCACACGTCGGCGCGCGTGTTTAGCGGTAGGTCATCAGGGCGGGTCCGCCCTGCTCCAGGTGGGCGTGGTCGTTGAAGGACAGCAGTTGCGTGCCGCCGCGGCCGTGCAGCAGCTTGCTCACCGAACCGTTGACCACCACCCGGTTCATGGCCAGGAACCCGGCGGAGCCGGTGCCCAGGAGGGTCGAGCAGACCGTCGCGATCACCCCGGCGGAGGTGAAGACCAGCGCCGTCTCGCCCCGGCCGAGCCCTGCGACCAGGTCGTCCAGGGCCGCGCGCACCCCGGTCCGGAAACCCTCCCAGGTGCCCGGACCGCTGCCCCCGGCCTCGATCCAGGAGGTCAGGGAGGCGTCGAGCCGCTCCTGGAGTGAGCCCTCCCGCACCGGGTGCGCGCCCAGCAGGGCGAGGTGGTCGTACTCGTTCCACCGTTGGTCGCCGTCCGGTTCCAGGTCCAGGCCCGCCGCGGCCAGGACCGCGGACGCCGTCTGCCGCTGGCGGCGCAGCGCGCCCGTCACCACACGGCCGACCTTCGGGCCGCGCCGCCCGATCTCGGCGCCCAGCAGTCGGGCCTGCTCGTAGCCGGTCGGGCTCAACTCGTCGTAGTCCTCCGCCTCCGGTGAGGCCTTCCCGTGGCGGATGAGGTAGATCGCTGGCATCGCACCAGAGTACGAGTGGGCCCGAGGGCACCCGGGCGGCGGGGGCGGGGAGACCCGTCCGAGCGGCGACTTCGGAAAAGAGGTGTTTTCTCCTGAAATGCCCACAGACAAGGCGTTTCAGCTTGCGCATCGGTTTTCGGGGGCAGCACAATACGGGTGCGAACGACGCTTCCCGCTGAGAGGGCCCAGATGACGGACACACCCCCTATCGACACCACTGTGGCGCATTCCGCACGGGTGTGGAACTACTGGCTGGGAGGCAAGGACAACTACCCGGCGGACCGGGAGGTGGGCGACTACGTGCTCCAGGCCTACCCCGAGATGGTCACCGCGGCCCGCGCGGACCGGGACTTCCTCATCCGCGCGGTCACCCACCTGGCCCGCGAGGAGGGCATCCGCCAGTTCCTGGACGTGGGCACCGGACTGCCCACGCACAACAACACCCACGAGGTCGCGCAGGCGGTCGCCCCCGACGCCAGGGTGGTCTACGTGGACAACGACCCCCTGGTGCTCGCCCACGCCCGCGCGCTGCTCGTCGGCGAGAAGGCGGGCGACGTCCGCTACATCGACGCGAACCTGCACGAGCCGGAGAAGGTCCTGGCCGACGCGGCCCCCCACCTGGACTTCGACAAGCCCATCGGTCTCACCATCCTGGGCACGATGGGCCACACCCCCGACAACGACCAGGCCTACGCGACCGTGCGCGCCTACGTGGACGCGCTGCCCCCGGGCAGCTTCCTGGCCATGTGCGACGGGACCAACACCAGCGAGCCGATGGTCGAGGCCTCCCGGCGCTGGAACGAGACCGCGCCCCTGCCGTACCACCTGCGCACACCCGAGGAGATCGCGGGCTTCTTCGACGGACTGGAACTGCTGGAGCCCGGTGTCGTCTCGGCGCCGTTCTGGCGGCCCACCGAGACCGAGGTGGGCACCATCGTGGAGGCCGACCAGTACTGCGGGGTCGCCCGCAAGGCCTGAAACCCCCGCCGGACCCCGCCGCGCGCGACGCGGGGTCCGGCACCGGCTTCCTCGCGCACGGCCCCACCCCGTCCGGCGGGTTCGCCACGCGGTGCCCCCGCCCCGCCACCGACAGGCGTCCACGCGGTGCTTCCCCCGCATGGGCGCCCCGGGGCGGTGAGCCCCCACGGAACCCGGACCACCCCACCCCCACCGGCACCGGAACCCCAGCCGTGGAGAGGAGCCGGCGGGCCGACCGGACACGTTTCCGGTGCGGCGCGTGGGTTCCGACCTGCCTAGATGAGTGAGTCCGATGTGTGAGCAG
>NZ_ANAX01000055.1 GCF_000341065.1 Nocardiopsis halotolerans DSM 44410 | reverse complement strand
CCTCGTGGGAGTCGAGGGTGTCCCAGAACTCCTCCATGTAGGAGTCGACGAGTTCGTTTCCTCTGACGGGTTCGCCGCACCAGGTGACCGTATTGGACTCCATGGCGTCGATGAGGGCGTCATCGACTCTTGCGAGGCCGTCGACCCCCTCGGTGTGCCAGGCTTCCTTGTCGAGTTCGACGACGTATCCGTCCTCGGCCTCCCGGAGGATGCGGCTGTCGATGAGCCTGTCGCGGCTGCCGTTGATGTTCGCGACGACTTCCTCGGGATCGTTCTCGATGAGCATGCGGTCGAGTGTGCGCACCCTGACCTCCCGTTCGACCCAGAAGCGGGAGACGTAGTCCGGTGGAAGACCTTCCTCTGGTTCAGGTTCGGACGTGGAGCACGCGGCCAAGACCAGGCACGCGGACAGGGAGATCGTCAGGAAGACGGGAGCACGGCCTTCACGGTGTGTCACAGGGCCTCCAGAACGGGTGGGGTACAGAGGTGGCGGCGGCCACACGGGTTACGAGCCCTCGCCCTCGGGTGCGTTCCCGAAGGTTTCGAGTCCGCCTCCGAAATAGACCTCCGCCTCGCGGTAGCCGCCCATGTACTGTTCGGTGAACTGCTCCACTCCCTCGTGGGCGGGCGTGCTGTGATCGACCGAATATCCGTACTCATCCTCGTAGGTGATGTCGATGGTGGTGCTTTCCATGATGCTGCCGAGCGCGTCGTCCATCTCGGAGAGCGAGTCGTCCTCGTTGCCCGGCCATCGGTTCGGGTCCGTGTCGAAACTCATCGTGACGGAGTCGTCGATGACGAAGTCGTTCGGGATGTCAGCCGCACTGAGCACTTCACCGTTCCGCTCGATGGTGAGCGCACCACCGCCGACCAGCGTCCTGAGGTCGCCCCGCTCCACGTCGTTGAACGCCTCGGGGGCGCTATGGGCAAGGAAGTCGAAAGTCGCCGCCTGGAAGGCGCGCGTGGTGCTCTCCTCGCCGGTGTAGACGGGGTGGCGAGGAGAGATCTCGTACTCGCCATCCACGATCGCGTTCACGATGCTTTCCTCGGCTAGACCCATCCCCATCGACAGGGCCGTGCCGATGACCGGGATGTTCCCGGACAGGCTGCCCGCCTCGCCGACCACGAACTCGGCTATCTGCGTCTTGCGCTCGATGGTCTCGTCCAGGTCGGCACTGCGATCCTCCGAATCCAGGTACAGGGCTCGTTCCAGCAACCCCTGGAGCTGTCCGGCTCCACGTGCGGCGGTCGCTTCGTTACCGGACTCCAGAAACGCGATGGACTCCAGCTGCTTGTAGGCGTCCACCGTGTTGACCATGCGTCCGGCGGTTTCGTCGTTGCCCACGAGAAGCTGCATGTACATGGCGCGCTCCTCGGCACCCAGGCGCACGGTGCCCGTCTCCGAGTCGAAGTCCCCGATACCCGTCACGGGGTTTTCGTTGAGGTCCAGGATGTCGCTGTTGGCGAAGCTGTAGATGTGGGCGTCGAAGACGTCGGCGAGGCTGTCGGCCAGTTCCCCGTTGAACTGGGTGAACGAGGCGTTCGAGTACTCGTTGTCCCCCTCGGTGACGTCCACACCGGTGTTGGTGAGGGCGTCGTGCATGTCCGGGTCGGTGATGGTCTCCATGAACCCGGCGAAGGCGTCCCCGGCCCGCTCGCGCACCTCGGTGTCCTCGCTCTGGACGTCCTCGGCGAGCCAGTCGGTGAGCTGGCGCGCGGTGTGGCCGTCGTCGTGCCACTCGTACGTGAGCGTGCCCTCCAGCGCCCGCGTGCGCAGCTCCTCGTCGCCGTAGTCGACGCCCTCCTCCTCGTTGAGGTGGTCGCCGGTGAGCATGTAGTAGTTGGCGTCCGTGTTGCGGCTGGCCACGTCGACGATGTGGGAGACCTGCTCGGAGTCCGGCATCACCCCGTCGGGATCGGGCATGTCGCCCCAGGTGTCGAGGAACGCGCCGGTGGTCAGGTGCAGGGCCGTCGACAGCCCGTAGCCGCCCTGGAGGTTCCCGTCCGTGTGCTCCATGAGGGCGGAGAGCGCCTCCATGTCCATCCCGATGTTCACGGCGGTGCCGGGGATCTTGTTCTCCGCGTCGGGGTTGAGCCACGACCCCTCCACGGCGTACCGGAAGCTCTGGGGCAGGCTGTCGTACCCTCCGCCGAGTGCCGGGTCCGAGAGCGCGAGCAGACCGTCGCCGAGGAGGCCGAGGGCGTCCTCCCGCTCCTCGTCGCTCATGTCGGAGTCGGCCATGAGGTCGGGGTAGACCATGATGCCCGACCCGGCGCCGTCCCTGAGGTAGGGCTCCTCCAGGTGGGCGTAGAACTCCTCCAGGAACGCGATCTCCTCGTCGCTGAGCTTCGTGCCGTCCCCCTGGTTCTGCCGGGCGCTGGTGCCGACCATCGAGAGCACGAGCATGATCTCGTGGTACCGGTCGTCCAGCGGCTTCTCCCCGGACCAGTAGGCGGCGAGCTCGTCGGCGTACTCCTCGGCGTTCTCGGGGGTGAGTTCGCCGTCCTCGATGAGCGAGGCGTAGCGGGAGGGGTCGAGGTTGAGGAAGGCCCAGTTGGCGTTGCCCGACTCCATGAGCGTGCGGACGTTCTCCGGGGTCGGTCCCTGTTCGAGCATCGTCCGGATGCCCTCGGCGCCGTCCTGGAGGCCCTGCCAGTTGGCCTGCTCCCGGTCGATGAGCCCCTCCTGCACGGTGACGAGCTCGTCGTAGAGGGCCCGGCACCGAGCCTCGTCCCCGGCGCCCCAGTCCGTCCACCAGAAGCCGTCGACCTGGGGGTGGGACGAGGTGATGTGGTCGTCCTGGTACTTGGAGGGGACGGCGTTCTCCTTCTCCGTCCTGCTGCTCTCCCAGGTGGTGATCTGGGCCTCGCGCTCCTCGTGGAAGGCCTTGACGATGTCCCCCCACCTCTCGGCGACCGAGGCCGCGTAGGTGACGGAGACCGCGGCGTCCCGCCAGTTCTGCAGGTCCTCCTCGGAGAGGCTCTGGACGTCCCAGGCGATGACGTCGGTGAACTGGCTGGCGGCCGAGTCGAAGCCCCCCTTGAGGTCGTCCGCGCGGCCGAGGAGCCGCGCGTTGAGGACCTCCAGGTCCGCCGCGCAGTCGTGGATGGGCTTGGAGTCGTAGTGGAAGTCGCGGGGGACGAAGACGAGAGCGAAGGTTGCCACGGTTTTCCTCGGAGGGGCTGCGGGCGGGGAGGGGTGAGGGGACGGGACGGCGGACGGTGCCGTCAGAAGTTGATGTCCCGGTGGGACTCCCAGGGGTGGTCGAAGTCCTCGGAGCTGTCCAGGTCGTTGCGCGCGATCTCCCCCGCGCCCGCCTGGACGTTGTTGGCCAGCGTCAGGCCGAGCGCCTGGATGTCGATGAGGGCCTGCGCGTTCTCCTCCTTGAACGCGCTGAACCCGGCTCTGACGTCCTCGTGGCCCGACATGCTCTCGGCGTCCTCCATGAGGAGGTCGAACGCGTCGGCGAGCCCGGCCATGGCCGCCGCGAGGGTTTCGGCGTACTCGCCGCCCTCCATCCCCTCGATCGGGTTGCCGCCCGCTTCGGTGGTCATGTGGGGGTCTCCTCTCCTCGAACGCGGGATTCACCGGGAGGGGACGCGACACCCTCCACGCACGGAGGTCCGTTCACGGTCGTCGGCGCGGACGCTCTCCGGATGACGGGTGGGACGCGCGGACGGGGGCAGGAGTTCCGCGGTTCCCGTGAACTCTGGGGATGCTATCGGGAGGGCCGTCGCGCGTGTACCGTTCGCCCAGCATTGTTCCCTGATGTTCACGGGAGCCAGGCTCCTCCCCCTCACCGGAGCCGGGGAGCCGTTCCCTAACCGAGGAGGAAGGTGACGGTGAACAGCACGGGGATGGTGAGGAGGGTGGTCAGCAGCACCACCTCGCGGACCATCACCTCACCGGAGCGGTACTGGGTGGCGTAGTTGAAGACGTTCTGCGCCGTGGGCAGGGCGGCCAGCACGACCACGGAGAAGAGGGTGAAGGGGTCCAGGTCGAAGACCAGGGCGCCCAGGATCCACACCACCAGCGGCTGGACCACGGACTTGAGCGCGACGGCGACCAGGACCGGTACCCGCTCGGGGCCGCGACCGGGAAACGGGCTTCCGTGCAGGGAGATCCCGAACGCCAGCAGCATCGCCGGGACGGCCATGCCGCCGATCAGGTGGAAGGGTTCCATCAGGGGTTCGGGCGGGACCCAGCCCGAGGCGGAGACGGCCACACCCGCCAGGGACGCGATCACCACGGGGTTGCGGACCGGTGTGCCGAGCGCGCGTCTGAGCACCGGCCCCACGCCGCGCACGTCGCCGTCGGCCAGGTCCAGGATGGTGAGCGCGACCGGTGCCATGACCAGGAGCTGCGTCAGCAGGATGGGCGCCACCAGGGACGCGTCACCGAGCACGTAGACGGAGATGGGGATGCCGAGGTTGCCCGCGTTGACGTACGAGGAGGAGAGCGCGCCGACGGTGGTCCGGCTGACACCGCAGCGCCGGACCAGGCCGAACACGACGAAGGCGAGCGCCACGGCGGCCACGCCGAGGACGCTGACCAGAATCGGGCCGGACACCAGGACGGAGAGGTCGACGTCGGCCAGGATCGTGAACAGCAGCGCGGGACTGGCGACGTAGAAGGCGAGCCTGGTGAGGACGTTCCGGGCCCCCGGTCCCAGCAGGTCGAGCCGCCCGAGCATGTAGCCGATGACGACGACGCTGGTGATGACACCGAAACCGATCAGGACCCCGGACAAGAAGCGCTCCCACCGCACACGCGCGACATGGTCCCGAAAACGCTATCCAAGGTCATGAGGCGGCGATACGGCGCAGGTCACACCATGCCGGACGCACGGCCGCGAGTGTCGGCGCCCCCGGCGCGCCGCGTCATTCCGCGGGCTCCTCCTCGGGAGGCGGGGAGGGTTCGTCCGAAGGCTCCTCCGAGGCCTCCTCCTCGGCCGCCTCCTCAGCGGCCTCCTCGGCCGCGCGCTCGGCCTCGGCCCGGTCGGCGGCGCGGGTCGTGCAGACCTGGCCGGCGGCGGCCGCGGCGCCGTCCACGGCGATCACCGTGAAGCAGTACTCCATGAACGTGTTGTCGGTGACGACCTGCGCGGACACCACGCCGGGGCCGGTCCGGGCCACGGTGGTCGGTTCGTGTCCGCTGGGGCCGCCCAGCACGAAGAACGAGGCCGTGCCGCCGCTGTTGTCGGTCCAGTTCAGCTCGACGGCGCCGAGGTTGTCCGCCAGGACGACGTTCGACGGTGCGGATATCTCGGGTGGCGCCGAGGGCTGGACGTCCTGCCCGGTGGGTTCCGCCTCGGGTGAGGGCTCGGGTTCGGCCTCCGGTGCGGCCGTCGGGGCCGCCGGGGTGTCGGAACCGGTCGCGGCGAACACGCTGGAGACGCTGGTGACCAGGAGGATGCCGCACACGGTCACGGCGATGTGGAGATGGCGGCGCCACCGGGGCTGCTCCTGCCCGGTCTCCTGGACGGGGCCCCAGACGGGAGCCTCGTCCTCCTCGGGGACGGGTGCGTCGTCCACCGGGAGGAAGGAGGACTCGGCGGTGCCGGTCCAGCCCTCCAGACGGGACCAGGCGCGCAGCGGTGAGATCTCCTCTCCGCGCAGCTTGGCCATCATGAGTTCGGCGGTGCCGCCCGCGTCGGTGGCCGGAAGCCTGCTTCCCTCCAGCCCGGTGGGCTGGTGCGGGGGCCCGTCCGGAGACGCGGGGGGCTGCTGGGGCGGCTGCTGCGGGAGAGGTGCGGGGGGAGGGGCGGTCGGGGCGTGCGGGGCCTGCGGGCCGGAAGGCGGAAACCACGCCGTGGTGGGCGGGGTCTGTGGGCCGGAGGGCGCCGGGGGAGGGGACTGCGGTGCGCTCCGGAGGGGGTGCGGGGCCTGCGGGGACATCGGTTGAGCGGCGTACGGAGGGGGCGGGAACCGGGGTCCCGAGACGGGGGAACCGGTTTCCGGTGCCGCGGCCGGTGGCTCCTGCGCGCGGGCGCGCTGATCCGGCACGGGGGGCTGGGGACCCGACGGGGGACGCTGTGGTGACGCGGTCGGGTGCTGCGTCTGGGGCGTGTGCGTCCGGGGGTTTTCCGGTGGAACCTGCGAGCCCGGCACGGGGGCCTGGGGGCCCGACGGGGGGACCTGCGGCCCGGAGGCGGAGGGCTGGGACGAACCCGCCATCGGGTTCTGGGGGCCGGACGCGGGGGCCTGTGGTGTGGCGGTCGGGAACCGCGCTTCGGACGTGTACGCCTGCGCTGCCTGCGAGCCGGAGGCCTGGGTGGCCGGGTGTTGTGTCTGGGGTGCGTGTGCCGGTGGTACCCGCGGGTCCGGTGCGGGCGGCTGCTGGGGCCCGGACGCGGGGGTGCGGGTGTCCGTCCCGGTGGGGAGGGCGGTCGTCATCGGCGTCTGCGGGCCGCTCACCGGGTTCTGGCCGCCGGTCGCGCCGGACAGGGTGGTGGCGGGTCTGGACGTGCGCGCCTGCTCGAAGGCCGCGGCGAACGCCGCCGGAGTCGCGAAGCGCTCCTCGGGCAGCTTGGCCAGCGCGCGGGTGAGCACACCGCGCAGCTTGCGGGAGACGTCCGAACGGGGAACCGGCCTGGGTTCCCGAGTCAGGACCCGCTCGGTGTAGGCCCCGGGATCGAACGGGGTTCCGTCCGTGGACGAGAAGGGCGTGTGGCCCACCAACATCGTCCAGATCGTGGAGGCCAGCTGGTACACGTCGGAGGCGGGCGTGCGCGGTTCACCCCGCAGCGCCTCGGGGGGCGAGTGCAGGAACGACTCCGACCCCGGATCAGGCGGGGGCAGGGCCTCACCCGACCGGTGGACGGAACCGAAACCGGTCAGCACCGGGGTCCGCCCCGCACGGAGGACGTTGCCGGGGCAGACGTCGTTGTGCAGCAGCCCGCGACCGTGCATCGAACCCAGGGCCGCCGCCACACTCCGCGAGACGGCAGCCGCCTCCTGGATCGGCGCGGGTCCCCTCCGGGCGAGCATGTCGCCGAAGGAGCCGTCCGCGTAGAACGGCAACACCACGAACAGGTCACCGTCGGCGGTGGTCCCCGCGTCCAGCAGGGGGACCACGCCGGACACCCCGCTGAGTTCGCGCAGCTGGTTCAGCTCGGCGCGCCCCAAGTGCTCGGGGAGGACCTTGAGCACGACGTCGGCCCCGCTCGTGGAGCGGGTGGCCCGGACGATCCGGGCGCGACGCCCCTGGCGGAGCAGGGCCGGGGTGTCGTACCCGGGCGCCCATGCGGCGTGCTCGGAGCCGGACATGGGAGAGCGACCCCCTGGTGGTGTTCGTGGTGGGGAGGACTCCCGTCAGACGACGGGGGGAGGAGTGGCATCCGGACGCCACGGCGGTCAGGGCGGTCAGGGCGCCTCGGTGGCCGGACTCTGGATCATCTGCTGACGCAGGCCCCATCCGCGTTCCTCGTTGATCTCCTGCTGTCTGCCGAAGGCCCCGATGAGGGCGATGACCCCGCAGATCAACGCGACCAGGATGAGTCCGCCGATCACCGCGGGCCACACCT
>NZ_ANAX01000054.1:33127-63975 GCF_000341065.1 Nocardiopsis halotolerans DSM 44410 | reverse complement strand
CGGGCGCCCCTGCCGATGCCTCAGGGCGTCCGCCTGGAGGACGTACTTCTCCTCGTTGGGCGTGTAGTGGAACGCCTCGGGGAGCTGCGGGTCCGGGTTCGCGGAGGCCGACGACGGGGATGGGGACGACATCGCGGTCCAGCCTACTAGAACAGTCCGTCGAGGTAGCGGGTCAGCCTCTCGTAGTTGTCCGCGGTGTCGCTGGTCGCGGCGATCACCTTGGCGAAGGCGGCGTTGACCTCGGAGAACTGGGCGTCGAACTCCGTGGCCTTGGCCTGGAACTGGGAGCTGCCGGAGCCCTCCCACTGGCTGACGGTGGTCTCCGACTGCTCGTTGATCTGGGACATGATCGCCGAGAAACGGCCGAGGTGGGCCTGCTGGTCCTCGGCCATGCCCTGGAGGCCGGAGACGTTACCGTAAACGTCGAACTGGCTCATGGTGAACCCTTCTGGAAAGTGGGGGAAAGGGAAACGCCTCAGGCGTTGACCGGGCGGGAGAGGCCGCCGAGGTCGTTTCCGGCCTGGGAGAACCCGGAGCTGGAGTCGCTGTCGGTGATGTTGAACTGCTGCTGCCCCTCATTCAGCTTGATGCCGTTCTGGCTGCACCAGGTCATCAGCTCGTCGAAGCGGTCGGTGAGCTGGTCGCGGGCCTCACGGAAGCGGGCGAGCGCCTCGCCCTGGAGGGAGTCGGCGTCGTTGCTCATGTCCTGGATGAGCTGGTTCATCTGGGTGCGGATGCCGTCGGACTCCTGTCCGAGCTGCTCACCACCCGTCGCGAGGCTGTTGACGTTTTCAAGACCGACGTGGGACATCTGGGCCTTTCCGGGGAGTCGGGGGTGTGGGAGTTCCGCCTCCGGCCGCGTTCAACCAGGGATTCGTGTGATCACGGGAAAGAGGGGAGATTACGGACGATAGTAAGGATCTCACCTCCCGGTCAATGAAGGTGTGCTTTTCGTGACATCGGCCGGGCGGAGTGACGATTCGCTCAGCCCCCGGCGTGGACCAGGCCGATTCGTACGGTAGCGAACACGTACGACGGATGTTTCCTCGTGACGGTTCCCCCGGGGGGCCGGAAAGGGGCCCGGAACGGGCCCTGGCGCCGTGCCCGGGGCGTCCGCGCGCGCCGCCGCGATGGCCGGTTCCGGCCATGTGCCTTCCAGCGGTCGGCCCCTCCGCACAGCGGTTCCTAACCATCGCCGCCACCGCCCTCACCGGGGCTCGCACTCGGGGAGGGGCTCACCGGCTCCCGGACCCAGCGCACCGCCAGCGGCCAGCCGCCCATGGACGCGTCGTGGAACCGGGGGAAGACCTCCGTGGTCTCCTGTACCACGCCCTCCGCCAGGTCCACCCGGAACCAGGACTCCCCGGTCTGGAGCAGGACCGCGTCGCGCTCGGGCGCGGGCGCGTACTGCACCACCGGGCCGTCGCTCTCCTCCAGCAGCCGTGTGGACGTGTGGCTCCGCCCCTCCACCGCCACCAGGTACGCGCCCGCCGGGGGCTCCACGCCGTCGGCGGTGTCGGGGCGCAGCAGGGCCGTGCCCTGCCCCCACACCAGGGAGTTGTCGAAGGACTGCCACTGGCTTCCGTCGATGTTGAGGGTCGCGTTGACGACGCTGCCCGCCGTCTCCCTGACGACGAGGGTGCCGTTCCCGGGGGAGTCCGTCCGCCGGGTCGGCACGCTGTTGCGGATGTGCAGCGAACCGTCGGGGGTCAGCGCCCAGTCGCTGGGCCGCTGGTTCTCGCCGAGTGCGAGGCCGCCCTCCTGGTTGGGGGTGCCGGTCGGAGCCTCCAACGGCACCGACAGCACCTGGGGCGGCGCGCCGTCCTGCGGGGTCTCGGCGACGTACCACAGCCGCTCGCCGTGGATCACCGGGTGCGACAGGACCGCGCCCGCCGAGGGGGTGATGGACTCCACCGGCTGGTAGGAGATCTCCTCGACGTCGGCCCGCCCCGGGTCGGTGAGGGCGGTGATGTGGACGGCGTTGGGCTCTTCGGTCGCGTAGACGAAGTACTGCCAGTCCTGGGAGAACTGGGCGTGCACGGGCAGCCCCGGGGCCATCGGGTCGACCGCGCCGTCGGGCAGCGGGATGCTGTGCAGCGGCTGTCCGGTCCCGGGGTCGTGGAAGACCAGGACCTGGTCGGTCTCCGGGTCGCCGCCCTCGAAACCGCGGTGCAGCAGCGCCAGCCCGGACAGGCCCGTCTCGGTCAGCTCCTCCACGGTCTCGGCTTGGCCGTCGGACTCGCCGGACGCGCCCGTGCACGCGGTGAGGGCGAGCAGGCACACGGCCGTGGTCAGGGCGAGGGGGCGCCGCATGGAGCTGCCTTTCGGGGAACGTCGGGAACGGGTACGGGGACAGGGGCGGAGGCGGTGGTGGGGCCACCCCGAGCGTGCCGTGGTTCGGTCTGGGACGGAGTGCCCATTATCCGGTCCGGTGCGACGGGGTGTGCGTGGGGGGAGGCCCCGTGGCCCCGGACGGGGGCCTCCCGCGCGGTGTCGCCGCCCCGGTCACGCGGGCGGCTCGCTCCACCCGACCTGGACCAGGTCCGGGCGCTGACCGCGTCGGGCCAGCTGGGCGCGGCCGACGGGCAGCTGCCTGGACGCGGTGCCGTTGGCCAGACGGCCCTCCATCCGGTCCCCGGAGAAGATCATGCCCGGCGTGGCCATGTCGCTCAGCGCCTGGAGCACCGGCTCGAACATGGCCCGGGCCGAACCGCCCGTGCGGCGTGCCGCGATGACGTGCAGCCCCAGGTCGGCGCCCTGCGGAATGAACGGCGCCAGCGGCGCGAGCGGGTTCGACCGCGCCCCCAGCATGTCCATGTCGTCCACCACGACGAACAGGTCCAGGCCCTGCCACCAACTGCGTTCCCGCAGCTGCTTCGGGGTCACGTCCGGGCCGGGCAGGCGCTCCTTCAGCGACCCCGCGAGGTTCGCCGCGACCGCCTTGGTCTGGTCCGCGCTCGTGCAGTAGGCCAGCAGGTGCTCCTCGGGGACCAGCTCCAGGTGGCTGCGCCGGAAGTCCACCATGACCACGCCGATCTGCGTGGGCGGGCGTCGCACGACCTGCTTGACCAGTCCGCGCAGGAGGGCGGTCTTGCCGGTCTGCGGGTCGCCGAACACCACCAGGTGCGGGTCCCGGGCCAGGTTCGTGGTGGCCGGCGCCAGCGTGCTCTCGGCCATGCCCAGCACCAGTTCGGTGTCGCGGCGGCCCCTGGGCTCGCGGCGCCCCTTGAGCAGGTCGGCCAGCTCCACCTTGGCGGGCAGTGTCTTGACGCCCTGGACGGCCCGCTGCGGCCACCGTTCCCCGACCCGCTTGACCAGGTCGCGGATGCCGTCGGTGACGTCCTCGTCGCTGGCGACCGCGTCCACCCGCGGCAGGGCCACGTGCGTGTGGTGCTCCGCCGGGGTCAGGCCGCGTCCGGGTGTGTCCTTGGGCAGCGCCTCGGCGGCCTTGCGGCCGATGCCGGAGTCCATCGGGTCGCTCAGCCGGAGCTCGAACCGGCCGCCGAACAGCGCCTGAAGGCGGGACCTGATCTGGGAGGAGGCGGCGCCGGTGAGGATCGTGTGCACGCCCAGGGACGGTCCCCGGGTCGCGATGTCCATCAGGAGCTCGTCGGCCTCGTCGAAGGTGTCGCGCACCGACGACCAGCCGTCGACCATCAGGAACAGGTCGCCCACCACGCTCGCGGGGACCGTCCCGTCCGCGCGCGCCTGGCGCAGGGCGGCGGGGGAGTCCAGCCTGTGCTTGCGGAACACGCGCTGACGGCGGTCCAGCTGGGTGCGCACGTCCACCAGCACACGCTGCACCTTCTCCGGGTCGGCCCGCCCGGCCACACCCGCCACGTGCGGCAGTTCCTCCATGGCCTGGAGCGCGCCGCCGCCGAAGTCGATCGCGTACACGCCCACCCGTCCCGGCGGGTACCGCCACGCCAGACTCGCGATCACCGTGCGCAACAGGGTTGACTTGCCGGACTGGGGGCCGCCCAGGACGATGACGTTGCCCTCGGCGCCGGTGAAGTCCAGCTCGGCCGGGACGATCCGCTGCTCCCGGGGGATGTCGGTCAGGCCGATGACGGCGCGCATGTCCGACGGTCGCGGCTCGGTTCCCGGGCCCTCCAGGTCGTCGCCCTCGCCCAGGTCCGTCAGCACCCTGTCGAGGGTGAGCACTTCCGGCAGCGGCTCCAGCCAGATCGGCCGCACCTTCTCCGCGCCCGACGCCACCAGCCGGTCCACCGTGACCTGGAGCGTGGTGCGCTTGTCCTCCTTCGGCGCGGACTCCTCCTCCCTGGCCCGCATCGACTCCACGAGCGACTCCACCAGTGAACCCGCCCCGGTCACCTTGTTCAGCCCGTTGAAGGACAGCAGGGGAAGCACCGGCGCGTGCTCCTCCCGCTCCTCCTGGACCGGCGGCTCGTAGGGCTGCGACACCATCGCGGCCTTGAAGCGCTCGAAGACGGACGTGTCCACCTTCAGGTACCCGGACCCCGGTTCGGGGGGCAGGTGGTAGGCGTCGCCCACGCCGATGGCCTCGCGGCTCTCCGCCTCGGAGAACGTGCGCAGACCCACGCGGTAGGACAGGTGCGACTCCAGGCCCTTGAGCTTGCCCGACTCCAGGCGCTGGGTGGCCAGCAGCAGGTGCACGCCGATCGACCGGCCGATGCGCCCGATGGCCACGAACAGCTCGGCGAAGTCGGGGTGCGCGGTGAGCAGCTCGGAGAACTCGTCGATGATGATCAGCAGGTGCGGCAGCGGTTCCAGCTCGGGGTCGTTCTCCCGGGCGGCCTCGTAGGCGTGCAGGTTGGGCAGGTTGCCCGCGTTCTTGAGGATCTGCTGTCGGCGCACCAGCTCGCCGAAGGTCGCCTCGCGGAAACGCAGGACCAGCGAGTCGTCGTCGGCGAGGTTGGTGATCAGCCCGGCGCTGTGCGGCAGGCGGTCGGTGTCGGCGAAGGTCGCGCCGCCCTTGAAGTCCACCAGCAGCAGCGCCAGCGACTCCGGTGAGTGGTTGATGACCAGCGACGCCACCATGGTCCGCAGCATCTCCGACTTGCCCGAACCCGTCGCGCCGACCACCAGGCCGTGCGGTCCCATGCCGCCGAACGCCGACTCCTTCAGGTCCAGCAGCACCGTGTTCCCGCTCGGTCCGACGCCGATCGGCACACGCAGGTAGTCGCCGGTGCTGCGCTTGCGCCAGGTCCGCCGGGTGTCCAGCTGGGCGACGTCGGCCACACCCAGGATCTCCGGGAGCCCGACGGTGGCGTGCATGGCGTCGTCGCTGTCGGTGACGGCGATGCCGTACGGAGCCAGGGCACGGGCCAGGGAGGTCAGGTGGGCGACGTCGGACCGGTCCGCCCGGCCACGGAGCGGCGTGTGGGGGGAGTCCTCGGACGTGTCCCCGTGCTCGGCGTCCTCGGTCAGCGTGCCGTCGGCGTCGATGGTCAACCGCAGGTCCACCGCCTCCGGCTCCTCGCGCCGGTCCGCCACCAGGGCGATCACGTGGATGCCGAGGTCGGCCAGGGAGGCCACGGGCGGTTCCGCTTGCAGACCGGACAGGGTCGACTGGTACTCGCCGTCCAGGACGACGACCAGGCGCTGGGTGCCGGGTCCGGGACGAGCGCCGCGACGGCGCTGGAGGTCGACGGTACGCCGCTCGATCTCGTCGGCGAGCAGCTCGGCGATCTGCACGGTGTTGACCGCCACGAACCGGGCGGGCATCGGCCCGTCCTTGGCGTCGTCGAAGGTGTTGTGCGGCAGCCACTTCAGCCACTCCCACAGGGGGCGCAGCTTGTTGTCGCGCACCACACCGATCCGCAGGTCGTGCGGGGAGTGGAAGGTGGCCATCTGCGCGACGAGGGCGCGGGCCAGCCCACGCCCGGCCTCGCGGTCGCCGACGATCGACACCACGCCGTACTCGCGCAGCGGGAGGACCAGCGGCATCTCGGGGACGTCCGCGTACAGCTCGATGAGCTGGTCGGCCGCGCCCTGGCACACGGGGTCGTAGACGATCAGTGGCGACGAGGTGTCGAGCCGGAGCGTGAGCCGCCGTGCGAGGGGACGCGTCCCGGTGCCCGCGCGCAGCTCCAGGAAGTCCGGGTCGGAGGACNNGGGGCCCCGCCGCTCCCACCGGCGGGACCGGGAGCGGGCCGGATCGACGAGCAGTCGCGGATCGGGGTGGCGGAACGCGCTGTCGGCGCGCTGCACGGCGGTCACGTCCCGGACGATCTCGCGCAGCTGGTCGAGGTAGTCCACGTAACGCTCGCGCTGCTCGCGGATGCGCTTGCGCGGTCCGTTGTGCTGGGACACGAACATGATGATGCCGACGACGACGCTGGCCATCATGATCATCACGCCCGCGACGGCCATCAGCGGCCGGTGCCCCATGGTGATGGACATCAGCAGGGAGCCGGAACCGGTGATGATCGGCATGATGATCATCGCGCCGGAGCTCGACGCGGGAGGGTTCTCCGGCATCTGCGGGGGAGTCGCGATCACGAGCGGAGTGTTCCCGGGGGCGTTCGGGACGCTGCGAGCCGGGCGGGGGACGGGTCTCGTCGCCACAGGGATCTCTTTCGGTCCGCCTACGGGGGGCTGGTGTCTGGGTGACTACGCTAGGAATGATCTCGCGATCCCCGCGAATCACCTAATTCGCGCTTTCTCCCCTGCCCCCCGTGGGCGACCATCGCCCACGACGACGACAAAGGAATTCTTGGCGTGAGTGGATACTGCCGGGTCACGGTCACCGGGCCGGAACGCTGGGCCGATCTGGCACTTCCCGGAACGGTCCCCGTGGCCACTCTGATGCCGCGGATCATCGAGGTCTGCGCCCCGGACGAGGAGGGGACCGAGCCCGCCGCGTGGACGCTGACCACCCTGGAGGGCCATCCCGTCCGTCCGGACGAGCCGCTGGAGAACGCGGGCGTCTACGACGGTGACGTCCTGACGCTGGACCGCCGCACCGCGCCGAGCAGGCCCGCGCACGTGGACGACGTCCGCGGGGCGGTCGAGGACCGGGTCGACGAGACCGGGCACATCTGGAACCCGACGACGACGCTGTCCTTCGGCCTTCTCGTCGCGGCGATCGGCCCCCTGCTGCTGTTGGGGCTGATGACGCGGTTGAGCCCGTCCGCGTGGCACCTGGGGATCGCCGCGGCGGGAACCCTGTTCACGGTGGCGGTGATGCTGCTCGCCGCGCGCAGGCCGCTGCCCGCCGTCGCGCACGTGTTGTTCGCGACGGCCTGTGTGTGGGGCGCGGTCACCGCCGTTCTCGCCGCCACCCTGGTGACCTCGGCGGATCCGCTGGTGATGGCCGCCTTCGGGCTGTCCGGTGCGCTGTTGGTGGCGGTGATCGGCTGGGCGACGCACGAGACGGGACTGGCCTACGTCACCGGGCTCGGCGTGCTCGCGGTGACGGCCGCCGTGCTCGTGGTGGTGGGGATCTTCGTGGCACCGGTGCAGGGCGCCCGTGCCATGGGGCTGGCCCTGGCGCTGTGCGTGGGCGCGCTGCCGCGCGTGGCGATGGTGATGGGCGGGCTGTCCGGGCTCGACTACGAGGTGGGGCGCTCGGGGCAGGTCACGACGGAGCGCTTCGAGGACACGTTCGGCAACACCGACCGGCTGCTGCTGGGCGTCGTGCTGGGCGCGGCGGTGAGCGGCGGCGCGACGGTCGTGCTGCTCGCCTACCTGGCCACGGGTCTGCCCGACCTGCTGCTGTGCGGACTGCTGTCGGTGCTGCTGGTGCTGCGCTCGCGGCTGTTCGACCGGGTTCGGCACGTGCTGCCGCTGCGCCTGGCCGGTGTGCTGGGTCTGGGGGCGACGGGCGTCGCGGCCGTCGTCGAGTACGCGTTCCTGGCGCCGTGGCTGCCGCTGGCGGCGCTCGTGGCGGGGGTCGTGCTCGGGGTGCTGAGCTGGGTGCGGCTGACCGACGTGCCGCGGGCCTCGCTGCGCCGGATCCTGAACCTGACGGAGATCCTGGTGATCATCGCGATGTGCGCGATGTTCGCCTGGGGGATGGGCCTGTTCGCCTTCGTGCAGCGGATGACCGCGTAGGTCCGGTACGGCCGCTGCCCGGTGCCGGTGCTGACCCGGGAAGGCGCGGACTCGTCGACTTCTCCGCCACCGGGCTCATGGACATGGTGGAGGACATCCGAGGCCGGAGGGGGCACTCCTCCTCGAGAGCACCGTTCCTCCCCGGCTCCCCGGTCCCCGGGTGTGACCCTCCGGCGTCCACACCGCGCTCCTCGCACCACACGCCCCTCGGGTCAGTCGGAGCGCTTCTCCTCGTGCGCCTTCTCCATGGTGGCCAGGGCCCGACGGCGGCGCGCCTCGCGCAGCGAGACGCCCACGATGCGGGTGGCCGTCGCCGCGGCGACCACGGCCAGCGGGATGACCAGCAGCGAGGCGGGCTGCCGGATGGGGCGGTACCGGGGCCCCTCGCGGTCGAGCATCAGGAACCCCGCGGGCCGGACCCGCACGAAACCCGTGCCCCCGGCGCCGTCCCCGCCTGCGGCGGGGATGCGGCTCGAACCCCCGCCCATCATGGTCAGCGCGGTGACCCGGGCCACCGGCACGACCGTGGCGCCCTCAGCGACGACCGGGTCGCCGAACACCGACGACGACCGGGCCGAGGCCCCGGTGTTCTCGATGAGCCTGGCCAGGGCGGACAGAGCGGGGCTGGTACGGCGGCTGCGACGGCCGAGCGCGGTGTCCGACATGGCGGCGGATCCCTTCGGGGTGAGGTGCTTACACCACCATTGTGTGGTGCGGGCGCCGTGCGCGGGTCGGTTCTGACCTGTTCCGGACACCATGGCGAGACTGGCCGGAACCGGACACTGAGTGACGGAATGTGCGTGCAGGGCGATATGGTGTCCGCCGTCCGAACCCCCGCGGAAGGAACCCTCCGTGTCCCCTGCACTCCATCCGGCGAGAAGCGCGACCGTCCTGGGCCTGGCCCTCCTGCTGACGGCCTGCGGCGGCGGGGAGCCCGAGCAGACCGCGGAGGCTCCGGACGCCGGGGCGGCCGACGCTGGGCAGGAGAACCCCGAGGAGACGGCCGAACTGGTCGACCCGATGGAGCTCGCCCCCGACGACCTGTGCCAGGTGCTCTCGGAGGAGACGCTCACGGAACTGCTCGGCCCGGCCGAGGACCGGGCGGGTGACCAGGAGGGCACCGGCGGCGTTCCCGAACCCGGGGACGTGGAGAGACTCGGCGGCATCTCCCTGTCGTGCATCACCGTGTCCGTGAGCCTCGACCCGCCGCGCAGTCACAGCCTCACCTACCGGCTGGAGATCAAGGAGGGGCCCTACGAGGACGAGGCGGTGGCGCCCGCCGAGGAGGACGCCGACCCCTCGGTCGGCCTCGGCGACTACGCGGTCGTGGAGGCCGCTTCGGAGGGAACCGACGTCACCCTCGATGTGGTCGACGGCCAGATGGGGGTGAGCGTCGACTACACGGCGGCGGAGGTCGTCGACTACGAGCACGTCTCCTACCTCGAGGAGGACGAGATGGTCGCGCGTGCCGCCCGGGTGGCGGAGGAGGTCCTCGCCGCCACCGGTGCGTAGCGGTCCCGCACCTTCAGAACAACGGCTGTCCCAGGGGCTCCAGGGTCTCCGCGTCCACCATGACGACGTTCCCCTCCGGGGTGACCGCCGCCAGCACCCCGCCCCCGGGATGGACGGAGACGTCGTGCAGGGGCACGGCGTCCTCGTTCCCGGCGGCGAGGTCCTCGCCGGTCTCCACGTCCCACACGTGGCTGTCGTACCGGCCCCCGCCCCCGAAGGCGTCTCCCGTGGGGCTGAACCAGCTCGCGTAGACCCGGGAACGGTCGGGGGAGAGCGCGAGGTCCAGGAAGCGCGGCTTCTCCGCGTCGGCGAACCCCGGGAGCCGGAAGGACGCCACCTCGGCGCGCTCGACGTAGTCCCACCACACGACCCGTTCGCCGTCGAAGTAGAGCAGCTCGTCGCTGTCGGGCACGACCGTGAACCCGTCATGGGCGACCCCGCGCACGTTGTACAGCTTCTCTCCGGTCTCCACGTCCCAGACGGTGATCCTCCCACCGTTGTTGGTGAGCACGCGCCCGGAATCCGCGAACACCGTCTCGTGGGCGTACTCCGGGGCCAGGGTGTGGGTCCGCTCACCGGTCCCCGTGTCCACCACGCCCACGCTGTCCGCGCCCGTGATCGCCACATGCTCCAGGGTCACGCCCAGCAGCGACCCGTCGGGGCTGAACGACACGTCCTCGGCGTCGCGCGGCCGGGCGGTCCAGTTGCCGTCCACCGGTCCCCTCTGCGGTCCCAGGTGTGCGGTGGTGGTCCCCGACGGCAGGTCGAAGGTGGTCGCCACGCCCACCGGGTGCTCCTGGTCCTCGTACGCCGTGGGCAGGACCGCGGCGACCACGCACCCCACGGGGGCGAACACCGGACCCGCCTCGGTGACCACCGACTCCGAGAGGCGGGCGACCTCCTCACGCTGGCGCCAGTCCCACACCATGAGCCCCGCGCCGGACGCGGTGACCGCCAACAGGTCGCCGTCGGGGCTGAAGGCCGTCTCCCGCGCGATCACCTCCTCCCCGCCGACCCCGCCCCCGGGAGCCGGGTACCCGACACCGTCCCCACACGCGGCGTCGGTGATCACGCCGTTCGCCTCCTCGGCGCCCCCGGCCTCCCCACCGGACGGCTCGCGGTGCTCCCACACGGCGATCCCGGCGACCACGGCCAGGGCCAGACCCGCGGCGGACAGCGCCAGGACGCGCCCCCGCCGCCCCCGCCGTCCCCGAGGCGTGTCCGTCGCCCCCGTGGAGGGCCCCTCGGCGTCATCCGCGTCCCCGCCGGAGGCCTCCCCGCCGGAGGCCGCCCCCTCCTCCAGGGCCTCCCGCTGGCGCTCCGCCACCTCCCGGACGGACGCGAGCACCTCCGGCGGCCACGGCACCGGATCGGAGGGTCCGCCGAGCATGCGCACCAGGTCGGCGGAACTGGGGCGCAGTCCCGCTCCCCGCCGCAGACACGCGTCGACCAGCCCGCGCAGCTGGAGCGGGACCCTCGGAAGCCCGGGCGGACCCTCCACCCCGCTCGCCGCGAACGACACCGTGGCCGCCCACGCGAACACGTCCGTGGCCGCGGAGACCCCGCCCTCGGGCGCGGCGAACGACGGGTGCGGCGCCCTCCGGTCGAGGTCGGCCACCGCCCACTCCAGGCCGGGGTCGGCGAGCAGCGCCGACTCCGCGGACAGCACCACACCCTGCGGCCACGGCGACCCGTGCGTGCGCCCCGCCGCGTGCAGGTCGGCGAGCCCCAGCGCCAGGGCCAGCGCGAAGTCGTGCAGGGCGCCTGCTGGCAGCGGCCCGTGCTCGCGAACCAGATCGGCNCCGAGCGGCCGGTCCACCGCCACCCACGGGACCGCGCCGTCGGTGTCGGCGGCGCGCACCCGGCACACGTACCGGCTCTCCGCCCCGTACGCGTCCTCCACCAGCCGGGCGAACGCCGGTCGGAAGCGCGGATCGACGGCGTACTCCGAGCGCACGACCCTCACCGCGACGGGAGCCTCCCCGGGCGCCGATCCCAGGTACACGCGTGCGTGGGTGTCCTCCCCCAGACGGGCGTGGAGGTGGAAGGGGCCGACGGAGGGTGGGTCGTGGGGATGGAGAGGGAACACGGGCGTCAGCCGATGGTGTCGACGAGGCTCAGGTCCTCGGGGTCCAGGATCCGCAGGGACGTGTGGCCCAGGGAGAGTCCCGTGACCGCCTCGCCACCGGGGTGTACGGCGAGCAGGCTGGCGTACTCCGCGTCCGCCTCCCGGGTCAGCTCCCGGCCGCTGGAGAACTCCCACACCTTCGTCCCGTAACGCTCCCGGTTCTCCTCCGTGATGTAGAGCTCCCCCGCGGTGTAGGTGGCGTACAGCCGGTCGGCGGCCGAGTTCAGGGCGAACTCGCTCAGCCCGTTCTCAGGGACGACGGCGGGTTCGAAGACGCGGGGATCCCCGCCTTCGAGGAAGTTCGCGTGGACGACACCGGTCGCGGTCATGTAGAGGATGTCGCCGTCGTCGTTGGGCAGTTCCAGGTTGTCACCGAAGCCCGACCTGGCGTCCTCCGCCGTCATGAGCGCCTCACCGCCGTCCGCGTCCCACACGGTCACGTCGCCCAGGGAGTTCACGGTGGCCACGTACCCTCCCCCGGGGGAGACCGCGACGCCGTCGGCGAAGCCGCCCCCCTCGTAGGCGCCGGTGACCTCGTCGGTCTCCAGGTCGACACGGAGCAGGTCGGCGTCGACCCCGGTGGCGGTGTCGGTCAGCAGCAGGGATCCGCCGTCCCCCGAGAAGGCCATCGTGCCGACGCTCGTGCCCTCCTGGTACACCGTGTGCTCACCCGTCGCGATGGTGTACACGTGTGCGCCGTCCTCGGCGGCGTAACCGATCCGGCACCCGTCCGGGCTGAGGACGGGCATGCCGCTCAACGGTGCGATCTCCGCACCGATCCGGGCGAGTTCGACGCCCTCCCGCCAGTCCCACAGGACCAGCCCCTCGGTGCCGCCCGCCGCGACGACCCGCCCGTCCGCGGAGAACGCGGTACCGACCATCGAGTCCGACGGCAGGACCGGAGGGTTCTGGGCCGCCCGCGCGTACTCGGGCGCGATGTCCTCGGTGATGTCGCACCCCGCCCGATCGGCCGTTTCCTCAGGCTGCGGCTGGTCGCCGGAGCCGTCGCCCAGGGTGGCCGCCGCCCACGTGCCCACACCCGCGGTGAGCACCAGCGCGGTCACCGCCGCCCCGGCCACCAGCAGGCGCCGCCTCCGTCGCCGGAGGCCTCCCTCCGGACCGCCGTCCCTCCCGGTCCTTCCGGCCCGTTCCGCTCCGACGGCCGCCTCGTACTCCCGGCCGATCCCGTCCAGGACCTCGGCGGCGTGCGGCGGCAGCCAGGCCTCGGCGGACGACGCGGGCGGTGCCGCTCCGCCCAGGGCCTCCAGCACCCCCGCGGCGCTGGGCCGCCGCTCCGGATCCTTGTCCAGGCACGCCTCGACGACGCCGCGCAGTGGTTCGGGCACTCCCGTGAGCACCGGGTCGTGGTTGGCGATGCGGTACATGACCGCGGAGGGGTGGCCCTCACCGAACGGCCCGGTACCGGTCAGCGCGTACACGATCACCCCGCCGAGCGCGAACACGTCCGAGGGCGGCCCGTCCGGTTCCCGCCGGACGCTCTCGGGGGCCATGTAGCCGGGCGTGCCGATGGTCCGGCCGTCCGCGTCCGACTCCTCCAGCACGCGGGCGACCCCGTAGTCGATCACCTGCGGTCCCTCCGCGGCGACCATCACGTTGCCGGGCTTGAGGTCGAGGTGGACCAGCCCGCTCGCGTGCACGCGTTCCAGCGCCATGGCGATGCCCCTGGCGGCGAACCGCACCGTGTCCTCGGGCAGTGGTCCGGTGGCCTGCACGAGATCGTGCAGGGAGGGGCCCGTCACGTACTCCGTGGCCATCCAGGGCGTCTGCCCCGAGGGGTCGGCGGCCAGGACCCGCGGCGTGTGGGGGCCGTGCACCCGGCGGACGAGGTCGAGTTCGCGGGCGAAGCGACCACGGAAGTCGGGGTCGTAGGCGTACTCGGCGCGTACCACCTTGACGGCGGCGGCGCCGCCCTCCCCGTCCAGCCCGAGATAGACGCGGCCCATGCCCCCGGCACCCAGCAGGGCGACGATCCGGTACGGGCCGACCTCGCGCGGGTCCCGGGGAGAGAGCTCTCGCATGGGGATCCTCCGGTCAGCTCAGCTCGTTGACGACGGTGCGGTCGGAGTCGAGGATGAGCACGCTCTCGCCGCCGTCGGCGACCGTGGCCAGGTACTCGTCCTCGGGGTGTACGCCCATGGGGGCGTACACCATCACGTCGGCGTCGTGGACGAGCTCCCCGCTCCGGGCGTCCCACACACTGCCCCGGTCGCCGTCCCAGCCGTACGCTCCCGCGTACACCCTGTCGCCGTCGGCGGAGTAGCCGAGTCCGCTGATGGTCTCCTGTTCCCGGGAGGGCTCGGCGAGGGGCACGACGACCTCGCCGGTGGTGAGGTCGACGATGTCGAACCTGCGCTCCCCGCTCCGGAGCACCATGGTGCGGCTGTCGGGGGACAGCGCGACGCCGTAGGAGTCCCCTCCCCCGAACAGGTGGAGCCGCTCGCCGGTCCGGGGATCCCACACGGCGACGCCGACGTACTCCTCGTACCCGGGCTCCATGACGACACCGACCAGCAGGGAGTCGTCGGGGGTGTAACTCAGGTACGTGAGGACGCCGTCGACGGGGAACTCCACCTCGGGGGTGCCGGAGGCCACGTCCCAGACCTGGATCACACGGTCCTCCAGCGGATCGGCGTTCTCCGCGGCGAGCACGGCGACCCGGGAGCCGTCGGAGGTCGGGGCGGGCACGTCGTAGAAACCGCGTCCCCGGTTGTCCGCGCCGAAGGTGTTGACCTCGTCGTCGCTGGTGCCGTCCCAGACGCGGACCACGTCGTCGTAGGCGGCGACCACGTGGTCGCCCGCACCGATCTGGGCGGCTCTGGGGAGGGGTTCGAACACGTCGACGGGTTCGCCCGTCCGCCAGTCCCACGCGGACAGGGTCGTCATGCCGAACACGTACAGGGTCTCGCCGTCGGCGGAGAAGTCGACCTCGTAGACGAACGCCCCCAGCTCGACCTCCGGGGAGCCCGCCTCCGAGGGGGTGGCGGACGGTTCCCCGGAGGGCTCCCGCGTCGCACCGGCATCGGGCGCGATCGCGATTCCGGGGCCGCCGGAGAAGGCACCGGTGAGGGCGAGTGTGGTGCCGCCCCCGATGACCAGCGCGGACACCGCGGCGGTGGAGACGAGGGCGGCGCGGCGGCGCCACCACGGGCGGTCGGTCCGCTCCGGAGAGCCGGTCCTCTCCCGGACGCCTTCCGGGGGATCGTCCGGCGGACCGTGCGGGGGTTCCCCGGCGGCGTCCGGACGCGGACTCCGACCCGCCATCGGCACGGTGGTGCGCTCGGCCTCCTCCGCCCGGCGGGTCTCGCCCTCCCGCTCGTCGATCTGCTGGGTGACCGGGGAGGGCAGCCAGCCGTGCTCGGCCGGGGGACGCGGCAGCGCGCACAGCCTCCGCTCGACCTCCTCGGCGTCGGGGCGCCACGCGGGGTCCTTGGCGAAGCAGCGGGCGAGCAGGTCGCGTAGGGGCCCCTCCGGGACCGCGTCCAGGCGCGGGTGTCCGGACATGACCCGGCGCAGCGCCTCGGCGGCGCTTCCGGGACCGAACGGGGGCTCGCCGCTGGCCGCGAAGACCACCACTCCGGCGAGGGAGAACAGGTCGCCGCGCTGGGTGACGCCCTCCCCCACGATCTGCTCGGGCGAGGTGTAGGCCGGTGTGCCGAAGGTCTGCCCCGTGCGGGTGAGGACGGTTCCCTCCACGGCGCGGGCGATGCCGAAGTCGATGACCTGCGGACCCCGTGGGGACAGCAGCACGTTGCCCGGTTTGAGGTCGCGGTGCATGATCCCCGCGGCGTGGATGGTGCCCAGGGCCCGCGCCAGTCCCAGGGCGAGGACGAGCAGTGACGGTTCGGGGAACGGGCCGCCCGCGTTCACGGCCTCCTTGAGGGTGGGGCCGGGCACGTACTCGGTGGCCATCCACGGCGTGTCCGCGTCGGGGTCGGCGTCCACGACGGCGGGGGTGAAGGGGCCGCTGACCCGCTGGGCGGCGCGGATCTCCCTGGAGAACCGCGCCCGGAACTGGGCGTCGTGGGCGAGGTCCTCCTTCACCACCTTGAGGGCGCAGAGGTGGCCGTTGGACGTGCGGGTCAGGTACACACGGCCCATGCCGCCCTCTCCCAGGCGGGCCAGGAGCCGGTGGGGGCCGATGCGCTGAGGGTCGTCGTGGGCGAGGGGCTGCACGGGGGTACGTGTTCCTCACTGCGTCGAGGCACGGATCCGGTGCCTGTTCCAGCTGGGCCGGGGCGGGGGAGGGGACGTGCCCTCCAACATAGCGGCTCGGCCGGAACGGCGTCGGAGGGGCGTGCTCCGCGGGACTCCCGCCCCGGGTCAGGGCGCGATCACGTCGAGCAGGGACAGTTCCGTGTCGTAGACGGCGATGTCTCCGCTCTCCTTGCGCAGGCCCGCCACCCGCGAACCGTCCCAGGACAGGGCCATGGGGAACACGTGCGGCAGGTCCGGGCCCAGCGCCACCTCGGTCGCGGAGGCGTAGGTCCACGCCACCATGTCGTCCCTGCCGGTGGCGGGGTCGAGCCGGGCGGCGAACACGCGGCCGCTCGCGGCGCTGTAGGCGACGTCCACCAGGATGCCCCCGTCATCGTCGGGCGTGAACTCGCGGATGACCGCACCGGTCTCCCGGTCGACGAGGACCACCGAGCCGGAGCGGATCACCAGCAGGCGTGAGCCGTCCGGGAGGATGTCGAACGCGGACGCGCCGACCTCGGAGCGGTCGCGGATCAGGCCCGCCAACGAGCGGTCGAGGACGTTCCACACGGCGATGCCTCCGTCGTCCTCGCCGCCCGCCACCACGGTGCCGTCGAGCGAGTACCGGATCGAGCCCAGCACACCCGACCCGGGCAGTCGGGCCTCCAGTTTCCAGCTCCCGGTGTCGTGCAGGTGCAGGAACTGTCCGTCGGGGTCGCCGTCCACGCCCAGCGCGAGCGAGGAACCGTCGGGGCTGAAGGCGACCGCCCGCACGGTGTCCTTCGCGCCGACGGTCCGCTTCCTGCCGGTCTCCAGGTCCATGACGACGGCGCCGTCCTGGGTGCCGTAGGCGGCCAGGCACCCGTCGGGGCTGAAGGTGACGGGGGTCGGCGGCACGGCGGAGGAGTCGTGGTCGATCCGGGCGAGGGCGCGTGACTCACGCCAGTCCCACAGGGTCACGGCGTCGAGCTGGGAGACGGCCAGGAGGGAGTTGTCGGGTGAGAAGGACAGCGCGATCGGGGCGTCCTCGGCGAAGGTGGTCCGCGGGGCCTCGGTCGGCGCGAGGCTGGCGGAGATCGACCCCCCGGACGCGGAGCACCCGCCGTCGGCGGTGTCCGCCGTGGGGTCCCAGGACGGGGCGGTGACGACGGAGTACACGCCCGCACCCGCGAGGAGGACCAGCACACCGACCAGCGCGGCCACACGCATGAGCGGGCGGCGGCGGGAGACCCCGGAGGGTTCTTCGGGGGTGAGGGGGCGCATGGGTCCTCTGGGGTGTTACAGGGGTTGCTGAGGACGACCCGCCGGGTTCGGGCCGGTGCGTGTGCGGTTGTCAGCAGCCACCGTAACGCGGGAAGACCGCTGGTGGGGAACGGTTCCGACTGGTTCGGACGGGTTCTGTGCCCGTCTGTCAGTCTTTGTTGCCGTAGATCCGAAAATTGTGCGCGCGGCGTCGGGTGGGAGCGCGCGGGAGCGGGAGAGACCCGGGGCCGGAGGCGAGCCCGCGGGTCGCCGGAGGGGCGGGTGGCGCACTCACGGTTCGGGAGGCGGGACGACGGCGACACCCGCCCCCGCCGGACGGGGCGGGACCGTGGAACACGGCCTCCGGGCACGGCCGTGCCCGGGAGGGGCGTGCTGGAGAGCCGGTGCCGGGACACCGGGCGAAGCCGCGGGAGGGCGTCAGGCGGCGACGGTGTGGGTGAGGACGCTGCCGTGCCCGTAGACCGGTTCCGGGCCCTGCGCGAAGGGGCTGAGGAGTTCGGCCGCGCCGACGGGGTCGTTCGCGGGGTGGGAGACGGGGCCGCCGTGGAACAGGTCGTTCCAGAAGAAGCGCCCGTCGCGGCACCAGACGTTGACGTCGCGTTGGACCGAGACGACGGCCATCTCGGAGCTGCCCGACGAGTAGAACTGACGGGGCGTCACGGAGGCGAGTTCGCCCAGGAGTGCCGCGATCGCGCGCTGGGCGCAGAAGGAGTGGCGAGGCTTGTGCTTGATTCGCCTGGCGAGGGCCGATTTCGCCCGGGAGGCCCGGGGATTGTTCAGGCGCCAGTGACTCAAGGTCGTCTCCAGTGGTCTCGGGTGCCGCGGTGACCGTGTCCGCGCAAGTCGCCGCGGTTCGAGGGGCTCCGCCCGTCGTGACGACCTTGGCGGTTTCCCTCCACAAAGTTGGTGAGGCGTGAACGGTGTCGTTACCTCGTAGTTATTCTTTGCGCTCCGGATGCTAGCAGTAACCAACCCCTGCGAGTCGAGACTTCTGAATGTGGCGCATATCACATTTAACGAAAGGGTCTCGACTCTGCAAAAACAAGAACCCCCAGCTCAGGGCATGTCATGCGAACGTGGGTTCGGTTTTCGGGCGCCCCAAAAGAGGTACCTGAAGGCGTTCCGGATGTCGTCAGTGTCACTCGTTGTGACGACTCTTGGTGCTTTTTCCCTGACGATCCGTGACTTGACGCAGGTTACGCGCCCTTGACTCGCTCCAACCCGGGCTTTGCCGCCTTCGGCTCCTCCCGAGCCGTGGGCGTTCCCTCCGGTTTCGCCCGCCCTTTCACCCCGGTGTAGGAGGCGGTCCCGTACGTCGACGACACTGGAGGGACCGCACGAAACGGAGAGAAGTCGCCCAGTGACACAGACCGATACATCCGGTGACAGGACTACTGCGGGAAAGGGTGCCGATCCCTCCGAGCCCGTGGGCGGCGCCCGCGCCTGGATCGTGTGGGCCGTCGCCGTGGGCGGGTACTTCCTGGCGATGCTGCACCGCAACGGCCTCGGGGTGGCCGCCCTGGAGGCCCAGGCGCGCTTCGACGCCGGCCCCGCGCTGCTCTCCCTGCTGCCGATGCTGCAACTCCTGGTGTACGTGGTCCTCCAGGTCCCCGCCGGACTGCTCGCCGACCGGCTCGGGCCCCGCTACACGCTCGTGATGGGCATGGTGGCGATGGCGGTCGGATCGTGCCTGTTCGCGCTCGCCCCCGGTATCGGGACGGCGGTGGCCGGACGGTTCCTCATCGGGCTCGGCGACGCCCTGGTGTTCCTCAACGTCATCCGGCTGGCCGCCCTGTGGTTCCCGCGTGCGCGCTACGCCCTCGTCAGCGGGCTCACCGGCGTGGTCGGCGGAACGGGGCAGGTGGCCAGTGCCGCGCCGCTGGCGTGGGCCCTGGAGGGGGTCGGCTGGGTGGCCGCGTTCCTGTCCACCACGGCCCTGACCGTGCTGATGGCCCTGCTGGTCCTGGTGGTCGTGCGCGACCGGCCCGCCGGTGCGGCCGGCCGGTCCACGGTCGCCGACCCGATCCCGGTGTGGGCCGCGGTCAAGGAGGCGCTGCGCACGCGCGGCCCGCTGATCGGCATGGCCCACCACGCGGCCGTCATGGCGCCGTTCACGATGATGATGGTGCTGTGGGGCTACCCGTTCCTCGTGAACGGACTGGGACTGGCCGAGGACACGGCGTCCCTCACCCTCACCGCCCTGGCCGCTGGCGGGCTCTGGATGGCCCCGGTCGCGGGCCTCGTGATCGGCAGCAACCCCAACGTGCGCCGCTGGCTGGGCCTCACCCTGGGGACGTCGCTGAGTCTGGGGTGGCTGCTGCTGGTGGCGTGGCCCGGCGGAGCACCCGTGGCGGTGGGCCTGACGGTGCTGGCGGTGAGCGCGGTCGGACAGACCCTGGCGCCGACGGTCTCCTTCGACTTCGCGCGCGACGGCATCCCCGCGAGCCGGACCGGTGTCGCCTCCGGTCTGGTGAACATGAGCGGGTTCACGACCGCCGTGGTGTGCACCGTGGCGGCGGGCGCGGTCCTCCAGGCACTGCCGGAGGGGCCGGAGTCCTTCCAGTTGGCGTTCGTTCCGATGTGCGTGACCACGGCGTGCGCGACCGCGGCGCTGTACTTCTTCATGCTCCGCCGCCCCCGCGCGTAGCGACGCGCTCATCCGCGCGCCGACCTTGGGGAACACGTGGCGTTCGGGCCTCTTGTGCTCACCCGGGACGCGTGGGACCTTCGTCGTATGAGGTGGAGCCGGGAACGGTCCAGGGAGCTGTTCGCGAGGAGCAGCGTCGCCAGGCTGGCCACGGTGGACGGTGAGGGGCAGCCCCACCTGGTACCCGTGGTGTTCGCCGCCTACGGTGACACGATCGCGATCCCCGTGGACCACAAGCCCAAGACCACGTACAGGCTCAGACGGCTGAGCAACATCGAGGGCAACCCCCGGGTGTCGCTGCTCGTGGACGAGTACGACGGCGACTGGGACCACCTGTGGTGGATCCGGGCCGACGGGGAGGCGCTGGTCCAGCACTCGGGTCCGGCCTGGGAACGGGCGCGGGACCGGCTCGTGGAGCGCTACCCCCGGTACCGCGACGAGCCGCCCTCGGAGGCGATCATCCTCGTGGACGTCCACCGCTGGTCGGGATGGTCGGCGGGGGAGGACCCCTTCTGACCGGCGACGTCCGGGGAGGCTCAGCCCGCGCGCCAGGTGGCGTCCTGGAGCGCGCCACCTGGCGCGCGGGCCCATCAGCGAGAGTCCGCCGTCCACGAACAGTGAGGCCCCGGTGACGTAGGAGGCCTCGGGCCTGGCGAGGAAGGCCTTCCGTGTTCACCCGAGCACGCGGGATACGCGGTGATATCATTGGATATCACTGGAGGTGGTTCCATGGCCGACGTGCTGATCCGGGACGTTCCGGACGGTGTCCTGGAAGTGATCGACGCTGACGCGAGGAGACAGGGGCTCTCGCGTAGCGAGTATCTGAGGCGTTCACTGGAGCGGACGGCGCGCGCCTCCGGTGGCACGGTGACCGTGGACGACCTGGCGCGCTTCTCCGAGGCCTTCTCCGATCTCGCCGACCCGGACGTCATGAAACGGGCGTGGGAATGACCTGGCTCGTCGACAAGTCCGCGTTCGTCCGGCTGGCCGCGAGCCCCGACGCGCGGGACTGGGCCACGCGCATCGAGCGCGGGATGGTGCGTGTGTCGACGGTGACCCGCCTGGAGATCGGATTCTCCGCCAGGTCAGGCGGCGAGTTGCGCGACTTTCTCGGACGTCCACCGCTCGCGGTGATGCCCGTCGAGTACGTCACGCCCGCGATGGAGGACCGGGCGGTCGAGGTCCAGGCGATGCTCGCGGACCGAGGACAGCACCGGGCTCCGGGCGTACCGGACCTTCTCATCGCCGCGGTGGCCGAACGCGCCGGACTCACCGTCCTCCACCTGGACAAGGACTTCGAGTTGATCGCGGACATCACGGGGCAGCCGGTGGAGAGGCTGAGAACGGCCCAGACGCGCCTCTGACGGGGCCGGGGGCACGGAGACGGGTTCGGACCGCCCCGGCCACCCTCCGCGGTCGGGGGAGGACCCCTTCTGACCGACGACGTCCGGGGAGGCTCAGCCCGCGCGCCAGGTGGCGTCCTGGAGCGCGCCACCGGCCTGCGGGCCCATCAGCGAGAGTCCGCCGTCCACGAACAGGGAGGCCCCGGTGACGTAGGAGGCCTCGGGCCTGGCGAGGAAGGCCACGGCCTCGGCCACCTCGTAGGCGTGACCGGGTCGGGGCAGCGGGTACCCGGCGCGCGAGTCCAGCGCGGGCTGTTCCTCGTGCTGGCCGGTCATGGGCGTGGCGATCTCACCCGGCGCCACGGCGTTCACGGTGATGCCGTACAGCCCCAACTCCAGGGCGAGGGTGCGGGTGAGCAGCTTCAGCCCTCCCTTGGCGGCGCAGTAGGCGCCCGCGGTCACCCGCGGGTACTCCTCGTGCACGCTGGTGATGTTGACGATGCGACCGCCGCGACCGGCGTCGCGCATGTGCGTGGCCGCGATCCTCGAACAGAGGAAGGGCGCGTCCAGGTCCACGGACAGGATCTCGCGCCAACGCTCGTAGCCGGTCTCCAGCAGGAGCTCCTCGGAGCCGGTACCCGCGTTGTTGACCAGGACGCCCACACCACCGAGCTCCTCCACCAGCTCGGAGACGGCCTCGGAGCCCCGCACGGGATCGGTGAGGTCGTGCTGGCGGACGGCCACCCGGCGCCCGGCGCCGCGGATCTCGGTCTCGGTGCGGCGGATGCCCTCCTCGTCCTCCATGTAGGTGACGCCGACGTCGAACCCCTCCTGGGCGAGGCGGATCGCGGTCGCCCGGCCGATTCCGCTGTCCGCACCCGTCACCAGCGCCACACGGTCGTAGTCGTCGAACTCGCGTGCGCCCTCGACGCGGTCGTCGCGTGCCATGGTCTGCCCCCTTTCGCGCGCCCCCGGTGGCGCGTGTGCTCGGGGAGTCGGCTACCCAGGGCGGTCGCCCGTACACGTGGAACGGGCGTGGCCCGGGGGTCGGACGCGGTCCGGTCCCCCGGGGGGGAGTCAGGCGGTGGTGAGCGGGGCCTGGACCTCCGTGACCCAGCCGTCGAGGTCCTCGGGGGCCTCCAGGGTGACCTCGCGGGTGTAGCCGTCGGCCTGGTGGCCGTTGTCCTCGATCCAGTGGGCCAGGGCCTGGACGGTGGGCAGTACCTGGGCCATGGAACCGCGGTGCACGATGGCGGCGGCCCGTTCCACCGCCGGGAGGTCCACCACGTCCAGGCCCCGGACGTGCTGGAGGTCGGCGCTCACCGGCATCGAGGCGTGTACGAGGATGCCGCCCTCCGGGGCGTCCTCGTAGCGGGCCAGGCCGGGACCGGTCGGGGTGACACCGGCGGCCTTCAGACGGACACAGAGCTCCTCGAACAGCGGACCGACGACGGGGCCGATGTCCTCGGGAACGAAGGAGGCGGCCACCCCGGTCAGCTCGACGTGGTGCTGTGCGGGCAGGGACTTGGTGACGATCTCGTGGGTGGGCATGGTCCCCTCACTCTCGATGATGCGAAGGCGCGCCTCGACCTGGGCCAGGCTGCTCCGGGCCCTGGTGAGGGCCTCGGCCAGTTCGGCGCGGCGCAGCCGCAGCATTCCGCGCAGTTCGGTGGCGTCCACCCTCTCGTCGAGGATCGTCGCGACCTGGTCCAGGTGGAACCCCAGGTCCTTGAGGGCGATGATCCGGTTGAGCCGGGCCAGTTGGGCCGCCTCGTAGAAGCGGTAGCCGCTGAACGGGTCGGTGCTGGCCGGACGCAGCAGGCCGACGGAGTCGTAGTGCCGGAGCATGCGCACCGACACCCCTCCGAGTTTGGCGAACTCTCCGATGGTCAACATGGTGGGTCCAGTTCAGGGCCTGACACGGTGTGAGGGTCAAGGGCGACCGGTGCGGACGGTGGGGACGCCCAGCCCCCCATTCTCTCCTGCCCGCGGTGACGGCCCCGGCGCACACGAAACGGGCGGGGCGGCCCGGAGGCCGTCCCGCCCGTTCGGCGGAGCCGGACGCGTCCTAGAAGGCGGACTCGGGGACCTCCATGAGGTCCAGGGTCACGCCCTCGGCGACGCGGCGCTCGGCGGCGATGCGCGGCAGGAACTGCTCGGCGAAGAAGCGCGCGGCGGCGATCTTGCCGGTGTAGAAGTCCCTGTCCTCGTCGCTGGCGCCGTCGAGGCTGTTCAGGGCCACCTCGGCCTGGCGCAGCAGCAGCCAGGACAGGACGACGTCACCGAAGGCCATGAGCAGGCGGGTGGAGTTCAGGCCCACCTTGTACAGCTCGCGCTTGTCCTCGGCGGAGCCCATCGCGTGGCCGACCATGAGCTCGACGATCTTCTCGACGTTCTCGGCGCCCTCCAGGAGCAGCGCGCGCTCCTCCTTGAGCTGGCCGTTGCCCGCGTCGCTCTGCGCGAAGGCCTTGATCTCGCCCGCGAGCCTGCCCAGCGCCTGGCCGCCGTTCTTCACGATCTTGCGGAAGAAGAAGTCCTGGGCCTGGATCGCGGTGGTGCCCTCGTAGAGGGTGTCGATCTTGGCGTCGCGGATGTACTGCTCGATCGGGTACTCCTGGAGGAACCCGGAGCCGCCCAGGGTCTGGAGGGACTCGGCGAGCAGCGCGTAGGAGCGCTCGGAGCCCACGCCCTTGACGATCGGCAGCAGGAGGTCGTTCATCGCCTCCAGTTCGGTGACGTCCCGGCCCGCCTGGTGCGCGATCTGGATCGCGTCCTGCTGGGTGGCGGTGTACAGGACCAGGGCGCGCATGGCCTCCACGTAGGACTTCTGCGTCATGAGACTGCGGCGCACGTCCGGGTGGTGGGTGATGGTCACCTTGGGGGAGTTCTTGTCCCCGGCCAGGTCGTTGCCCTGCACGCGCTCCTTGGCGTACTCCAGGGCGTTGAGGTAGCCGGTGGACAGGGTGGCGATCGCCTTCGTCCCGACCATCATGCGCGCGTACTCGATGATGAGGAACATCTGGCGGATGCCGTCGTGCTTGTCGCCCACGAGGTAACCGATGGCGGGGTGCTTGTCGCCGAAGGTCAGCTCGCAGGTGGTGGAGGCCTTGAGGCCCATCTTGTGCTCGACGTTGGTCACGTAGGCGCCGTTGCGCTCACCGAGCGAGCCGTCCTCGTTGACCAGGTACTTGGGGACCAGGAAGAGCGAGAGGCCCTTGGTGCCGGGGCCCGCGCCCTCGGGGCGCGCGAGCACCAGGTGGAAGATGTTCTCGCTCATGTCGTGCTCGGCCGAGGTGATGAAGCGCTTCACGCCCTCGATGTGCCAGGTGCCGTCGCCCTGGTCGGTGGCCTTGGTGCGGCCCGCGCCGACGTCCGACCCGGCGTCGGGCTCGGTCAGCACCATGGTGGCGCCCCAGCCGCGCTCGATGGCCAGGCGGGCGAACTCCTTCTGCTTCTCGTTGCCCTCCGAGAACAGGATGCTCGCGAAGCCCGGACCGGCCGAGTACATGTGGACGGAGGGGTTGGAGCCGAGGATCAGCTCGGCCGCGGACCAGACCAGGGAGCGGGGCGCGCCGAGGCCGCCGAGCTCCTGGGGGAGGTCGAGGTTGTACCAGCCGGCGTCCATGTAGGCCTGGTAGGACTTCTTCAGGCTCTCGGGGATCGCGACGGTGTTCGTCTTCGGGTCGAAGACCGGGGGGTTGCGGTCCGCGTCCTCGAAGGACTCGGCGATGACGCCGGTGGCGAGGCGGTTGACCTCGTCCAGGATCGTGCGGGCGGTCTCCTCGTCGAGCTCGTCGAAGGGGGCCTCGCCCAGTACGTCCTGGCGCTTGAAGACCTCGAAGAGGTTGAACTCGATGTCGCGCAGGTTGCTCTTGTAATGCGTCATGGACAGCTCCGCTGTGTCCCTGGCCGCGGTGTCTGTACACGCGGATCTACCGACTAGTAACAAGTCAATGTTACTACCGAGTAGCCACCTGCGCCAGTAGGGGGCAGGGACTTGTGTCTCAGCGGATACGAAAGTGGGACGAAAGTTCCAGCGGAGGACGAAGGGGTGTGATCCACATCACGGGAGCGCTCCCATGCGCGCGATGGGAGACGGGGAGGCGGTGGTCACCACCTCCCCGCGTTCACCCGCGCCGTCGGGGACGGACCGGACGGCCGGAACGCACCTCAGGGCCGCGACTCCAGGTCCTCCGTCCAGCCCGACTCCAGGTAGGTGACATAGGACGTCAGTACCGGCGGTTCCAACCCGAAGGCCGACAGGCGCTCGCCGATCGGGTTCTCGCCGTTCTGCTGCTCCTCCCGGTACAGCAGCGCGCCCGTGTCCTCGTCGAAGAGCAGGCGGTACCGCAGCGCGGGGTTCGCGCCGTCCGACTCCACCGAGGCCTCGAACAGCAGCCCGCTCCGGCCCTCGCGGTCGTCGGCCCGGCCGACGTACCGGAACTCGGGCCTCTCCGCCAGCGCGCGCAGCACCGCCGCGCGTTCCTCCGGCCCCATCGGCAGCCGGTCGTGGTAGAAGTCCAGGCCCGTCATGAACACCCGCAGGTCCTCGGGGTCGTGCTCCCCGCCGGGGCCTCCGTTCAGGGGGGCCCGGGCGAACGCCTCGGCCGCCTCGTCGGGGTCGGCCGGCAGCGCCTCGGGCCGCATCCCCTCCAGCAGGGAGCCCGCCGGATACGTTCGGTCCTCCGGGCCGCTGTCCAGGATCTCCAGGTGCTCCTCGTGGTCGCCGCGCAGATCCTCCGGGGGCTCGGGGCGGTAGGCCTCCCTGTAGGAGCCGTCCGGTGCGTACCAGGACTCCGTCTCCGCGGGGACGAAACCGGAGCTGTCGGGTCCGTCGCCGCCGCCGTTCACCATCAGCAGGTCCATCCGCGACGTGCGGACGTAGGCGACGTCACCGCCGTCCGCGGCGGCGATCGCGTCCTCGGCCGTCTCGGCCGACTCGGCGAGAGTGAGCAGCGGTTCCGTGGCGTCGGCGGGTTCGACGGACTCCACGCGCAGCGGTGCCGGTTCCTCCGCGTACGCCCGGGGAGGGGCGAGGGGGCCCGTCCCGGCCTCCGTGCCGAGGACGAGGACTCCGCTCAGCGCGGCGGCCGCCGTCACCGCACCGGCCACGGTCGTCCACCGCCGCCGCGGGCTCCGGATCCGCCGGACACGCGCGTCCGCCGGAGCCGCGGCCAGCATCCGTTCCGCGGCCTCCGCGGCCCGTGACACCCGTCCGTCGTCCATCACGGTGCCGGAGCACGGATCGTGCGTTCCGAGCAGTCTCCTCAGCTCGCGGACGTCGTTCATCGCGTTCCCTCCACAGTGGTGCCGGAAGTGGGGACACCGGCCCCGGCAGCGCGTCCGGTACCGGCGGTGCCGGTGTGCGCGTTCTCGGCGCCGTCCCCGGACAGGTGCGCTTCGATGCGCCTGCGTGCCCGGTACAGGCGCACCCGGGCCGCCGCATGGGTGCAGCCGATGACCCGCGCCGCCTCCCGGGAGTTCAGACCCTCCCAGGTCACGAGCATCACGAGTTCCCGTTCGGCCGGGTTGAGGGTCGCGAGGGCACCCAGGGCGCTCTCCCTCAGCACCACCGCGTCGGCGGTGTCCGTTCCGGCCTGGGCCAACCGCTCGTCGTCGAACGCGCCGAACGCCTCGTCACGTGCGCGCGCCTGCCGCGCCTTGGCCATGACGATCCTGCGGGCGCAGCCGTACAACCACGGCAGGGGCCGGTCCGGGAGTTCGTGGAAGCGCCGCCAGGCCACGACCAGCGCCTCGGAGGCGACATCGTCGGCCATCGACGGGCCGACGCGCCGCCAGGCGTAGTCGTACACGGCCCGGTAGTGGCGGGTGAAGAAGCGCCGGAACTCCGTCTCGTCGGGCGGACCGTCGCGATCGCCGGGCACGTGGTCGGTACTCATGGGGCGGCCTCCGTGGTCGTCGTTCTCCCTACATGTCGGCGTGCGCGCCGAGTGTTACGCACGGATCCGCGCGGATCGGCGGAGGGCTGTCAGCGGTGAGGACGTGGGGTCGGAAACCGACGGCGGACATGGGGGAGGGGCGGTGTCCCGTGGGGGAGCACCGCCCTGGTCGGCCCGGTCGCGCTCGCCGTCCCGGGCCCGGGGGATCAGGCCTGGAACTCGGTGATCGTCCGGGCCACCCCGTCCACGACCTCGACTCCGGCGAGGACGACGGTGCCGTCCCTGAGTTCGGACTCGAACTCCCCCAGGCCGCACTCCACGGTTCCGGTCATGTCGTCGGTGGGGACCTCGGGGGCGCAGGTGTAGAGACCGCCGAGGATCCGCGTGTCCTCGGTGACGTGGAACGCCTGGTCGTTGACGATGTACTCGCCCGGAGCCAGGTACACGACCTCACCGGAGAGGGTCCCGGTGAACCCTTCGGAGCCGTCGTCCGCGCTCTGGATCTCGGCGCCCCGCGGCTCGGCGCCGGCCGCCTCCTGGCTGAAACCGGTCACGCCGAGGGTGAGCAGACTGACGGAGAACAGCGCCAGCACGGTGGAGCGGGTATCGCGATTCATCGTGTTCCTTTCCTGGGGGAGCGTTACGTGAATGGAGTCCCGCATTCCGGGGGTCGTGGCCGTTACGCGGAGGCGTGCCCCGCGTAGGTCACGCGAAACGCGGGGCACGGGCCCCGGTGCGGTCCCCGGAGGATGCGCGATCGCATCGGACCGGAGGACTCTTCGGTCGCGTCCTCGAATTCCGAGGATTTGTCCTGACTGAGTGGTTCGTACCGTTCCAGGAGTCGTGCCGTCCCAGGAGGGTGGGGATGGTTTCCTGGCCGGTAGGAGCCCGTTCCCCCGATCGGTGCGGGACGTGGGTTCCGTGGCCGGGGCCGTCACCGCCCGAGTCAGTCATCGGCGGCGGGGGCTGAATTCGCTGCCGGGTAACGCGCTTTCATCCGGTCGCCCTCTGTGGAATGGCTCGCTCCGTCGGCGTGCGGCACCATATTCCCCCGGATTCCTGTTCGTGTCCTGCGGTTCTCCTGTCGGGCGGACACGTGGATCTCCAGGGCGTTTCCCGGCGGGTCCGCGACGCTCGGACGGGGCCGACGGCGTCCCGGCCGTCCACCACCGGACCGGACGCTCCCGGCGCGCTCATATCCTCGAAGGCCGGAAGGTCACCCGAGGTGGAGAGCGACGACGCGATGCTGGAGATGCTGCCCGGACTCGTCCGGATCTACGAGGAGTGGGCGGAGCGCTATCCCGACGTGCAGCCGCTGACCATCCAGTTCGCCGCCGACGGGAAGTCGGAGCGGGGACTCGACGGGGTGCTCGCCTACCCCCTGGACGGCCACTGGCTGCTGGTGTCCTTCGGGCTGACCGAACTGGGGGAGAAGACCAGCGAGGAACCCCGGGTCTCCGGCGCGGGGTTCGAGTTCACCTGCCGCGTCCCGCGCGAGGAGGGCGACGAGACCGTGCCAGCCTGGCCTCTGCGCGTCCTCCACGCACTCGCCGACCACTTCCTCTCGGGCAGCGACCTGGACGTGGGCCACTGGATCATCACCCCGTCCCCGCTCGGCGGCGAGCCCGCCAACGGCGACATGACCTCCCTGGTCATCATCCCCGACGTCGACGTCCGCGTCATGGACACCGACAACGGGATCGTCCTCTTCCACCAGATCGTCGGCCTGACGACGGGGGAGGCCGAGGACGTCCAGCAGGCGGGGACCGCCACACCGCTCGTCGCGGTCCTGCGCGACCGCGACCCGCGGATGCTCACCGACCCGTCGCGCGAACCCGTCCGCCTCTGAACCCGTCGCGGTAGAGAACCCAGGGAGCGCGCGTACGGGATCTCGTCCAACGAGGGTTGGCGCACACGGCGGTCCCGGGAGGCGGAGCGATGAGGACGATGAGCTACTCGGAGTCCCGCGCGGACTACGCGGCCACGCTCGACTCCGTCGTGAACGACCGCGAGGAGGTCGTGATCACCAGAGCCGGGCATGAACCGGTGGTCATGATGGCTTCGTCAGAGTACGAGACCCCCGGAGAGACCGCCTCCCTCCTCCGCGGCCCGGAGAACGCGCGACGCCTCGTCACCGCCATCGAAGAGCTGGAGGCCGACCAGGGGATCGAACGGGACCTGGCCGGATGAAACCGGTCCGGGCGCAGAGCGCCTGGGAGGACTACGTCTGGTGGCGGGGCCGGGACCGCAGGATCCTGAAACGCGTCAGCGCCCTGGTCAAGGACATCGACCGCGACGGCAACGAGGGCGTGGGCACACCCGAACCCCTTCGCCACGGCTTCCACGGCCACCCGTCCCGGCGGATCACCGACGAACACCGGTTGGCCCACCGGATCAGCGGGGACGAGATCCGTACCGCCACCTGCCGCTACCACCACGGAAAGCGACCCGCCGGGCCGCCGCCCGTTCCCGGACGGCGGCCCCGCCCCCGCGCCTACCCCTCGCGGGACCTGTCGATCGCGGTGCCGATCTCGCCCACCCGGTCGGCGAGCAGTCCCATCGCGCCGATGGCCCTGGTCATGGGGTCGTCCTCGGCGCCGCCCAGCGCGCGGCTCCGGCGGAAGGCCTCCTTGACCTCCGCCCAGCGGGTCTTCTGCTCGGGGGTCATCACCCCGCGCAGCTCCGCCAGCTTGAGCAGGTTCGCCTCCGCGCCCGAGGTCAGGGTCTGCGCCTCGCCGAGGTAGTGGTCGTCGATCACGGCCTCCACCTCGTCGTCGTTCATGACCGGCACGATCCTCTCCGCCAGCCGGTTCATGTTCCGGTACGAGCCCTGGAGCTGGAACGGCGGCTCGGTGCGCGCGTCCTCCGACTGCGCCGCCGAGGCGATGTAGGCCTGGTTGTTGGCCAGCACCACCTCCTGCACCCGCAGCAGCTTGCGCAGCACCGACACGATCCGGTCCACCTCGGCGGCCGAGTACGGGTGGTCGAGCTGGTCCACGCCCACCGAGTCGTCGCCCCGGGCCATGCGCACGAACCGGTACACGTCCTCCCGGCTCCGCGTGGACAGCGGGGCCAGGGTCGGGTTCGAGGTGAGCGCGTTCTCCACGTAGCTCAGCGCGAACAGCTCCTCCCTGCCCGACAGCACGTCGCCCAGGTTGTACACGTCGGCCCGGTTGGCCAGCATGTCCGGGATCCGGAACCGCTTGCCCCGCTCCGTGTACGGGTTGCCCGCCATGCACACCGCGAAGCGCCTGCCCCGCAGGTCGTAGGTCCGGGTCCGCCCGTTCCACACCCCCTCCATACGGCGCTGGCCGTCACACAGGGAGATGAACTTCTGGAGCAGCTCGGGGTTCGTGTGCTGGATGTCGTCCAGGTACAGCATCGTGTTGCCGCCCATCTCCAGGGCGAACGAGATCTTCTCGACCTCCTGGCGGGAGGTCGCGTCCGGCGCCTCGTCCGGATCCAGCGAGGTCACCGCGTGCCCCAGCGCGGGCCCGTTGACCTTCACGAACACCAGCCCCAGACGACTGGCCACGTACTCCATGAGCGTGGTCTTGCCGTACCCGGGCGGGGAGATGAGCAGCAGCAGACCGCTCTGGTCGGTGCGTTTGTCGTCACCGGCGGCGCCCAGCTGCTTGGCCAGGTTGTCGCCGATCAACGGTAGGTACGCCTCGTCCAGCAGCCTGTTGCGGACGAACCCGCTCATCACCTTCGGCCTGTACTCCTCCAGCCGGAGCCGCTCGCGCTCGGCCGCGACCAGCGCGTTGCGGCGCCGCTGGAAATCCCGGTAGGCGGGCACC